>JBBQQJ010000040.1:0-15860 GCA_038216165.1 Gemmatimonadales bacterium | reverse complement strand
CGAGCGCCAGTGCTGGCCTCGCCTTCGGCATGTTCGCCGTGGCGGGCGCCCTGGCGGGATGGGACCGCGCAGCGCCTTTGCGTTGGGCGGCCCTCGGGATCACGGGGCTCGCATGGATCGCCGTGCTCGCCCCGTGGTACCAGCGGGGACGCTCGTGGGCGATGGCCGAGCATCAGCGGGGGATGTACCATGCGCTGGTCGCATGGGCCCTCACCGACGTCGCGATCCTGATGGCGTGGCTGGCCTGATCGCGGTGGGTCTTGGCCGCCCCACGGTTCCGTCACTAGGTTTGGCAGGTTCTCAGCTTCCCTCGATGGAGAGTCATCCGATGGCCACTGCGGTTCCCCTCGGCAGCACGACCGACACGACCGATCTGCCGATCATCCTCCGTGGCGCGGCGATCCTGGGCGTCGTCCAGGCCGTTGCGGTCTTCGCCGTCTCCGTGATCAACAAGGCACTCACGGGGACCGCGGATGCGGCCCTGACCGGTGCGGTGGTGGCGGTCGGCGCCGCCCTCACGATCGTGCTGCCCGGGCTCTGGACCCGGGCCCGGACCATCGAGGGGATCAGTGGGGCCGCCGCCATCGGTCTCGGCGCCACCGTCATGTTCCTGATCCTGGACGTCGCCATCCTCCAGCCGCTGGGCACCTACACCAACCGCTGGCGCGAGATTGGCGGCCACTCCAACTGGTGGTACCACCCCGTGTGGTGGATGGTGGGCTGCTACCTCGCCTGGATGGGGGCCTTCATCATGGCCAACCAAGCGGCCAAGCGCGGCACCGCCTCCATCGGCGGCCTCCTGGGCCTCGTGGTGGTGCTGACCGCTGCCTGCGGAGCGATCGCTGCCGTGGTGGGTTTCCCGGGCGCCGGCTGGAACGTGCCGACCTTCGCCGTCGCCGTCCTGCCTGCCCTCGCGCTCGGGACCGGGCTGAGCAGCCTGGGGACCGCGCGGAGCTGACGGCGGCCGACGTGCTGCGCACGGTTGTCCACCTCCTGCTGCGCATCGCCGGTTGGTTGCTGACGCCAATCGCCGCCACCCTCGCGGCGGCCCTCGGGGCGACCATCGGGGCGATGGTCGCCCCCACGCTTTCCCCCACCTCAGGGCTCGTCGCCACCGGCATCGGGGCGCTCGCCGGCGCGAGCCTCGGCCTCTGGCTCTGGCTCCGACTGGTGCGCAGTACCCCCGAGCTCCAGGACGCGTTGGCGGTCACCCCCGATGGCGTCCCTACCGAAGCCGCCCTCGACGAATTCGTGCCGCCCTCAGCGGAAGACGAGCCCCGACCGTGACCCCCCGTGCGCGTCACCTGATCGTACTGATCCTCGCCGCGACGTCGCCCCTCGCCGCGCAGGACGGAGTCTTTCTCACTGCCGGGCGGGTCCTCGCAGGAACGCCCGATGAGGGAAGCTGGCGGCTGACCTTCCAGCGGGCGCTCATTGGCCCCCTCGGGGTGGACCTGTCCGCGCAGTTGCTCCCCGGTTCCCGACCCGGCGCCGGATCGCTCTACGGCGTCGGGATGGACTTCACCGTGTTCGACGGGGCGCGCCGCCTTCCGACGGTCTTTGTCGGGGGGGCGGTGGGTGTCGGCTTGAAGGATCAGGATCGCCTCTGGTACGGGCCGTCGGTCGGGCTACGATTGCCGCTGGTGGTGCTCGGCCCGGTGCGCGGCACCCTCGAGGGGCGGTGGCGCAAGCTCACGGTGGAGGGTCGCGACGGGCTCGAGGTCGGGCTCACCCTCGGCTGGCGCCGGCCGAGTCGCGGGGGCCGCGCCACCGGCGAGGAGACGGCGGGGCTGTGGATTCCACGGCCCACCACCGAACGGCTGCGGGCACTCGGCATCCCGGAAGAAAAGGCCCGGGTGCTCGGCACCGTCGTCTCCACCGCGGTGGAGCAGATGGGGCAGCCCTACGTGTGGGGCGGGACGGGGGACGGCTCGGGTGGCTATGACTGTTCGGGGCTGATCCAGTACGCCTACGGTCAGGCCGGGATCCGGCTGCCGCGCACGTCGTCGGGGCAGGCGGAGGCGGGCATCGCGATCCGCCGGGAGTTCGATGCCCTGCTGCCAGGGGACATCCTGACCTTCGCTGATCGCGGCGATGCGGTCACCCATGTCGGACTCTACGTGGGTGAGGGCCGCTTCATCCACTCCGCCTCGCGGGGGGTGCGCGTGTCGCGTCTCGCTGAGGACGACCCGGACGGGCGCTACTGGCTCCGTCGCTGGGTCGGCGTGCGGCGCGTGATCGAGTAGCCGCACCACCACCGCACGGCGCACGCCACCCCATCGCCACGCGTCATCGCGTTGCCCCCCGCAGGCGCCACCCCTCGGCGGCCCAGCGGGGGGCGCGTCGCGTGTCGAGTTGGCAGGTCGACGCCACCGGTCCGCGATCGGGGGATGGTGACCGGTCAAAACGACCCATCCACCCCATGGGGACTCGGCCATTCTGGCTTGGCACTCAGGTACGCCGATTGCCAAGGGGTTGTCGTGTCTTGACTTGCCGTGTCCGCAGGGGCAAGTTTGGACCGCTGGCACTCGAACATTCTGAGTGCCAATTGTTCCTGACAGTAGTTCACCCTCAACAACTCGTTGGAGTTCGGAGGCACGGACAGATGGCGGCCACGAAGACCAAGTCAAAGCTCAAGATCACCCCGCTCGAGGATCGTGTTGTGATCCTTCCCACGGATGAGGCCGAGTCAATGCGCGGCGGCCTGTACATCCCGGACACCGCCAAGGAAAAGCCGACGATGGGCGAAGTCATCGCCGTCGGGCCGGGTCGGGTCGAAAAGGGTGCGCGGGTGCCGATGGATCTCAAGGTCGGCGACAAGGTGATTTACGGGAAGTACAGCGGGACGCCGTACACGGCGGGTGGTGACGAAGTGATCATCATCAAGGCGTCGGACGTCCTCGCGAAGCTCGGCTGATTTCTTACCACCTGATTGGAGTTTGACGCAATGGCAGCAAAGGATCTCATCTTCGACGTTGACGCGCGCGCGAAGCTCAAGAAGGGTGTCGATGCCCTCGCCGAGGCGGTGAAGGTCACCCTCGGCCCGAAGGGCCGCAATGTCGTGATCGACAAGAAGTTCGGCTCGCCGACCGTCACCAAGGACGGCGTCACGGTGGCGAAGGAAATCGAACTCTCCGACCCGGTCGAGAACATGGGCGCGCAGATGGTCAAGGAGGTCGCGACCAAGACGTCCGATCTCGCCGGCGACGGCACCACGACCGCGACCGTGCTGGCGCAGGCGATCTTCAAGGAAGGGCTGAAGAACGTCACCGCCGGCTCGAACCCGATGGAGCTCAAGCGCGGCATCGACAAGGCCGTCGAGGCCCTCGTCGCGGCACTGAAGGACCTCTCGGTCCCGACCAACGGCAAGAAGGACATCGCCCAGGTCGGCACCATCTCGGCCAACAGCGACCCGGAGATCGGCAAGCTGATCGCCGAGGCGATGGAGAAGGTCGGCAAGGTGGGCGTGATCACGGTCGAGGAGGCGAAGGGCCTCGAGACCACCCTCGAGACGGTCGACGGCATGCAGTTCGACCGCGGCTACCTCTCGCCGTACTTTGTGACCGATCCCGAGGCAATGGAAGCCTCGATGGACTCGCCGTACATCCTCATCCACGACAAGAAGATCTCGGCGATGAAGGACCTCCTCCCGGTGCTCGAGAAGGTGGCCCAGTCGGGCAAGCCGCTCGTGATCATCGCCGAGGACATCGAGGGCGAGGCGCTCGCGACGCTGGTCGTGAACAAGCTCCGGGGCACGCTGAAGGTCGCCGCCGTCAAGGCGCCGGGCTTCGGGGATCGCCGCAAGGAGATGCTCCGTGACATCGCCGTGCTGACCGGCGGCAACGTCATCAGCGAGGAAGTCGGCTTCAAGCTCGAGAACGCGACGCTCGCCGACCTCGGGCAGGCCAAGCGGATCGTGATCGACAAGGACAACACCACCGTCGTTGACGGCAAGGGCAAGTCCGACGACAACAAGGGCCGCATCGCCGAGATCCGTGGCGCGATCGACAAGAGCACCTCGGACTATGACCGCGAGAAGCTGCAGGAGCGCCTGGCGAAGCTCGCCGGTGGCGTGGCCGTCATTCATGTCGGCGCCGCGACCGAGACCGAGATGAAGGAGAAGAAGGCACGCGTCGAGGACGCACTGCACGCGACCCGGGCCGCGGTCGAGGAGGGGATCGTCCCCGGTGGTGGCGTGGCGCTCATCCGCGTCCAGCACGTGCTCGACAAGATCAAGGGCACCGGCGACGAGAAGATCGGCGTCGACATCATCCGTCGCGCCATCGAATCGCCGATCCGCGCGATCGCGTCGAACGCCGGCGTTGAGGGCTCGATCGTGGTTGCCAAGGTCAAGGCGTCCAAGGACAAGGGCTTCGGCTACAACGCCGCGACGGACGAGTACGAGGACCTGGTCAAGGCCGGTGTCATCGACCCGACCAAGGTCACCCGCACGGCGCTGCAGAACGCGGCCTCGATCGCGGGGCTCCTGCTCACGACCGAGTGCGTGATCGTGGAGAAGAAGGAAGAGAAGGGCGCCGCGCCGTCGATGCCGGGTGGCGGCGGCATGGGCGGGATGTACTGATCCGCCGATAGCGGGTCAGTCTCCCGAGCACGCGCAGCGTGCGAGGGCTCTCCAGCCGGAACCAATCAGCCGCGGGCGTCAGCCCGCGGACTGCAGGACACCACGGCCACCTCTCGGGGTGGCCGTTGGCATTCCCCTACAGTTGCGACTTGATCGGCAGGACGACCGTTTCCGCGAACCGCTCCTGCCACGGCCGCTGCTGCCACATCACCAGTGTGTAGCGGGTGGTCGGCTCCAGGTCCCGCTCGAACACTGCGATCATCCGGCGGGCGAAGTCCGGGTCGTAGATGTTGAGTGACGCCTCGTCATTGAGCCGAAACGAGCGCGGGTCGGCGTTGGTCGACCCGACCGAGACCATCACCTCGTCTACGACCAGCAACTTGGTGTGGAGCATCGTCGGCTGGTAGACGTACACCTCGACGCCCGCCCGCAGCAACGGGCCCCACTCGCGTTTGCTGGCAACGCGGACCGAGCTGGAATCGGTGTGCGGTCCCGGGACCAGGATGCGCACCCGGACCCCCCGACCACGGGCAGCGACCAGCGACTGGACCAGCAGCGCATCCGGGATGAAGTATGATGCCGCGAGGTCGATGGACCGCTCGGCGGACGCGATCGTCACCAGGTACATCAGGTGCATGCTCTCGCCACCGCCAGCCGGGGAGGCCAGGAACATCTGCGCGCGGCTCGGACCCACCGGCTCGAGCGGGGGGTAGTAGGAGGCGCCGCTCAACACCTCCCCGGTCATCTTGATCCAGTTGTCGGTATAGGCTGCCTGGAGCTGCGCGACGACGGGACCCTCGATCCGGTAGTGCGTGTCGCGCCAGTGCTCCGGGTCCTCCGCGTTGCCCAACCAGGAATCCGCGATCCCGACGCCCCCGGTGAACCCGATGCGTCCGTCCACCACCAGCAGTTTGCGGTGGGAGCGGTTGTTCATCCGGCCCAGGTTGTACCACCGCAGCGGACGATAGCGTCGGACGCGCACGCCGGAGCGCGCCATGCGGTTGAACAGGGCCTCCTTCATCTTGAGGCTGCCGACCCAGTCCACCGTGACGTGCACCTGCACCCCCGCCTCGGCGCGCTCGGCAAACGCGTCCGCGAAGGCCTCCCCAATCTCCCCCGACCAATAGATGAAGGTTTCAAACGTGATCGAGTGCCGCGCGGCGGAGATCGCCTCCAGCATCGCGGGAAAGATCGCGACCCCGTTGTGCAGCGCCTCGATCCGGTTGCCGGGGAAGATCGTCGGGCCGAGCGCGACCGACATTTCGCGCTCGAACTGGGGGTCAGCGGTGCCGTGCCGATGCGCTACGGTGCGTTCGAGCTGCTTCTCGGGTGTCAGGAAATTCATCCCAATGACGACGAGCACGCCGGTGACGAGTACCGTTCCCGCGATGATCCAGAGCATGGAACTCCTTCGAACGTGGGAGGAAGGCGGTAATGGCGACGCCTCGGATGATAGGCACGGGAGCCGCGATGCGCTCGTTTGCCCTTCCGGGCTGGGCGTGGTTGATTCCACGGCACCCCACCACGCCCCACGGAGCCCAGATGCGTCGCCTGCTGCCGTTCCTTGCCCTCGCCCTCGCCACCGCCTGCGCCAAGGACACGCTCGGTGTGCCCCAGCTCGACGGCGATCGCCTCCTCGCGGACATCACCGTCTTGGCCAGCGACTCCCTCCTCGGCCGGGCTCCCGGTACGGACGGCGAGACGAAGACCATCGCCTTCCTGCGCACCCAGTTCGCTGCCGCCGGCCTCGAGCCGGGCAACCCGGATGGCACCTGGGTGCAGGACGTGGACCTCGTCGGGATCACCGGCATGCCAACCGCACGATTCACCGTGAACGGTCGTTCGCTGCCGCTGATCCTCCGCGAGGACTACGTCGCGGTCTCGCGGCATGTCACCCCTGCGGTGCGCGTGACCGAGAGCGAACTGGTCTTCGTCGGCTATGGTGTGGTCGCGCCCGAGTTCGGCTGGGACGACTACAAGGACGTGGATGTGCGCGGCAAGACGATTGTCATGCTCGTGAATGATCCGGCCGTCCCCGATGCCGCCGACTCGACGCGCCTCGACGCGGCGAGCTTCCGCGGTGATGCGATGACCTACTACGGACGCTGGACGTACAAGTACGAGATCGCCGCCGAGCGCGGGGCAGCCGGAGCGATCATCATCCACGAAGATGGCCCGGCGGGGTATCCATGGGAGGTGGTACGGGGTGGCTGGAGTGGTGAGCGGATGGATACCCGGTCCGCCGACGGCAACCTCGGTCGCGCAGCCGTGGAGGGATGGATCACCGCGCCGAAAGCGCGCGAGCTCCTGAACGCGGCAGGGCAGGACTTCGAAGCCCTCAAGCGGGCCGCGACGCGCGCGGACTTCCGCCCGGTGCCACTCGGCGGCACCGCCTCGTTCACGATCACGCAGCAGGTGCGTGACGTGCGCTCGAGCAATGTTGTCGCCCGCCTGCCGGGGAATGATCCGGTCCTCCGCGACGAGGTGGTCCTCTACACCGCGCACTGGGACCACTTCGGGATCGGCGAGGCCGTGGATGGCGACTCGATCTACAACGGCGCGCGCGACAACGCCTCCGGCACCGCGGCGTTGATCGAGTTGGCACGGGCCTTCGTGGCGGAGGGTGCCCCGAAGCGGAGCATCGTATTTCTGGCCGTGACGGCGGAAGAGCAGGGGCTCCTCGGCTCGAAGTGGTACGCCAGTCGTCCGTTGTACCCACTGGCAAAGACGCTCGCCAACCTCAACGTCGATGTGCTCAACGCGTGGGGTCCGACCCGCGACATCGTGGTGGTGGGCTCGGGCAGCACCACGCTCGAGGAGATCCTCGCGGAGTTCGCCGCGCGGTACGACCGCGTGCTCGCGCCCGATCCCGAGCCGTCGAAGGGGTTCTTCTACCGCTCCGACCACTTCGAGTTTGCCAAGCAGGGCGTTCCGGCCCTCTATGTGGATGAGGGGACCGACTACATCGGCAAGCCGGCGGGGTACGGGCAGGTAAAGCGCGACGACTGGACCGCTCGGCTGTACCACAAGCCGCAGGACGAGGTGGACGCGGGATGGGACATGGCCGGGGCGATTGCGGATCTTCGGCTGCTCTACCATGTCGGTCGTCAGGTGGCGGATGGTGACAGCTGGCCCGCGTGGAAGGACGGGACGGAGTTCAAGGCGGTCCGGGAAGCCTCGCTGCGCGGCAACGAGTGATGCCAACGTCCGCTGTGCACCCCGGTATATTGTGGACGTCCCCCGCCTGTGACCCTGACCGGAGTTGATGCCCGTGCGCGTGTTCACCCTCTTGGCCTGCCTGATCCTTCCGAGCACCCTGCTGAGCGCCCAGTCCGCGGCGTCGGAGATCACCGGGACCTGGCGCGTCGACGCCGGCGCCGACGTCAAGGAAGGGCCGCGCGAGGTCATCATCCGGGCCGACAGCAGCGCCAGTTGGGGCCGGGAGACGGTGCGCTGGCGCGTGAAAGACGGCAAGATCTGGATCGCGCTGGGCGGGGAATGGGAGATCTACACGCTCCGCGTGACCCGCCAGGCCCTGACGCTCTCGGGCGGCGACCTCACCAAGCCGGTCACCCTCAAGCGCATCGGGCCACCCACCCCGCGGCCGCCCAGCACCAAGGTCCCGCCCGACCCTGATCGCATCGGGTGAGGATGGCATGACGAGGGGGGGGCACCATGACGGTGCCCCCCCTTTGTCGTGCCTGGCGCACCGCTCAGTCGGTCCGGGGTCGACGCTCCGTGCGTCGCCCGTCGCGCGTGAAACCGAGTTCCTTCCGGTCGCGACCCGTCGGGAGCTGCTTCAGGAAGTACTGCACCGCCTCCGCCCCGTAGAGGGGCTGGACCCAGCGCGCGTGCTTCTGGAACGCCTTGCCTGGCGTGAGGCCGACCGTCTTGAGCAGCGCGCGCACACGCCGCAGCTCGGCCTGCGAGTTCACGACGAGCCGGACCTCGTCGCCCTTCTTGTAGCCGTACGGGCCGAGTTCCTCGGCCAGCTCGGCCGAGCGGCGGCGCATGTAGCCGCCGTCCTGAAAGATGCTGGCGAGTTGCTTTGCTGCGGCTGCACTCATCGGGTCCCCTCCTCGTTGACCTGCGTCGATTCAGTCGTCCACATCACCTGATCCTTCCCCTTGTCCTTGGCCGGAATGCCACGGATCATCCAGTCGGGCGCCGGGCGCCCGCGCAGCTTGGTGTCGAAGAACTGCTCCATCCGCATCGCCATGTCCTTCTGGTTGGCGCGGCTCGCGGGGTTGTGCACGTCGTTGTTGTAGTTGATCAGGTAGACCTCCTTCTGGAGGCGACGGAGCCCGACGTAGAGCTCGATGCCCTGATACCACGGGACGGCGTCGTCCCGGTCGTTGTGCATGATGAACAACGGCGTCGCCACGCGCTCGAGGTGGAAGAGCGGCGAGTTTTCAATGTACAGGTCCGGGGCGGCAAAGAGCGACTGCCCGATCCGGCTCTGTTGCTTCTCGTACTGGAACGCCCGGGCAAGGCCGCTGCCCCAGCGGATCCCCCCGTAGGCGCTGGTCATGTTGGCCACCGGCGCCCCGGCCATCGCCGCGGAGAAGAGGCTGGACTGCGTGATGATGTACGCCGCCTGGTATCCTCCCCAGGATTGGCCCTGCAGGCCGAGCCCCTTCGGATCCACGTAGCCCCGGGCCAGCAACATCTGGACCCCGGGGATGACCGACTTCACCGCACTCGGGCCCGGGTAGCCGGTCTCGTAATGGATGTCCGGCATGAAGACCAGATAGCCGTTGGACGCATAATGGCTCGCGTTGATCACGTTCCGGCCGGTCGGGGCCACGTAGTTGTGCAGCCCGTCGGAGAGCCGCTCATAGAAGTAGCTGATCAGCGGATACTGCCGGGTCGGATCGAAATTCTCGGGCTTGAACAGCAACCCCTGCAGGGGAACGCCATCGGCGCTCAACCATGACACCAATTCCACCGAGCCCCAGTTGTACTCCCCCTGGAACGTGTTGGCCGCGCTGAGCTGCGTGAGGTCGGTCAGGCTGGGGCCGACGTGCAGGTCGGGGAACGTCGTGAAGGTGCCCCGAGTGAGCATGTAGACCTCGGCGTTGCGAGCCTTTTGCGGAGTGCCATGCGCCGCATCGGCCATCACGATCGCCTCCGCCGCGGTGGTGGCGCCGAGGCGGTCACGGTAGAAGCCGCTCGCCTTGGTGTCCACGTTGAAGGCCCGGAGCAGCAGCTCGGCATCGGGCGCGATCCACCGGTCATCGGAACGATCGAGGTCGATGATCCGAAGTGTCGTCCGGGTGCGCCGGCCCGTGGAGTCCGTGACCATGATCGGGGGCCGTGTGCCCGTCGGGTCCACCTGCCAGATGTCGAACCGATCGTAGAGCAGAACGCTGCGATCCCCCTTGGTCCAGCCGGCCACACCCCACGGCGAGGGGTCGCTCGGCGTGCTCCAGGTCTCCTGGTCGAAGGGGACTCCCGCCAGGCGGCCGGTGAGGTCGGTGATGCGCCCGTCCCGGAACGCGTAGCTGTACCACCGCCCGGCATCGAAGAAGACGATGTACTGGCCATCCACGGAGAGCTGTGCCGAGCCGCTGATCTTCCGACGGACCAGGGTGAAGCGCCCGGTCGCCGGGTCCACGGCGTAGATGTCGTTCCCGCTGTCGCCCCACATCTTGGCGATGTCGTAGGCCGTGCTGCTCTGGGCGAGGCCGGTGCGGGCGTCGTCGGAGAGGCTCACGCTGGGGATCGAGTCGCTGCCGAGCGGGATCAACCGCTTGGTGCCCAGGTGGAAGAAGGCTTGGTAGGTCTGATTGCGGTCTCGTCCCAGTTGCAGGAGCTGGGTCGGCTGCAGTTGCGAATCCTGCCAGTGCCAGAGGTCGAACTTGGCCTTGCCGGCGAGCGAGTCCGCCGGGATCGAGTCGGCCTCGGGGGGCGCGATGCGCAGCGTCAACGCGTTGCCGGCGCGCGTGAAACCAAGCCCGGCGGCCTCGGGGATCCGCATGTCGTTCGGGAGCTGCTGGGCGCCGAGGAGGGCGGTGGCGGTGCCGGAGCGCACCGTGCCGTGGTAGACGACCAGCGGGGCCTTGTCCTGGCCGAAGGCATCCCGGTCACTCGTGAAGGCGAACTGCCCCTGCGTCCGGTCGAACGTGAAGTTGCGATAGTTGCCCGGTCCCGCGAGCACCGTCCGGGTCGCGCCGGTCCGGAGGTCGCGCAGGTACACCCCATCGCGGGTCGAGTCGCGTGCCGTCACAACATAGGCCAGCACGCGGGCCGAGTCGTCGAAGGTGTGGGTGCTGACGTCGCGGAGCCGCTCCTCCGCGCCAGTCTCAAGGTTTCGCAGCACGATGGTGGAACCGTATGTCCGGCGCCGACCTGCGCGGGCGGTGTCGCGCGCAGGACGCGCACTCGAGTCGGCGGCGGTGGAGTCGGGGGCGGGGACGTAGGTCATCCACGTCCCCATCTCGCGGGGGAAGCGGTAGGAGCGCGCCCGCGGGAACGTCGTGCGTACGCCGGTGGCGAGATCGAGGAGGAGCATGCCGCCCTGCGGGAGCGTGTCCGCGGCGAGCGCCGGATCGACGGAATCCTTGGCAGCACGGGCTTTCCGGATCGCGGCGCGGGCCCGATCGGCGCGTTCGGCCTCCACGCGCGTTGCCTGGGTGACCGCCACCACCTGCCGCCCACCCGGGATCAGGGCGGCGCTGCCGGCCGGGGCCGACGCCTCCTCCCCCTCCTCCGGGCCGCTCCCCCCCCCACGCTCGCCACCGGGCGTGTTGTTGGGCTTGGCGATGTAGCCGAGGTTGATGCGATGTTCCACGGGCCCCGTGGTGCTCCGGACGATGTAGGTCCCGTCACCAACCTGCGGCCGCAGGGTGTAGCCCGCCCAGCGGCCGTCGGTGGAGAGGGCAGCGCCGGCAATCGATTCCCACCGATCCCAGTCGGCCTGCGTGAGGGCGCGCTTGGGGGCCTGTGCCGCGAGGGGGAGCGCGAGGCACATGGCGACCAGCAGGGGACGTGCGAGACGGGACATGGACAATCCGGGACGGCAGGAAGGGCGCGGCAACATCGGAAGATACGTCCTTTGGCAGGAGTCAGGTGACCGGGGCGACCATTCGCATCAGTTGTGCCGCCAGCCAGGCGCCATAGGTGCCCACCGCATAGCCGAGCACGGCCAGGAGCACCCCCACCGGCGCCAGGGCCGGGTGGAACGCCGAGGCGACGATCGGGGCGGAGGCCGCCCCCCCCACATTGGCCTGGCTCCCTACCGCGAGGTAGAAGAACGGGGCCCGGATCAGCCGCCCCACCACGAGGAGGATGATGGCGTGGCAGGAGATCCAGATCGCGCCGACCGCAAAGAGGCCCGGCCGTTCGACCACGGCGCGGAGGTCCATCGACATCCCGATCGTGGCGATCAGGACGTACAGGAGGGCGGCCCCCACCGTCGAGGCCCCCGCGCCCTCAAGCTCCCGGGCCCGTGTGAAGGAGAGGGCCAGCCCGAAGGTGGTGGCGAGCACCACCAGCCAGAAGAAGGTGCTGGTCAGCGAGAGCCGCTCCAGTCCCGGGGCGGTGCGGCCAATCCAGGCGGCGAGCGGCTCCGCGAGGAAGTGGGAGAGGCCCATCACCCCGAACCCCAGCGCCAGGATGATCATCAGGTCGGGAAGGGTGGGGATGCGGGCGTGGCGCTCGCGGAAGGCCTGCACCCGGTCGCGCAGGTCGTCGATCGCCCCCGTGTTGGCCCCCGTGCGGGCGTCGATCGCGGCGGCATGCGGGGCGAAGAAGAGCAGCACGGCGAGCCAGGTGTTGGCCACCAGGATGTCAACGGCGATCATCGCCGAGAAGACGTCGTCACTGACGGCGAACACCTCCTTCATCGCGGCCTGGTTCGCCCCCCCCCCGATCCAGCTCCCCGCGATCGTCGCCAGGCCGCGCCAGACCGCGTCGGGGCCGTTGCCCCCCACCGTCTCGGGGCTCACGAAGCTCACGAGCAGCACGGCGAGCGGCCCGCCCAGCACGATCCCGGCGGTGCCGGCGAAGAACATCACCAACGCCTTGGGTCCCAGGCGGACGATCGCCTGGAGGTCGATGCTGAGCGTGAGCAGCACCAGCGTCGCGGGTAGCAGGTAGCGCGAGGCCACCGTGTACAGCGAGGACACGTCGCCGTCGATCAGCCCGAAGGTGGCATACAGCGACGGCACGAAATAGCAGAGGAGGAGCGAAGGTACCACGCGATAGAAGCGGCGCCATCCGGGATGCGCGCTGCGTGCCGTCGCGAAGATGGCCCCGAGCGTGAGCATGAGCAGACCGAGGACGGCGGCATCGTTGGTCAGCAGGGGCGTGGGAACCGCGGGGTCGACCATGGAGGCAGGCTCGCGAGGCGGGTCGGGTGATGGGGACCGGGGGAATCTACTGCCGTGTGCCGATTTTGGGGGGGGCGCTCAGGGCGACCAGATCCACCCCTCGCGCCGGGCCGCCTCTGCGAGGCCAATCGGGGGGGGCACGGTCCGCCCCGCGGCATGGTGGCCCGCGGCCACGACGCAGAGGATGGCGTCGAGGGCATCGCCCGCGGCAGTGGCGACCCCGAGGTGCGGGGCGAGACTGTCCCCCAGCGCGGTGGCGGCCAGGGCCAGCTTCGCCCCTGCCACCGCCTCCCGCCCGCGCACCCGGTGACCATCGGCCGCCACGAGCGCCGCCGGATACACCTCGATGGCCTGCGCCCCCCCCGTGTAGGGCGTCACCGTCGCGACAGGCAGCGACCGCCCGGTGGCAGCCCGCACGGTCGCGAGGAGGGCCAGGGCGGCCACGGCGGTGCGGGCGATCCGGTCGGCGCCCACCTCGAGCGGCTGCTTGCCGAGCCGGCGGTGCAGCGCATGGTCGGTCGCCCGGGAGAAGAGCGCCGCGGGGGTGGCCTCGACGACGGCACCGGCGTGGTGGTGTGGCAGCATGGCGCCAAGCGCCAGCGGCCATCCGAGCGGGGCGTCGAGCGCCAGGATGGCGTCGGGGTGGTCCCCCAGCGCTTCACCCACCACCCCCGCCACGTCGAGCGTCCGGGTGGGCGAGTGGACCGCGAGGAGCTGGAGTCCGCCCGCGGTGAGCTGGCCGACGGCCACCCCCGTGCGGTCGGGGACGGTGGCGCAATCGACGCCGATAAGCCGGATGTGGGGTCGGGACGGGGTCATGCCCGGAGTACCCCGGGCCTCCGCGGAGGGATCCTAGCCGAAGAGCGCGCGCTGGGCCGGGCCGCGCACCGTGATCGGCGGCACTTCGCCGGCCTGATCGGCGAGGATCAGCTCGCCCGTGAAGCCCACGGCGTCAAGGTGGCGACGCACGGTCCCGCCCGCCGCCTCGGGCGAGTTGCAGCGCTGGCTCAGGTGGGCCAGCACCACCGTGGTCAGGTGCGGATGATGGAGCTCGGCCAGGAGCTGGGCGCAGGCGTCGTTCGAGAGGTGCCCGCCGTGGCCTGCGATGCGCTCCTGGACCACGGCGGGGTAGCCGCTCGTGCGCAGCAGCAGTTCGTCGTGATTGGCCTCGAGCACAAGGCAGTGCCGCTCACGCAGAAACCAGCGGACCGCCTGGGTGGGGCGGCCGAGGTCGGTCGCCATGCCCAGAGCCGTGCCGTCCGGCAGGCGCACCCCGAGCGCCACCGGCTCAGCGGCGTCGTGCGAGGTCGGGCACGCCTCGACCCGGAACGGGCCCACCTCGGCCGGCCCCCGCGAACCAAGCGCCAACCAGTCGCAGGGCTCCCCCCCCCGGCGCATCGCGTCCCACGTGCCCAGGGAGGCGCAGAGCGGGATGCCCTGACGCCGGGCCAGCTTGGCGGCTCCGCTGGCGTGATCGCCATGCTCGTGGGTCACGGCCACCCCCACCAGGCGATCGGCCGCGAGGCCGGCCCGGGCGAGCCGCCGGTCCAGTTCGCGGAGCGAGAAGCCCGCCTCGAGCAGGAGCACCGCCCCGCCGTGCTCCAGCGCGAAGGCGTTGCCCTTCGACCCCGAGCCCAGGATATGGAGCCGGGTCACCTCAGGCGGTGGCGCGGGCGTGCAGGCCGCGCAGCGCCGCTTCCATCGCGGCGTCCACGGCCACGTCGCGCCGCGGCAGCACGCGGCGCGCCACCGCGAGGAAGGCGTCGAGGGTCAGGCGCTCGTCCGTATCCCCCCCCCAGGCGAAGGCCCGGACGTGCTTCGGGGCCCGCGGCGGTCCGAACAACTGGGCGCCCGTGCCGATGACCGCCCCAGTGGGCAGGAGGGTCCCGATCGCGGTTTTCACGTGGTCGCCGAACAGCGTCCCGAGATTGGTGCGCGCCGTCGGGATCCGCTCTGTCCCGATGTCGAGGCGGATCGGCCCGTACGTGTTCTTGAGATTGGAGGTGATCGTGCCGGCCCCCAGGTTCACCCAGGCGCCCACCACCGAATGGCCCAGAAAGCCGTCATGGCTCTTGTTCGCATACCCGGTGAACACCGTCGTCGAGATCTCGCCATGCAGTCGGCAGTGCGGGCCGGCACTGACCACCCGCAGCGTGCCGCCGGCCACCAAGGTTTGCTCGCGGAGCCAGAGCGGCCCTGCGAGGCGGGTCCCCGCCCGGACCTCGACGCCGCGCTCAAGGACGATCGCGCCCTTGCGCACGTCGAGAATCACCCCGGCCTCCAGCTCGGCCCCACGCACCGCGACCGCCCCCGGGTTGCCGAGGACCGTGACGCCCGCGGGCAGGGCATCCGTCCCCGCCTCGAGGCCCAGGATGGTGTCGGCGAACAGGAATTCCTCCAGTGCCGTGACGAGATCGAAGGCCCCGCGAAGGGTGAGCCCTTCGATCACCAGCCCGTCGCCGTCATCGTGCGGACCGACCCATCGCTCGCCGGGGTCGAGGCGCCACGCGACCGCGCGGCCCTCGTGGAGCAGGCGCTTGGCGCCGCCCACGGCCCGCATGGGCAACTTCGGTGCGAAGGTCGTGTCCACCACCCAGCAGGGGCCGCTGACGTCGGCCGGGGCGACGATGGGGAGGGCGCCGGTCGGACGGGGTCCCGCGGCGTGCGGCGCGATGGCGGCCGTCGCGCGGCCGACGGCGTGGGCGCGCGCCCAACGCTCATGGATCAGCCACGCGCCGGCGCGGAGGTCGGCCAACGGCCCGCTACCGGCGAACGGCGCCCACGCGGCGCCGGGATGTGCTGGGTCGAGCAGGTACAGCGCAGACATGTCACTCCAGTTCGCGCACCTCGGCAGGCAGCGCGTCAAGGGTCAATTTGAGGTCGGGCGCACGGGCGCGGTCGAGCACCAGCGTGCGGTGGTTCGCGTGCACCACCACCCGCTCGCG
>JBBQQJ010000039.1:0-16085 GCA_038216165.1 Gemmatimonadales bacterium | reverse complement strand
GCGCCACCGGCCGCCGCTACGTGCGCTACCCGGACCGGGTGGTGGAGCTCCTCCCCGCCGGTGGGGAGGAGGTGCGCTACACGGTGCCCGTTGTCCCGCGTGTGGTCGGCACCCGGCTCACCGGCCTGGCGGCGGGCGGCGGGCGACTCTACGTCAGCGAGGCGTGGACCGAAACACCTCCCCCCCCCGGCGTGCCGTCCCAGGTGAGCCGCCTCGCGCGCGTGGCCGACGGCATGGCGCAGGAACTCATCCGCCTGACCGATGCCTCAGGCAGCATCCTCCGACTCGCCACCGATCCCACCGGTCGCCGGGTGGTCTTCGAGCGACGCCAGGGCAGTGCGCGCCACCTCTTCCTCCAGGAGTATCCATGAGGTTCCATCCCGGCCTGGCCCTCCTCCTCCTCGGCTGGAGCGGGACGCTGGCCGCTCAGAGCACCGGCGGCATTGTCGGCGTCGTGGCCGATGCCAGCACCGCACGCCCGTTGGCCGGGGTCGAAGTACGCATCGACGGCGGGCGCTTTCGCGCCATCACCGATACGGGCGGCAGCTTCCGCTTTCGCGGCCTCCCCACCGGCGCACGCCTCGTCGAGGTGACGTGGCCGGGCTACCGCCCCGCGCGCCGCGCCGACGTCGTAGTGCGGGCCGGTGACATTGTGCGGGTGGACATCCGCCTCGCCCCGCTCGCGATCGAACTCGCCGAGCTCGTGGCGATCGGCATCCAGGACCCCGTCCTCGATCCCCTCGCCACACAGACGTCGCAGCGCATCAGCGAGGCCGACCTGCGGCGCCTCCCCGTCTCATCGCTCGAGGATGCGCTCGCCCTGCAGGCCGGCGTCGTGGGCGAGTCATTTCGCGGCGGGCGCGCCGGCCAACAGGCATTCATTCTCGACGGCTTCGGCGTCAAGAACTCGCTCGACGCCTCGACCGGGGGGTTCGGCCTGCGCATTCCGCCCGACCTGATCACCGAGGCCCAACTCATCACCAACGGCTTCTCCGCCCGCTTCGGCCAGGCGATATCGGGACTGGTGAGCGTGACGACCCGCGACGGCGGTGATGCCTGGCGCGGCCGCGTCGCCTACGAGACCGATCGTCCGCTGACCGGCGTGGGCGACCTCGGCCTCGATCGGTTCGTGGCCCAGGCCGACGGTCCACTGGGGGGGGGCATCACCGCCGTCGCCATCCTCGACCTGTCGGCACGACTCGATTTCGACGCGGTCCATGCGCCGCTCGCCACCGACCCGAGCGACCCGCGCTTCACGACGCCCGGCCCCCTGCCCCACAACAGTGGGGAAACCTGGACCGCCGGCGGCAAGCTGACGATTCCGCTGGGCCAGCGTCTGACGGGGCGCCTCTTCGGCCTCGGCACCACTGAACAGCGCTACCTCTTCGACCCACGGTACAAGTACGAACCCGACTTTGCCCCGGGGCGGCGGACCGACGGCCTCCTGCTCACCGGTCACCTCCAGCTCCTCCCCTCGCCCACCAGCACCCGCCCGGTCCTCGGCGACCTCCGCATCGGCTGGTTCGACCGCGAGTTCGTGCGCGGCGCGGTCCCCCCGGCGGACTTCACGTTCGGAGCCTTCACCGGCCGGCGCCTCCGCATCCTTGGCGAGGAACTGGCCCAGGCCCAGGACACGGGCGGCGCGCGTGCGGCCCAGCCCGGCTTCCTCCCGCCGGTCCTCTCCGATCGCACCCCGTACGGCGTGCCGGCCTTTTTCCTCGGCGGGGCCCCGCAAGGCGAGATCGCCTGGAACCGCTTCCGCGAACTCCGCTCCCAACTGGATGTGACCATCGCGCTGGGGCGCACCACCGACATCTTCGTTGGCGGCGTGGTTGCCTCGCAGGAGGTGCAGACGTTCCAGCGCGTGCTCGCATTTCGACCGGTGGGTGGGGCGGTGCCGGGGGCGACCGCGTCCTCCTTCTCGCCGCTGACGACCGGCGCCTACATCGAGGCGCAGGCACGCGCCGCCGACCTCGGCTTCACCGCGGGCGTGCGGTACGATGCGTTCGACCCCGGCGCCGACTTGCAGAACACCACCGTCGGCCGACGCTCCACCATCAATCCGAGAGTCGCCGTGTCGACGGTGCTCGAAGGCGCAACGGTCGTCGGCAGCGTGGGCCGCTTCTCACAGCCGCCTGATCTGCAGTTTCTGGTCGACGCCGCCTTCGACGACACCGTCCGCACCGGACGCTTTCGGCAGGGCAACCCCGACCTCGGCTTCGAGCAGGGGACGCAGTTCGAGCTCAGCGCGCGCATCCGTGTGCGCGCGCAGTCCTCGCTGCGCATCAATGTGTTCACCAAGAACCTCACCGGCCTCGTGGCCAGCGCACCCTTCGGGGTGAATCCCGACTCGAGCCGCTTCGTCAACGCCGACGTGGGCAGCGTGATCGGGGCGGAGGTGCTGTTCGAGCTCGAACGGATCAAGGGATGGGGCGCCCGCCTCGCGGGCGTCGTGCAGCGGGCCGAGGGCACGGTGACCGATGCGTTCAAGTTGCAGCGCCTGGTGCGGGTCGATCCGAACACCGGCGACACCCTCGCGGCGCCGGCGCGGGCCCAGTTCCCGCTCGACTTCGACCGTCGCCTCGCTGTGATCGCAACCGTCGACCACCAGGTGCGGGACAATGCCGGGCCGCGCCTCCTCGGCGGGCGGCTCTTCGGCGGGCTGACCGTGGCCGGCGTCTTCCGCTACGCGACGGGCCTCCCCTATTCGCGGGTGGACAGCACCGGCGTCGACCTGCTCTTCGAACCCAACGGGTCGCGCCTCCCTGCCCAGTGGACGGTCGATGGCCTCGTGCGCAAGCCGATCCAGCTGGGCGGGCTGGTGGGCGGGCTCTACGTCGACGTGCGCAACGCGACCGGACGGCGCAACGAGGTCACCACGCGGCGCGACACCGGCAACCCCTTCGCCAGCGCCGTGGTCATCGAGCGCATGGCCCAGACCGCCTTTCAGCAGAATCCGGCACCGATCCCGTACGAGTCGCCCCGCTATCGGCGTGATGCCGACCTCGATCGGGACGGGCTCATCAGTGGTGCCACGGAGTTGCTGCCGTTGTATCGCCGGGCCGCCGCGGACTTCACCCAGCCGCTGTTCGTGTACGGGCCGCCTCGCGCGGTGCGGATCGGCGTCGAGGTGACCTTTTGAGCGCCGCCATGGTGGCGCTCGGACTGGTCGCGGGCGTCCTGTCCGGATTGTTCGGCATCGGGGGCGGGGTGATCATCGTTCCCGCGCTGGTGGCCGTGGCGCGGTTGCCGATGCAGACGGCCATCGGCACCTCGCTCGCCGCGCTGCTCCTGCCGGTCGGGATCCTCGGCGTGCGCGAGTACTGGAAGGGCGGGCACGTCGACGTTTCCGCGGCCGGCCTGATCGCGGCCGGCCTCGTCGTGGGCGCCTGGGGGGGGGCACGCTGGGCCCTGTCCATCAACCCGGCCACCCTGCAGCGCGCCTTTGCGGTGTTCCTCGTGGTGATGGCCGTGCGCCTCTGGGTGCGCGCCGGCTAGTCGGGCGAGATGCCTTCCACACGGATCGTGTCCCGACGCGCTCCCGCCAGCGGCACGTGGTCACCGGTGGCGAGTACCGCGATCAGGCGATGGGAGCCGGGGCCGAGGGCAATCCGCACCGTGTCGCGCCCGTCGCCCAGGTGATGGATGCCGGGGGCGGTGGGAATGGGCTCGCCATCGGGTGTCACATCGACGTCCACAAAGAGGTGATGGTGCGCCTCGCCCGATACCGCTGTGCCGCTGGCGGGCACGATGGTGACGCCGGTGGCACCCAGTTGCACGGTCACGCTGTCACCCGCGATGATACCGGGCATCGGTGACAGGATCGCTGCGCCCGGGAGGGTACTATTGGCGGGAGGCGTCTTGTCGCCACCCGAGCCACAGGCGGCCGTCCCGAGGGCGAGGACAAACAGGTGTCGCAATTCGGCGAGCATGTGCACGTGTCCCGTGAGGAGGAAATGATGCCATTCACCGCGCAATCTATATCCCGAGACGGGCGAGGAGGGCACCTGCGCCACATGTGGCATCTGGTGCTTCTCAGCGCGGGGGCCCTCGCCGCCTGTGAGCTCAGCGCCCCGCCGTCCGACAGCGAGCTTCCCCCGGCGCAGGTCGTCGCTGGCCCGGTCGTGCCGGACAGCGTGTTCCCGGAGGGCCCGGTCGGTCGGAGCGTGGCGCGTGGACTCGCCATCCTCGAGGCCACGGCCGACTCGCTCCCCGCGCACGTCGGCAACGACTTGCGGTGCACCTCCTGCCACCTCGATCGTGGCACCCGTCCGAATGCCATGCCCTGGACCGGGGTGTATGCGCGCTTTCCTCAGTACAACACCCGGGCAGCGGCGGTCTTCCGGGTCGAGGAGCGGATCAACGGCTGCATTGAGCGGTCGATGAATGGCACCCCACTGGCGCTCGATGATCCCGCGATGCGGGACATGGTCGCCTACTTCGCCTGGCTCTCGCGCGGGGTGCCCGTGGGGGAGTCCGTGCCTGGGCAGGGGATCCCCAAGCCGCCGATGGCCCAGGGCGATACCGTGCACGGTGCCGAAATCTGGACGACCGCCTGCGCCCGCTGTCATGGCGAAACCGGGGAGGGGACCGCGGCTGGGCCCCCGGTCTGGGGTGACCGCTCCTTCAACATCGGCGCGGGGATGGCCCGGATCCGGACCGCCGCCGGCTTCATCCGCCACAACATGCCGTTCGACCAACCCGGGACCCTCACCGATGCCGAGGCACTCGACGTGGCCGCGTGGGTCGTCTCGCGCCCGCGTCCGGACTTCGCCAGGAAGGCCGATGATTGGCCCAATGGCGACCCGCCCGAGGACGTCGCCTATCCCACGCACGCCGGGCGGCGGGCCGGTGCACCCTGACGCCCCGGTCGGGTGCGGCCTGCGCCGTCCTGCTGCTGCTCGCCTGCGCCGGGACGCCCCCGATGCGTGAGGTCCCCCGCGCCGACATGGTGCGCACCCTCCACGCCGCGGGGGCATCCGGCAATGTCGCGGTGAGCACGCTGCATCTGGAGGTGCCGCCCGCGCGGGCCCTGTCGCAGGTGGTGGCAGCGGTCACCGTGCGCCCCCGATGGGCGCTCGCCGGCACGCAGGGTGAAGTCGCGTGGCTCACCCATCGCACGCGGCTGTTCCGCTTCGTCGATGATGTCTATCTCCTCGCCGAGGCCGAGGGGAGCGGCACGCGGCTCCTGCTGCGCAGCGCTTCGCGCGTCGGACGCGATGACCTCGGCCAGAACGCCCGCAACCTCGGCGAACTTGAGCGGGCGCTCCGGAGCGTGCTGGAGGTCAGTCCACCCTGAGCGGGGGCCACCCCTCGTGCACCCCTTGGGCCGCAGCGGCCAGGGCGGCTGGGTCGAGCACCGCCAGCGGCAGGTCCAGGAAGGCTCGCACCCGTTGCGCCAGCGCCTCGGCCACCGAACGGAACGCCTCTCCCTGCGCACGCACGGGGACCCCGGCGGGATCGGGGAGTCCCCAGTGCACCGCGGGCACGCCCGGCCAGAGGGGGCAGGCATCCCGGGCGGCGTCACACACCGTGATCACGAGGTCCCATCGATCGCCGGCCACCGCGTCGAGGCCCTTGGCCGTCCGGTCGGTCCAGTCGATACCGTACGCCGCCAGGGTGGCCACCGCCTCCCCGTGGACGCCCGCGCCTGGATGCGAGCCGGCGCTCGTGACCGCGACGAGATCCCCCCCCCAATGCACGAGCAGCGCCTCTGCCATCTGGCTCCGCGCGCTGTTGGCCGTGCACAGGACGAGCACACGCACCGGTGCGGTGCGACGCACCATCGCGGTCGCGGAGGCGGGACACGCATGGGCGAACTCGGCCAGCGCCTGCAGCGGTGGGGGCGCCAGCGCGCGGGCCACACGGCGGAAACCGAATCGCGGGAAGAACGCCGCGGCGGTCTCGCTGAGGAGCCAGACGTGCCGAGCTCCTGCGGCGGAGGCATCATGCAGGAGCCGCACGACGAGCGCCTGCCCGGTACCGTGGCCCCGTTCCGACGGGGTAACCACCAGCGAGCGGAGCAACCGATCGGGGCCCGCCGTCTCCAGGGCACCCGCCCCCATCACCGTGCCGTCACGCAGCGCCACCACCATGCCCGCCTGGAGGGCGTCCAGGTCCACCGTCGGGAGCCCGTCGGCGCAGAGCAGCGCCGCCACAGCCGGGAGCTCGTCGGCTGTCGCCGGGCGCAGGACCGCCGGGATCATCCGGCGGTGGGCTTGCGGGCGCGGACAAACGCGCTGTACACCTTCCCCTGCACCGCCGACGCCAGCGCCGCCCCATCCAGGCTGGCGTCGGTCAGCATCGTCTCGGCATCCGCCCCGGTGTACTCCCGGACCGATTCGAGCGACGGCTCCTCAAAACCCACGTCCCGCAGCAGCGCCGCGAAGGCCTCCCCGTCAAGTGCTCCGGCCACGCACCCCGTCCACAGCGCCAGCGAGTCGCGCACCGCCGGTGGGAGCTCCCCGCGGGTGACCACGTCCGTCACCGCGAACCGGCCGCCCGGTCGCAACACCCGGAACGCCTCCGCCAGGACCCGTCGCTTGTCACCGGCGAGGTTGATCACGCAATTCGAGATGACCACATCCACCGACGCGTCGGGCAGCGGAATCGCGTCGATGGTGCCCCGCAGGAACGCCGCGTTGGCCACGCCGGCCGCGGCCTGGTTCTGCCGGGCGAGGTCGAGCATCGCGTCGGTCATGTCGAGACCGTAGGCCATGCCGGTCGGCCCGACGCGCCGCGCGGAGAGGAGCACATCAATCCCCCCCCCAGAGCCGAGATCGAGCACCACCTCACCCGGCGCGAGCTCGGCGAGGGCGGTCGGGTTGCCGCACCCCAGGGAGGCCGCCACCGCGAGCGGCGGCAGGGTGGCCATCTGGTCGGCGGCGTACAGGTCCATCGTGATCGGGTCGGCACCGCAGGACGAGCCGGTGCCGCAGCATCCGGCTTTGGTGCCGGACGCCGCGCGCCGGGCGGCCTCCCCATACTTCTCGCGGACCAGCGTGGTGAGTTCGGTGGACATGCGCACCTCCATCAAGAAATGTTGATGTGTGTAGCAAAAAAAAAGAGCGGACTAGTCACAACACCCGTCCACCACCGGCAACGGGCCCGCCCGGGGCTGCAGCTCGATGAGCGACGCGGCAAAATCCTCCAAGGCCGCCGGGGCGAGGTGGTAGAAGCTCCAGCGCCCCTCCCGGCGACCGACCACCAGGCCTGCGTCCCGCAACACCCGCAGGTGGAACGACAGGCGGCTCTGGGCGGCCTCGAGGTCGCTGGTCAGGTCGCAGACACAGCGCTCCCCACCCCGCAGCTGGAGCAGAATCCCCAAGCGGGTCTGGTCCGAGAGCGCATGGGCCACCCGGGCGAGCTGGGCGAGCGATGGGGACGCAACAGCGGTCGTCATGGAGTGACAATACATCAATATTTATTGATTTGTCAAGCCTTGCCCAGCGTGGGGAACTTGTGAATCTTTTCACAAACCAAGGCGTTCCACTCTGCGCCCTCGTTCGCCGTTCGCCACCTGCCCTCCCCCGGACCCGGCATGACTGACCTCCTCGCGGCACGTTCCCAGATGGCGATGTCGCTCGGCTTCCACATCATCTTCGCCGTGCTCGGGATCGGCATGCCGGTGCTGATGGTGCTGGCGGAATGGCGCTGGCAGCGTACGCGCGAGCCCGTCTACTTCGAGCTCGCCACGCGCTGGGCCAAGGGAACGGCGATCCTCTTCGCGGTCGGGGCGGTCTCCGGGACGGTGCTCTCGTTCGAGCTGGGGCTGCTCTGGCCGGGGTTCATGGAGTTTGCCGGTCCGATCATCGGCATGCCGTTCTCACTCGAGGGGTTCGCGTTCTTCACCGAGGCGATCTTCCTCGGGATCTTCCTGTACGGCCGTGAGCGCATCTCGCCCCGGGCGCACCTCACCGCCGGGGTGCTGGTGGCCGTGAGTGGCGCGTTGTCAGGGATCTTCGTCGTGATCGCCAACGCCTGGATGAACGCCCCGGTGGGCTTCGAGCTGGTGGATGGCATCGCCACCAACATCGACCCGATCGCTGCGCTGGGGACGCCGGCCGCCTTCTCCCAGACCCTGCACATGACGCTGGCCGCGTACGCCGCGACCGGCTTCGGGGCCGCCGGTGTGCACGCCCTGATGTTGCTCCGCGACGGCGAGCACCGCTTCCATCGTCGCGGGCTCGTGCTGGCGCTCTGGCTGGCGATTCCCGCCGCCCTCCTGCAGCCGATCTCTGGGCACCACTCGGCCCAGTTCATCGCGACCCACCAGCCCGCCAAGTTCGCAGCCATGGAGGCGCTGTTCGAGACGCAGACCCGGGCGCCACTCCTGATCGGTGGCCTCCCCGATGTGGGCACGCAGTCGGTCCGGTACGGCCTGGAGGTCCCCGGGGGGCTCTCGTTCCTGGCCCACAACGACTGGCAGCGCGAGGTGGCGGGGCTGGACCAGATCCCGCGCGCGGATTGGCCGAACGTCACGATCACCCACCTCTCGTTCCAGGTGATGGTGGGACTGGGCACCTTCATGGCGCTCACCGCGGTGCTGGCGCTCATCGCGTTGTGGCGCCAGCGCGACCTGGCACTCGAGCGCGGGTCGCTCCGCGCCATCGTTGCGGCGGCGCCGATGGGGTTCATCGCCACCGAGGCGGGCTGGATGGTGACGGAGGTCGGGCGGCAGCCATGGGTGATTCAGGGTGTGTTGCGGACCGCCGATGCGGTCACTCCGATGCCAGGGCTCGTCGTGCCATTTCTGGGCTTCACCCTGCTCTACATCCTGCTCGCGATCGCGGTGGTGTGGCTGTTGCGGCGCCAGGTGCTGCTCGCGCCAGGTGACCGCGAGTGGGCCCGGACCCATCGTCCCGTATCCCCGCGATGACCGCACTCCCGCTGGTCGAACTGGTTGCGGCCGCCGCAGTGGTGGCGATGGCCGCCTACGTGGTGTTCGCCGGCGCGGACTTCGGGGGGGGGGTGTGGGACCTGCTCGCCTCCGGACCACGCGCCGCGCGCCAGCGTGCCCTGATCGGCGACACCCTCGGCCCGATCTGGGAGGCCAACCACGTCTGGCTGATTCTCGTCGTGGTGATCCTGTTCACCGCCTTCCCGACGGCGTACGCCCGGCTCTCGGTCAGCCTGCACATCCCGCTCACCCTGATGCTGGTGGGGATCGTGCTGCGCGGGTCGGCGTTCACCTTCCGCAGCTACGATGCGCAGGTCGACCACGTCCAGCGCCGGTGGGGCCGCGTCTTCGCGATCGCCTCGCTGGTGACGCCGGTGTTGCTCGGCATCGTCGCCGGGGCGGTCGCCGCCGGCACCGCGGCGGTGACGCCGACCTCCACCTTCACGGCGTCGTACGTGACGCCGTGGACCCGCCCGCTGCCACTCGCCGTGGGCGGACTCACCCTGGTGCTGGTCGCGTTTCTTGCCGCCACCTATCTCACCGTGGAGGCCGACGACGAAGCCCTCGCCGACGACTTCCGGCGACGCGCGCTGATCACCGGCCTCCTGCTGTTGCCATGCTCCGTGCTCGTGCTGCATCTCGCGCAGGACGCCGCCCCGGCGATCTGGCAGGGATTGGTGACCTCGGACTGGGCCTGGGGTCTCCATCTGCTCACCGGCGCGGCCGCGCTCACGGCACTGGGTGGCCTCGCGACGCGCCGCTTTCGCCTCGCCCGGACCGCGGCGGCGACACAGGCGGGATTGATCATCGTCGGATGGGCACTCGCCCAATATCCGTTCATCGTCCCGCCCGACCTCACCCTCCACATGGCTGCCGCCCCCGACGCCACCCTGAGGCTGCTGCTCATCGCCCTCGCGCTCGGCGGTGTGCTCCTCCTGCCGGCGCTGGCGTACCTGTATCTGATCTTCGGATCGCGCAAAGGGCGATGAAGCGAGGCTCCCGCCCCTGTTCCGCGGGGTGACACCCGCGGTGGATAAGACTCCCGCCCCTTACGACCGGGCCAGCATCCGGCGGATGGGCGCGATCATCAGCCCCAGCACGGCCGCGGAAGAGAACAGCGCCACCGCGGTCCAGGTGAAGAGCTGCGGCGTCTGCTCGAGCGCCTCGGGATCGACGCGACCACCCACGAGGCCAGCGATCAGGTTGCCCACCGACGCGGCCACGAACCAGATCCCCATCATCTGTCCCATGTACTTCCGCGGCGAGAGCTTGGTCATCGACGACAGGCCGACCGGACTCAGCGAGAGCTCGCCCGCGGTCTGCAGGAAATAGGAGCCGACCAGCCACCACGGGGCCACCTTCAGGGCGCCGCCGCTCTCGACGAGCGCGTTGGCCGGAATGATCATCATCGCAAAGCCGAGGCCCGCGAGGACCAGGCCGAGCGCGAACTTGGCCGGCGAGGACAGTTCGCGGTTGCGCTCGCCCATCGTGGTCCAGAGGGCGGCGAAGACCGGGGCGAGCAGGATGATGAAGAACGAGTTGACCGACTGGAACCAGGTCGCGGGGATTTCCCAGGTGCCGACCATCCGATCGGTGAAGTCGCGGGCGAAGAGATTGAGCGAGGTGGGCGCCTGCTCGAACGCGGCCCAGAAGATGGCCGCGAAGACGAACAGGACCAGGATCACCACCACCTGCTTGCGCTCCTGCGCGACGAGGGTGCGGTCGAGGAACACCGTGGCGAAGAAGACCACGGCGAGCCCGACCAGGACCGCCGTCATGTTGGTGCCGATCGCGACCGGATCGAAGGTGAGGAGGCCGGCCGCGGCGGCGGCGAAGAGCGCCACCACCAGGGCCAGTGCCCCGAAGGTGATCGCCTTGACACGGCCCTCGCGCCGGGCCTGTGCCGCCGGGTCCGGCAGCCGCACGATCTCCGTGCCGAGGTCGCCGAGGGTCCGCGGGGCGAAGACGGTGAACGTGACGAGCCCAAGGAACATGCCGACGCCGGCGGCACCGAAGCCGAGGTGCCAGCCGACCTGCTCGCCGAGGTAGCCGGTCACCAGCTGCCCGAGCATCGCGCCGGTGTTGATCCCCATGTAGAAGATCGAGAAGCCGGCATCCCGCCGTGCCCCCCCCTCAGGGTAGAGATCGCCGACAATCGCGGAAATGTTCGGCTTGAGCAGGCCGGTCCCCAGCACGATCAGCGCGAGGCCCGCGAAGAAGGAGACCTTGCCGGCGGTCCCCGTGCCGGCGAACCCGCTCAGGCCGATCGAGAGATGTCCGAGGGTGATCAGCAGGGCGCCCCACCAGATGGCGCGGCGCAGCCCGAGCCACCGATCGGCGATCCAGCCACCGGGGAGGGAGGCGAGGTAGACGCTTGCCGCGTAGATCCCGACGATGGCCGCCGCTTGGGTCCGGTCGAAGCCGAAGCCGCCGTCAAGCAGCGCCGCCGACATGAAGAGCACCAGGAGCGGCCGGAGCCCGTAGTAGGAGAACCGCTCCCACATCTCGGTGGTGAAGAGCGTGCCGAGCCCGATGGGGTGGCCGAAGAATCCGGTCTGCCGGGGAACGTTCACGAAGAGTCCCGTCCGAGTTGCCTCTTGAGGTGGGCGAGCTGGGCCTCGACGGCGGCCTCACGGGCGCGCTGGTCGAGGAGCGGGTCTGGATCGGTGGTGAGGGGGTCGGGGTCATCGAGGGAGGGAGGTGGGGCGGCGGGCTGACCACGCTCCGCCCGAAGGTACTGGGCACGGGTGGTTTCGTATTCGCGCTCGGCGAGGTGCACCTCGTCGCGCTGGACCAGCACCTTGCGCTGCAGGAGGTCCAGGCGCGCCGTCGCGCGGGCCGTGAAGCGTTCCGCGACCTCCACCGTCTCGGTGTCACCGATCTCTGCTGCGAGCTTGCCGCGACGCTCGGTGTCCGTCACCTCGCGCCGGGCAGCCTCGAGTTCGCGTTCGGTCTTGGCGAGGGCGGCCTGCAACTCGCTCAAGGCCACCTTGAACTCGACCAACGCCGCACGGAGGCCGGCGGCCTGCTCGCGGGAGGCGCCGGCGGGGCGTGCCGCAAAGATGCGGTCCAAGTGGGACTTGATGTCGTCGAAGCTCATCGGGTCCGGGGTCGTGAGTGGGGGAACCAACAATGGTAGGCCCCGGCGGGCACCCCGGTCAAGCAAGGCGCGCCGCGCTAGATTGGAACCTCCCTCAGCCGCGGAGTGCACCGTGGGTCCTCGCCTGCCCCGTGCCATGCTGTTCCTGGTCGCGACGCTCGCGGCCTGCACCGACCCCGACGAAGCCTGCCGCCTCACCATCGTTGCCGGACCGATGGCCGTCATGGAGGGCTTCGCCCGCGGCGCCGGGATCAGCGAGGCGCCCGTCGATGTGCCGGAGCGCCTGGTGGCCCGGTATCTGGGGGGGCCGGCTGCCGTCGCCAGGGTGCACCGCGACAGCGTCACCGGCGGGCTGGCGATCTCCACCCCGCCACCGGACGCCGACACGCCCTCGCCCGGGTACGCCGTGCTGGTCACCGACCGGACCCTCCGGCCGCTGGGGATGCTGCTGTACGATGGCGCCGTCCTGCCGGGCTATCCAGAGATCGGTCGCGTCGCGGTGGGCGGGTTCGTGCTGCCGCTCCTCGGCGTGCGGGTGGACCCCGCCACGGTAGCCGACCCCCGCTGCCCCCTCTTCCCGGCCGAGGCACTGCGCTAGCCCAGAGACCGCGGCGTCGGGCGATATTCCTGCCGCCCCGGCCACCGCGCGCGTCGGCACGGACCATGGATCTTTCGGGAGAGGATGACAGCGCTGTCCACTGCAGGTTCGGCACGATCCGGGGCGAACGCCACCCCCCGCCCCCCCCTCCGCGTGGTCCACGTGGCGAGCGGACGCGAATGGCGAGGCGGCCAGCGTCAGGTGCTGCTCCTCGCGCGCGGCCTGCACGCGGCCGAAGTGCCGACGCTGGTCGTCACCGGGGCCGGGACACCACTGGCCGAACGCCTGGCCGACGCCGGGATCCCGACGCATCTCGTGCCGTGGTCGATGGGACTCGACCCGCGCGTGGTGCGCGGCATCCTCGCGACGACCACGCCCGGCACCATCCTGCACGCCCACGACAACCACGCCCATACTCTGGCCGACGCCGCCGTCCGGCTCCGCACCATGCCGCTCGTCGCCACCCGGCGGGTGGCCTTCCCCGTGCGGCATCCGGGTCGGTGGCGGCGCGCCGACCGGGTCATCGCGCTCTCGCACCCGGTGCGCGAACGCCTCCGCGAGGCCGGCGTGGCCGCCGACCGCATTGCGATCATCCCGCCAGCCGTGGACCTGGCCGCCATCGCGCGGCCGCGGTGCGTGCCCCCGCTGCCGGGCCTCCCCCCCCCAGATGCCCCGCTGGTGCTCTGCATCGCCGCGCTCACGGCGGAGAAGGGCATCGACGTGCTGCTCGAGGCCGCGGCGCTGCTGGCCCCGAGGGTGCCGCGGGCGCAGTGGCTGGTGCTTGGCGGTGGCCCGCTGCAGGAGCGCTTGCAGCGCCACGCCGACGCCCTCGGTCTCACCGACCGGGTGACGCTGGCCGGCGAGGTGACCGACCCGCTGGCGCTCTTCCCCGCCGCCACGCTGGTGGTCCAGCCCTCGCGCAGCGAGGGATTCGGTTCCTCGGTGCTCGATGCCCTCGCCGCGGGGATTCCTGTGGTGGCCAGCGACACCGGCGGCCTCCCCGAGGCGCTGGCCCACGGGGGCGGGGTCCTGGTCCCCCCGGGCGACGCCGGGGCCCTCGCGGCCGCGGTGGGCGACCTGCTCACCGCCCCCGCGGCCCGGGAGGCGCTGGGCGCGGCGGGACGCGTGGCGGCGATCGAGTTCGCGGTCCCCCGATTGGTGGCGCGGACCCTCGACGTGTATCGTTCGCTCGACTCGTTGCCGGATGGATCATGATCTACTTCTGTATCCCGAGCCACAATGAGGCCGCGACCCTCGGCCCCGTGCTCTGGAAAATTCGCCGCGTCCTGGAAGACTCTGCGCGGGAATACCAGCTCCTCGTCGGCGACGACGCCTCGACCGATCACACGACCGAGGCGCTCGCGCCGTACCTGAAGGCGCTGCCGCTGACCATTTTCCGGAATGCCAGCCCCCTCGGGACCGCCGCCACGGTGGAACGGCTCCTGAAGGAGGCGCTCGAGCAGTCGGACCGGCACAAGCGGGACGCCGCCATCGTCTTCCCGGCCGACTTCACCATCGACCCGGCGGAGCTGCCCGAATTCCTCAGGCGCCTCGACAGCGGTGCCGATCTCGTGGTGGGCGAAGCGACGCTCACGGGCGAACCGGATCCCTGGCGTCGTCGTGTCCGACGGTGGGCCCCGTGGCTGCTCGGGCGTCGCGTCCGTGTGCCCGGGGTACGCGACGTCGTCTCCGGGGTGATGGCTGTCCGCCTGGTGGCCTTGCGGCACGCGTTCCGGGAGCGTCCGGAGCGCTGGCTGACCACCGAGGGGTGGGCCGCCAATGCTGAACTGCTGGCGTGGGCCGCCGCCGGGGCGCGCCGCCTCGAGACGGTGCCGATCACGGAACGGGCCGATCGTCGCCAGCGCGCGAGTCGGCATGAAACCTGGCCGCTCGCCAAGTCGCTCTGGCGGGCCCGAGGCCACCTTGTTGCACCACCGCGTGCGCCTGCTCCCGTCGTCGGGGGCCGTACGCCCCAGACGAAGGAAGCATCCTGATGACGCTTGCCGCCACACTCCTCCTGCTCCAGACCATCGCGACCGCCACCGGCGGCCCCGCCGTGCCCTTCAGCGTCGGGGAGCGCCTCGAGTATCAGGGACGCTTCGGCATCCTGTCCGTGGGCACGGCGGTGATGGAGGTCGAGGGGATCGAGATGGTGCGCAACGCTCCGCACTGGAAGTTCTCGTTCACCTCGTCGGTGTCGGTGCCGATGTACAAGAACCGCACGGAGCTCGCGTCCTGGACGGGAGTGGACGACTTCATCTCGCGACGCTTCACCAAGTCGCTGGAGGAGAACGGGCGCTCGCGCTTCGAGGACTTCCGCATCCATCCGGACTCCGGCTTCTTCCGTCGCGGTGCGGACACCGGCACCAAGTCCACCTCGCAGCGACCCCTCGACGATGTCGCCTTCTTCTACTGGATCCGCACCGTGCCACTCGAGGTGGGCAAGACCTACCGCTTCCAGAACTATTACCGGGTCGAGCGGAACCCTGTGACCGTGCGCGTGATCAAGCGGGAATCGATGGAGCTGCCCGATGGCACCAAGGTGCCGTGTCTCGTGCTGCACCCGGTCGTGGACGAGCCCAACGGGATGTTTTCCAAGAAGTCCGAAGCGCGCCTGTGGCTCACCGATGACGCCCGCCGCATCCCGGTGCAGATCCAGTCGCGATATGGGTTCGGCGAGATCAAGCTCGTGCTGAAGGAGATCACGCCGGGCCGCGGCGCCGGATGACGGCACGCGAGGCGGATCTCTCCCGCCTGCGCACCGTCCCGTTCGCGGGCCGGCGCAACAGGGTCGATGCCACGCTGCTGGCCGTGCCCCCGGGCCCCGAACCGTCGTTCGGGGCCTTTCTGGCATCGCTCCCGGACGTCCTCGCCGCGCGCGACCTGCGCCTCGTGATCGCGCACCTCGTCGCCGCCACGCGCCGGCGCGGGGTGGTCGTGATGCTCGGCGGTCACGTGATCAAGACGGGCCTCGGACCCCTGCTCGTCAGGCTTGTCGAGGCCGGCGTGATCACGCACGTGGCGATGAACGGTGCGGGCGCGATCCACGATTATGAACTCGCCGCCTTCGGGGGGACGAGCGAGGACGTGGCAGCCGGGCTGGCCGACGGGACTTTCGGGATGGTGGCCGAGACCGGGAGCGAGATGAACGCCGCCATCAGCGCGGCGGCGGCCGCCGGACGGGGCCTCGGTGAGGGGATCGCAGACGCGCTGGCCACACGTGCAACCCTGGCCGGGCGGGACGCATCCCTTCTGGTGGCGTGCCGCGACCAGGGCGTGACCGTCACGGTGCACCCGGCGATCGGCGCCGACATCATCCACCAGCATCCGGGCTTCGATGGCGCGGCGCTGGGCGAGACCGCCGCCCGGGACTTCCGGCGCCTCGCCGGAGCGCTGCCCGACCTGCACGACGGCGGAGCGGTGCTCAACCTGGGGAGTGCGGTGATGATGCCGGAGGTGTTCCTCAAGGCGCTCACGATCGCGCGCAA
>JBBQQJ010000038.1:0-16088 GCA_038216165.1 Gemmatimonadales bacterium | reverse complement strand
CCGAGTATCCCGAGCCGCGGATCTACCTCGCCAACATCCTCTACGACCGGGGCGAGGTGGGGGCGGCCCTGCACCACTTCGCCCGCCTCAAGCCGGAGGATCACTTCGACGACCTCGGCGTCTGGCGCACGGTCGAGCTGCTCAAGGTGGCCCGCAACGTCGGCGACGATGATCCCGAGGTGCGGCCTTGGCTCGCCCGCCTTGCCGAACTGGGCGGGGAGGCGACCGCCGAGGACATGCTCCTCGCGGAGATCGAGGGGATGCAGCCCGACGGGACGCCACGCGACCCGAACCAGCTCGAACTCTTCGGCACGCTGATGCGCGACGTCCCCGAGATGCAGCGACGGCCGAGCAGCGATCCCGGCGCGCACGTCATCGAGACGCTCGACGGCCTCACCCTGCGCGGCTCATGGGACGAGCTGCTGCTGCAGTTGCAGGCGGTCGAGGGGGCGTGGGCCGACGGGACCGTGAACGAGTTCATGCAGGCCTTCGCGCGCCGCGGCCATGTCGAGACCGGCGTGCGCATTCCGATCTCCTCCCCCGAGGCGTTCTTCCTCGGCTCGGCGGAGGCGGGGGTCATCCGGATTCTCGAATGATCGAGTTCGCCGGAGTCTCCAAGCATTACACCTCGCTGATCCGGCGCCGCCGCGTCGAGGCGCTCTCCGATTTTTCGCTCACCATGGCGCGCGGCGAGGTGGTCGGCATCGCGGGCCCGAATGGGGCCGGGAAGTCGACCCTCATCTCGCTGCTCATGGGCTTCCTCGCGCCCACCGCGGGAACGGTCCGGATCGACGGGCGCGCACCCCGCGCCTACATCGAGGGCCACGGGGTGGGCTACCTCACCGAGCTGGTGAACCTCCCGCCGCGCTGGCGCGTCCCGACGGCGCTGACCCGCCTCGCCACCTACTCGGGGGTGCCCTCGTCCGAGGTGGCGGCGCGCGTTGCCGCGAGCATCGACGCTCTCGGGCTCAGGGAGCACGTCACCAAGCAGGTGCGGCAGCTGTCCAAGGGGAACCTGCAGCGCCTCGGCCTCGCGCAGGCCCTGATCGGCGAGTTCGACGTGGTGGTGCTGGACGAGCCGACCCACGGGCTCGACCCGCTCTGGACCCAGCGCTTTCGCGACGTGGTGGCAGGGCTGCGGCATCCAGACCGCGTGGTGGTGATCGCCTCGCACAACCTCGACGAGCTCGAGACCCTGGCCGACCGGGTCGCGATCCTCGACCACGGCCGGCTGCAGCGGGTGGTGAGCCACACCACCGAGGCGATGGCCGACGTGATCGGCTGGCGGGTGGTGTTCGAGGGGGTGCCAGATGTCTTCGCCGCACTCCCGGGTGCCGTGGCGGTGCCGGGACGCGAGGGGACCTGGCGCGTCGAGGCGACGCGCACCGACCTCAGTCGCGGTCTCGGCCACCTGCTCGCCGCGGGTGCGGTGCTGGTGGAGTGTGTGCCCGAACAGAGCCGGCTCGAGTCGGCCTTCCGCGCGGCGGTGCGCCAATGAGCCGGAACACCTCGCCCGCGCGCTACCTGCCCGTCCAGCTTCGCGACGTGGCCGTCGGGCCCTTCGCCCTCTTCCTCACCGTGGCCGTGGTGCTCACGGTGGTGGTGTGGCGTTTCCTGCAGAACCGCCCCGACATCATGAGCGGCCCGCAGAGTCTCATCACCGGGACGATGATGGTGGTGCAGACCGTGGCGGTGCTCTTCGCGGCGGGCGGCGTGGCGGGCGCAGACATTCAGCGCGGGTACTATCGGGCCTATTTCAGCAAGCCGATCACGCCATGGTGGTTCTACCTGCAGCGCTGGCTGCTCGGTGGCGTCGCCTTCCTGATGATCCCGGTCCTGCTGTCGCTCGGCATGGCGCTCGTGTTCGGCGACACCCCGTGGCTGCCGGCCGGGCTGGTGGGGAACTTCGCCCTCGTCTACCTGATGGTCGGGTCGGTGGTGTTGCTCGCGGCCAATTTTCTCGAGCGTGACTGGTTGGTGGCGTTCCTGGTGACGTTCCTCCAGGCGCAGCTGCACGGCTTCATCGGGTTGTTCGAGACGATGGGCCAGGAGGTCAACCCGGTGCTCCTGCGCCTCGACGCGTGGCTCCCGCCCTTCCACCTGGCGTCGCCCTCGACCACCATGCTCGCCGGGCGCGACCTCGTGCACGTGCTGGCCTACGGCGGCGGCATGCTGGTGCTGGCGCTGCTGCTCCTGCGGCACCGCCCGCTGGGCAGCGGCGGCCGGGCGTGAGCGGGCGGCCAACCGACGGCCTCCGGCGCGAGATCCTCCCCAATGGGGTGACGCTCCTCGTGCAACGGCGCCGCGCCGCGCCGGCGGCGGCGATCGTGACCCACGTGCGCGCCGGCTTTCTCGACGAGCCCGACGACATGGTCGGCATCTCGCACGTCTTGGAGCACCTGATCTTCAAGGGGACGCCGCGCCTGCCGCCCGGCGACTTCGCGCGCCGCTTCAAGGCACTGGGGGGGGCACTCAATGCATACACCTCCTACGATCGCACCGTCTACTACGGCACCGTCCCCTCCGCGGCCGCCCGCGAGGCGCTCGCCCTGCAGGCCGACTCCGTGCGCGATCCGCTGGTGGACGCGGAGGAGCTCCGCCGCGAGCTCGGCGTGATCGTGCAGGAGGCCGAGCGCAAGCTCGATACGCCCCCCGCCGTGGTGGGCGAGACGCTGCACGAGCTCCTCTATGCCGAGCACCGCATCCGGCGCTGGCGCATCGGCACCACCGAGCGGATCGCCGCCTTCACCCGCGACGAGGTCCTCGGCTACCACGCCACCCGCTACGTGCCGTCGCGCGTGATCGCCGTGATGGTGAGCGATCTCGACGACGAGGCCGCGCTCGACCTGTTGCGTGCGGAATGGTCCGGATGGGCGCGCCCCGCGGTGACGATCGCTGCCGGGCCCGTGGAAATCGGCCCGCCGATCGTGGCGGCGCGCCTGCTTCCGGGCGACGTCACCCAGGCCGAGGTCGTGCTCGGCTGGCGGGCGCCGGGGCCGCTGCACGATGACATCCCCGCACTCGACATGACCGCGGCGATCCTCGCGTCCGGCCGCGGGGCGCGCTTGCCGCGCACCCTCCGCGAGCCCGGCCTGGTCAGTGGGGTCGGGGCCTCGCACTATGGTGCGGAGGACGCCGGTGTCTTCGCCATCGGGATCGCGGGCGAGTCCCGTCGCCTGCCGGAGGTCCTCGACATCATCGGGGCCACCGTGCACGACCTGGCCCAGCACGGGCCCGGTGACGCTGAACTTGAACGCGCGCGGGCGCTGCTGCTCGCGGGCACCCGCCGACAGCTGGAGCGCTACGAGGCGCGTGCCACCGCCCTGGCCGATGCCGAGGCCACCGGCGATGTCACCCGACTCGACCATGAAGCGGCCCGCCTGGAGGCGGTCACATCCGCGTCGGTGCAGGCGGCCGCGCAGCGCTATCTCCCGGCAGATGGCGTGGCCGGCGTGGCGTCGGTGCCACGGGGGGGCACGGTGGTGTTCGATGCCGCCTCCCTCGCCGCGATCGGTCACCGTCCGGCCCTGCTGCCCACACCGCTGGATGGCGGGCCCGCCGTCGTGGCGGGGTCTCGGCACCGCGAGCCCACCACGGAACGACGGGGCGTGCATCACCTGGCGCTGGACGGCCTCGACATCCTCACCGCGCGCCACGGCGGTGTGCCGCAGGTCGCGCTCACCGCCTGGCGACTGCGGCATCAGGTGGAGGGCCCCGACGACGCCGGTATCGCCGCACTCGCCCTCCGGAGCACGCTCCGTGGCACGGTGGTGCGCGAGGGGGGGCAACTCGCGCTCGCGATGGAGCGGCTCGGTGGCGTGCTCTCGCCGACGGTGGGACCGGACGCCTTTGGCCTCGGGACCACGGTCCTCGCGGAGCATGTGGCGGAGGCCGCGGCGCTGGTGGCCGAGGCACTTTTTCGCCCCCGCCTTTCGGCGGCCGAGGTGACGGTGGAGCGCGACATCCTGCTCGAGGAAGCCGCGGCGGTGAGCGATGACATGTTTCGCTACCCGATGCAACTCGCCTTCGGCCAGGGCTTCGGCGATCGGGGCTACGGTGCCCCCGGTCTCGGCACCGCGGCTTCGCTTGCCCGCCTCGACGCCCTCGCGGTGCAGGCGTGGCACCAGCGCGCGATGACGGCGGGACGGACCACGGTGGTGGCGGTCGGCGATGTTGATCCGGTCGAGCTCGCGCAGGTGGTGGCAGGGGCGTTCGGGGCGCTCGTGCCCGCGGGCACGCTGCCGCAGCCCCCGCTGGCTCGCGTGGCGCTCCAGCCTGGCACCCGACGCCAGGAGCGCGAGCGGCGGCAGTCGGCGTTTGCGATGCTCTTTCCCGGGCCGTCGCGTCTCGACCCGCTGCGCCACGCAGCGGAGGTCTGGGGCGCGATCGCCGGTGGGCTCGGCGGGCGGCTCTTCGACGCGCTGCGGGACCGGCGCTCCCTCGCGTATCAGGTGGTGGCCACCTCGTGGCAACGGCAGGGCGGAGGCGCGCTGCTCACCTACATCGCCACGGCACCCGAGCGGCTGGCAGAGGCGCGCGCGGCGATGCTCGACGAGTTGGCCGGGTTTCGTGCTGCGCCACCCAGCGAGGAGGAACTCGTGCGGGCGGTCGGGATGCTCGTCGGTCAAGCCCAGGTGGGGCGGCAGACCGCGGGTGCGCTCGCGGGCGAGATCGCCGAGGCGTGGTTGCTGGGGGACGGGCTGCCTGAACTCGATGACCCCACGGCGGGCTATCGGACGGTGACGGCGGCTGACGTCCAGGCGGTCGCGGCCGGATTCGATCCGGCGCAGATGGCCGAGGGGATCGTGGCGGCGCGGGAGTTGGCGGGAGAGTAGTTTTCGTCACGATGCCGTCTCCCGTTCCCACTCGCGACCGTCGTCCCGGTTTTTCCGCGGCCGACGCGATCACCGTCGCGCGCCTCCCGCTGGCCCTGGCCTTCATCCTCGTGCATGCGATGGAAGTCCGGCTCGCCTTGTTGGTCGTGGCCGCGGCGACCGATCTGGGCGACGGCATCGTGGCCCGGCGTTTCGGCGCCTCCCGCATCGGCGCGGTGCTCGACCCGATCGTCGACAAGCTCTTCATGGCGGCGGCGTTTGGTGTCGTCGCCTTCTCGGGGACGCTCCACTGGTACGAAGTGGTGGGCGTGCTGATCCGCGACATCGTGGCGAGCGGCGCCTACTTCGTCACCCGCGGCCGCGGCGGGATCCCTGCCGTGCCCGCCCGCCTCGGCGGCAAGGCCGTCACCCTCCTCCAGCTGCTGACCTTGCTGGCCTTTCTCCTCGAGGCAGCGCAGCTGCGGCCGTTGGCCTGGGCCACGACCGCGGTGGCGCTCTACGCCCTCTGGGACTACAACCGACTCTTTTTCCGGAAGACCACGGCATCGCCATGACCACTCCCGATCCGAACCTGCGCAGTGTCACCCTCGACTGGGTCAACGGGCTCACCTTCACCGGTGCGACCCCCGAGGGGCACACCATCACCCTCGATTCGGGCGGCGCCTCACCGATGGCGGCGCTGCTCATGGCGGCTGGCGCCTGCTCCGGCATCGACGTCGTGAGCATCCTCGAGAAGATGCAGGTGACGCTCGCCCACTGCCGCATCAGCGTCACGGCCCGTCGGGCCGCCGACCACCCGAAGCGGTACGAGACGATGACGTTGACCTTCCACCTCGCGGGCGAGGGGCTCACCCAGGCGAAGGCCGACCGTGCGGTGCAGCTCAGCGTGGAGAAATACTGCTCCGTGATGGCGACGCTGGATCCGGCGATGCCGGTGACGACCGAGGTGGTGGTGGAGGAGCGCGGGGCGTCCTGAGTGGTGGGAACGACACGGGCCGGCCCCGCAATGCGGCAGCCGGCCCGTGACCATCTCGCGAGGCGTGTCTCGCGGTCTGCTTACGCCTCGACCGTCTCGGCCTCGGGCTCGACTTCCGCCTCGGCGTCCGCCTCGGCGACCGTCTCGGTCTCCGGGGCCCGCTTCACGACGGGCTGGCAGAAGCGCTCCCCGAGGGTCCGCACCGTGGCCAGATCCTCGGCCTTGAGGTCGGGGTAGCGGTCGGTGATGTACTGCATGGTGTCGTCCATCCACTCCTTCTGGTGCTCCGGGGCGGCTTCGAGCACGCCGCAGCGGAGGATGTGGCTGAACAGCTCGTCCCGGGCCTGATCGAGCGCACTGGGTGCGGCGGCGGGCGTACGGGATGCTGTCTTTTTCTTCGTCAATGGTCCATCCTTGGGTTCTGGTCGGAGCGCCGTGGCGCCTCGCGTGTTGCGGTTGATAGACGTGCAATATAGGGAATTGGTACCCCTTCGGGCAAATCCGGCTACATTCCCGCGGCTCCCGGGGCACGCAGCCCGGGGAACGGGCGCGGATCGGTCAGGTTGAGCCGCGCGCCGGCCGAGTCGCCCGGGTTCCGGGCTCCGCGCTCGCGGCTGGTGCGTTGCGAGGGATCATGGCGCAGGGACAGAAGGGGTTCACGCTGGCGCTCGTCGCCATCGCGGTGGCGGGCGTGGCGTTCATTGGGTGGAAGCTGTTCGGGTCCGGGGCGCCCTCGATCCCGGCCAACGTGGTCGTGACCGCGGCCGACACCACCGACTTCCGGGGCTATCTCCTCGGCGACCCGTCCGCCCCGGTGGAGGTCACGGAGTTTGCCGACTTCCAGTGTCCGGGCTGCGCGGCGTTCGCCACGGTCCAGTTTCCCGACATCGAGCGGCGGCTGATCGCCACCGGCAAGGCCCGCTTCCGCTACCGCGACCTGCCGCTCGACAATGCCCACCCCCAGGCCCGGCTCGCCGCCCACACCGCGGCCTGCGCCAACGATCAAGGCAAGTTCTGGGAAGTGGCCAAGGAGATCTATCGGCGCCAGAACGATTGGACCTTCAAGGGCAACGCCTATGACGTGCTCGGCGATATCGCGACGAGCCAGGGCGTGACCCGCGCGCCGTGGGAGGAGTGCATGCAGTCCACCAAGCACGCCGGCCGCATCCAGGCCTCGCTCGACGAGGCGGTGGCGGTTGGCGCGCGCTCGACGCCCACCTTCCTGATCAATGGGCGGATGTACGCCGGGATGAGCGGCGACCAGATGGTGCGGCTCGTGGACTCGCTGATCGCGGCCACGGTGCCGGTCCTGCCGACGCCGTGAGTCACACCGCCGGGGGCACCACGGCCCCGCCCACAGGCAAGGCCCTCGCAGGGCTCTCCTTTGCGGCTCTCGGCGTCGTCTACGGCGACATTGGCACCTCGCCGCTGTACGCCATCAAGGAGTGCTTTCGTGGCCCGCACGCGATGGCGTTCACCCAGGACAATGTCCTCGGGATCCTCTCGCTGGTGTTCTGGTCGCTCAACTTCGTGGTGTCGTTCAAGTACATCGGGCTGGTGATGCGGGCCGACAACCGGGGCGAGGGGGGGATCCTCGCCCTGCTCGCGCTGCTCCGGCCCGATGGTCGCCCGCGCGGCCGCGGGGTGATCCTCCTCTTCGGGCTGTTCGGCGCAGCACTGCTGTATGGCGATGGGGTGATCACGCCGGCGATCTCGGTGCTCGGCGCCATCGAGGGGCTCTCCTACAAGACCAAGCTCTTTGAACCCTACGTGGTCCCGCTCGCGGTGGGCATCATTTCGGGGCTGTTCTTCGTGCAGCGGCGCGGGACCGCCGGGATCGGCCGGATCTTTGGCCCGATCACCTCGGTGTGGTTCATCTGCATCGCGGTGCTGGGGATCCGGGCCATCGCCCAGAACCCGAGCGTGCTGGCGGCAATGAATCCGATGCATGCCCTCGCCTTCTTCGGGCGGGAGGGCATCCTTGGCGTCGGCGTCCTCGCGGCGGTGGTGCTGGTGGTGACTGGCGGCGAGGCGCTCTACGCCGACATGGGCCACTTCGGCCCGCGACCGATCCGGCTCGCCTGGTTTGGGGCGGTTCTCCCGGCGCTGGTCCTCAACTATTTCGGCCAGGGTGCCTGGTTGCTCGATCACCCCGAGGCCCTCACCGCGGCGGAGTTCAACCCGTTCTACGCCTTGGTGCCCGCCTGGGCCATTTACCCGATGATCGTGGTCGCCACCGGCGCGGCGGTGGTCGCCTCGCAGGCGCTGATCTCGGGGGCCTACTCGCTCACCCAGCAGGCGATGCAGCTCGGCTTCGCCCCGCGCATGACGCTGATCCATACCTCGCGCACCGAGAAGGGGCAGATCTACATGCCGGGCGTGAACGCGGCGCTCTGGGCGGCCTGCATCGCGCTGGTCCTGATCTTCCGCTCCTCGGATGCCCTCGCGGCCACCTACGGCGTGGCGGTCAGCGGCACCATGCTGACCACCTCCGTGCTGTTCGGCATCCTGATGCGCACCCAGTGGCAGTGGCCGATGTGGCGCGTGGTCCTGATCACGGCGCTGTTCATCGTCGTCGATGTCGCGTTCCTCGGCGCCAACCTTCTCAAGCTGCCCCATGGCGGCTGGGTGCCGATCGCGGTGGCCTCGGTGGTCTTCCTGCTCATGTGGACGTGGAAGAGCGGTCGGCGCCAGGTGACGGCGATGCTCCAGGAATCGTCGCTGCCACTCGACCTCTTCCTCCCGGACATGGCCCGCCGGCAACCGGTGCGGGTGCCCGGCGTCGCCGTCTTCATGACCTCGATCCCCAACGTGGCGCCGCCGGTGCTGCTGCACCACCTCAAGCACAACAAGGTGCTGCACGAGAAGGTGGTGCTGATGTCGGTGATCACCCTCGAGGTGCCGCAGGTGCCCGAGGCCGAGCGGGTGACGGTGCAGTCGCGTGGCGAGGGGTTCTATCAGGTCATGGCGCGCTACGGCTTCATGGAGACCCCCGATGTGCCGGGCATCCTCGCCGGCATCGCCGAGCAGCTCCGCGAGGAGGGCGAGGAGGCCGCGCCGTCGATGCGGATGCAGTCGATCTCGTTCTACCTCGGCCGCGAGACGCTGATCGTGAGGCCGCGCCGCGCCGGGGCACCGCGCGCGGTGAGCGCGATGTCCCCGTGGCGGGCGAAGTTGTTCAGCGTGATGAGCCGGAATGCGCAGAGCGCGACGGCATTCTTCGGGCTGCCCCCGAATCGCGTGGTGGAGCTGGGCGCGCAGCTGCAGTTGTAGGGGCTACCCCTCCTCCCCCTCATACATCTCCTTGAGCCGCGCCACCACCGCCGGGTCCGCGAGCGTGGTGATGTCCCCCAACGCCCGCCCCTCGGCGATGTCGCGCAGCAGGCGGCGCATGATCTTGCCGGAGCGGGTCTTGGGGAGATCGGCTGAAAAAAGGATGTCGTCCGGTTTCGCGATCGCACCGATCTTGGTGCCGACGTGGTCGCGGAGCTCGTCGCGCAGCGAGCTCGAAGGGGTGTGGCCCTCCTTCAGCGTCACGAACGCCGCGATCGCCTGACCCTTCAGGTCGTGCGCCTTGCCCACCACCGCCGCCTCCGCGACCATCGGATGGTCCACCAGCGCGCTCTCGATTTCCATCGTCCCGATCCGGTGCCCCGCCACGTTCAGCACGTCGTCGACGCGTCCCAGGATCCACCAGTAGCCATCGTCGTCGATCTTGGCACCGTCGCCTGCGAAATAGCGCCCCGGGAAGCGGCTCCAGTAGGTCTCGCGGTAGCGCGCATCATCGCCCCAGATCGTGCGGAGCATCCCCGGCCAGGGCGACGGGATGGTGAGATAGCCGCCCCCCGCGTGGACCACCGTGCCGGCGGTGTCGACCATTTCGACCTCGATGCCGGGAAACGGAATCGTCGCCGATCCCGGCGTGGTGGTCACCACCCCGGGGAGCGGCGTGATCATGATGCCGCCGGTCTCGGTCTGCCACCAGGTGTCGACGATCGGGCATCTCCCCCCCCCAATGTGCTGGTGGTACCAGATCCAGGCCTCCGGATTGATCGGCTCACCCACGGTGCCGAGGAGCCGGAGCTGCGAGAGGTCGTGCGCGGTCGGGTGCTGCGGGCCCCACTTCATGAAGGCACGGATCGCGGTGGGCGCGGTGTAGAACACCGTCACGCCATGGTGCGCGCAGATCTCCCAGAAGCGGTCGCGGGTCGGCCAATCGGGGGCGCCCTCGTACATCACCACGGTGGCGCCATTCGCGAGCGGGCCGTACACCACGTACGAGTGCCCCGTGACCCAGCCCACATCGGCGGTGCACCAGAACACATCGCCGGGCTTGAGGTCGAAGACGTGGCGCGTCGTGGCGGCCGCCTGCGTGAGGTAGCCGCCGGTCGTGTGGACGATCCCCTTCGGCTTGCCGGTGGTGCCGGAGGTGTAGAGGATGAAGAGCAGGTCCTCCGCCGCCATCCGCGCCGGCACGTGCCGTGGGGGCTCCGCCTCCAGCGCCCGGTGCCACCAGTGGTCGCGTCCCTCGACCATCGGGCAGGTGGTCGGGTCGATCGCCCCCCCCCCGCGATGCACCACCAGCACCGACCGCAGGGTGGGGCATCCCGTCAGCGCCTCGTCGGCCATCCGCTTCAGCGGCACCACGCTGCCGCGGCGATAGCCGCCGTCGGCGGTGATCAGGCAGACCGCCCCCGCGTCATTGATCCGGTCCCGCAGCGACTCGGCCGAGAAACCGCCGAACACAACGGAATGGACTGCGCCGATCCGTGCGCAGGCCAGCATCGCGACGGCCGCCTCGGGGATCATCGGGAGGTAGATCGCGACCCGGTCCCCCCGGCGCACCCCTAGGCGCGCAAGTGCATTGGCCGCCCGGCACACCTCCCGGTGCAGCTCCCAATAGGTCAGCACCCGGCGGTCGCCCGGCTCCCCCTCCCAGATAATGGCGGCCTGGTTGCGGCCTGCCCCCGCGAGGTGCCGGTCGACGCAGTTCACCGACACGTTCAGGGTCCCGCCGTTGAACCACGTGGCGTGGGGTGACTCCCACTCGAGGACCGAGGACCACGGCGAGTACCAGTCGAGCCGCGCCGCCTCCTGCGCCCAGAACCCAAGGCGGTCGGACCCCGCCAGATCGTAGATGTCGGGTTGCGCCGTGGCCTGACGGGCAAAATCGGGCGGTGGGGGGAAACGGCGGTCCTCGGTGAGCAGCGATGAGAGCTGGTCGGACATGGTGGCGACTCGGGTTCGGGGATGCCCGCAAGGTAACGGCGCGCTGGGGAGGGGGTGAGGGGCCCGGGGCAGGGGCCCCCGACGGCAGTTTACCTGTCAATAATCTCGACATCTCCTCAGCCGGGCGAGTCTGGCAAACCTCTTGCTCATTGGCGGGGCATGTTTGTGACCCTCGGGCTGGAGGCCCTCTGCACGTGACCACGGCACACCCCGTTCAGCGGGTTCTCACGGCTCCGCCGACCCTCGGCCTTCCCACACGGGAGGAGTTTCGGCATGCGGCGAACGACCTGCTCGACGACATGGCCGAGGGGGCGGGGGAGCTGGTGATCGACCTCGGGGGCACCCAGGAGGTCGATTCCTCCGGGCTCGGGGTCCTCATCATGATCCAGCGCCACGCCCTCGACCGGCGGCAACGCGTGATTCTGCGCGGGGTTGGGCCGGAGCTGGAGTACCTGCTGGTGCTCACCAAGCTTGACGATCTCTTCACGTTCGAGCCGCAGGAGCGCACCGGCTCGCATTAGTTTTCGCGCATGCCACCCCTCTTGGTCGCCGAGGCACTGGTCCGCCGCTTTGCCTCCGTGACGGCCCTCGCCGGGGTCTCCCTCACAGTCCATGCCGGTGATGTCGTGCTCGTCCTCGGTCCGAACGGGGCCGGGAAGACCACGCTGCTGCGCTGCCTGGCGGGGTTGGCACGGCCCCTCCGTGGCCGGGTGATGGTCGCCGGTCGCGATGTGCATGCCGACCCGGCGGCTCGCGCGGCCCTCGGCTTTCTCTCGCACAACGCGTTGGTGTACGAAGACCTCACCCCCCGCGAGAACCTCCGTTTCGCCGCGGCGTTGCACGGACTCGACGATCCGGAGCCGCGGCTCATCACGGCCCTCGCCGCGGCCCACCTCGAGGAGCGCGCCGACCTTCCGGTGCGCGGCTTCTCCCGCGGGATGTTGCAGCGTCTCGCCTTGGCCCGTGCCACCCTCCACCATCCCGACCTCCTGCTCCTCGACGAGCCGTTCACCGGCCTCGACGCCGCCGCCGCCGAGGCGCTGCGGGCCCGCCTGCTGGCGGAACGCGAGGGCGGCACGGCAATCGTCTGCGTCACGCATGACCCGGCCGAGCTGTGGGAGGTGGCCACCCGCGTCGTGATTCTGGTCGGTGGCCGGGTGGTGGTCGAGGGGGCGCGCCCCGCGACGCTCGCGGCGTTTCGCGACCTTTACGCGCAGGCCCTCGCCGCATGAGCGGGCTCCGGGCGGCCTGGGCGATCGCCGGCAAGGATCTGCGCATCGAGTGGCGCAGCCGGACAGCGCTGCTGACGGCCTCGCTGTTCGGGATCCTGGTGCAGCTGGTCGTCGTCTTCGGCTGGGACAACGCCACCGTCTCGCGCACCATGATCGCCCCGAGCGTGCTCTGGATCACGGTCACCCTGTCGTCGTTGGTGGCGCTCAACCGCGCCTTCCTGCTCGAGCGCGAACACGGCGCCCTCGAGGGAATCTTGGCCGCGCCGGTCGACCGGGCGGCGCTCTTCTGGGGCAAATGGTTCGCGAACCTGGTGTTTGTCCTCGCGGTGGTGGCGGTGGCCTTCCCGCTCTGGGTGCTCTTCTTCAACGTGACCCTCTCGGCGGCGCTCCTCGGCGTGTTGGGACTGGCCGTGCTCGGCGCGATCGGCTTCACCGCCGTCGGCACCGTCTTCTCGGCGATGACCGTGCGGACCCGCTACGCCGAGCTGCTCCTCCCGGTGCTGATGTTACCGTTCATGCTGCCGCCGGTCTTCTTTGCCGCCCAGGCCACGGTGCGCGTGCTGGGCCACCGGCCGGTGGGCGAGCTCTGGGGCTGGTTGCGACTACTGGCATTGTTCGACCTGGTCTTCCTAGTTTTGGCGACCCTCCTCTTTCCAGCCGTGGTGGACGAATGAGCGCTGCCCTCGACCAAGCCCAAGGCCACATCCGACGCGGCCGTGTCGTGACCGTCATCGGGGTCGTGTCCCTCGCTGTCCTGTACGTGATGGCGCTGCAGTTCACGCCGCCCGAGCGCTTCCAGGGGCTGGCCCAGAAAATTTTCTATATCCACCCGCCCGCGGCCTACGCCATGCAGCTCGCGTTCGTGCTCACCGGCGTCGCGTCCGTGCTCTACCTGCTGCTCCGGGACGTGCGGTTCGACCGCTTTGCCGAGGCGAGCGCGGAAGTGGGGATGGTGCTGGGGGGGATCGTAGTGCTGACCGGCCCGATCTGGGGCAAGCCGGTCTGGGGGGCCTGGTGGACGTGGGACGCGCGGCTCACCTTCACGGTGTTCGAGCTGCTGGTGTTCGGCGGCTACTTCGCCCTCCGCGGCGCGGTGCGCGATCCGGCGGAGCGGGCCAAGTTTGCTGCCGTGGTGGGGTGCATGGCGCTGGTGCTGGTGCCGTTCAACCACATGACGGTGTACCTCTTCGCGAGTCAGCACCCGACGCCGGTCGTCGTGCAGACCGACAAGCCAGACCTGCCGTGGGTGATGCTTCGCACCTTTGTCACCGGCTTCGTGGTGTTCACGATCCTCTACCTCGGCCTCGTCATGCAGCGCTACGGCATCGGCGCCCGGCGTGACCTGCAGGAGGCGCTCGATGCCTGAGACCGGCAGCTACATGGTCGCGGCCTACGTCGTGACGGCGGTCGTGGTGGTGGGATACGTCGTGCACCTGTGGCGGCGGGGGACCAGGGACTGGTGAACGGGGCGCGGCCACAGGCCGCGTCCCCCTCACCCCTGACCCCTCACCCCTCACCCTCGTCCTGTTCCCCGCCCGCCAGGAGCACGTGGTGCCAGAGCAGGGCCGCGACCACCGCGCCGAGGATCGGCCCGATCCAGAAGGCGGCGTGGCCAGTGAGGTTGCCCGAGATGACCGCCGGCCCGAAGGCGCGCGCGGGGTTCAGGGCACCGCCAGTGAGGGCGCCACTCATCATGACGGCCACGAACACCGTCAGACCGATCGCGAACCCGCCGATGCGCGGCGCGTTCCGGGCGGCGGCCGTGCCCATCACGGCCCCCATCAGGAAGAAGGTCATCACCGCCTCGAGGCCGATCGCCTGGGTGAAGGTGACGCGGCTCGAGACCATTGGCGTGCCCCAGAGCGCGATCACGCCGACGCTATTGGGAATGAACGCCTTGAGGGCGATGATCGCGAGGCACGCAGCGGCGAGCTGCGCGGCGATGTAGACGAATGCGTCGCTCCCGCCGATGCGGCGCGCGGCGAGCATCCCCAGCGTCACCGCGGGGTTCAGGTGGCCCCCCGAGATGTGCATCGTGGCTGAGACCGCGACGGCGAGGGTGATGCCGAAGACCATCGCGATGCCGAAGGTGCCGTAGCGCCCGCCGGGGAACGAATCCATGATGATCGCGCCGCAGCCGAAGAAGACGAGGGCGAAGGTGCCGTACATCTCGGCGACCGCGCGACGAACGAGGGTGGGCATTGGAAGCCTCCTGGACGAACGGATGGACGGGGGGGGGTGGATCGGGCCGAATCTACACCGCCGGTGCCCGGAGGAGGAGCGTGGCGTTGGAGCCGCCGAAGCCGAAGGAGTTCTTGAGCACCGTCCTGGGTCGGGTGGCCACGCCGCCCTGGGGCACGAAGCAGAGGCCGCCGTCGGGAATCGGGTCGGTGCAGTTGAGGGTCGGCGGGAGCCAGCCGTGGCGGATAGCCAGGCAGGCGATCGCGGTCTCGATGGCGCCGCTCGCCCCCAGCGCGTGGCCGTGCCAACCCTTGGTCCCGCTGACGGGCACCGTCGGCGTGTGGTCGCCCAGGACCGCGCGAATCGCGCGCGCCTCGGTGGCGTCATTGAGCGGTGTGGCGGAACCGTGGGCGTTGACCCACTCCACCTCGTGGGGCTCGCACCCGGCCTCCTGCAGCGCCATTCGCATCGCGCGGATCGCCTCGCGGCCGTCCTCACGCGGCTGGGTCATGTGGAACGCGTCGTTGGTGAGGCCGAACCCCGCCACCTCGGCCAGGATCGTGGCCCCGCGCGCCTCGGCGAAGTCGAGTGCCTCGAGCACCAGCACCGCTGCGCCCTCGCCCATCACGAAGCCGTCGCGCCCGGTATCGAACGGCCGGGAGGCCGCCTCCGGCGCGTCGTTGCGCGTGCTCATCGCGCGGATCAGCGAGAAGGAGCCGTAGCAGAGCTCCACCAGCGGCGCCTCGCTCCCGCCGGCGAGCACCACGTCGGCGGCACCCGAGGCGATCGCGCGGAAGGCCTCGCCGATGGCGAGGGTCCCCGAGGCGCAGCTCATCGAGTTGGTGACGTTGACACCGCTGATCCCGTGGGCGATGGCGAGGTTGCAGGAGAGTGCCCCGCCAAAGACGGTGAGGGCGAGCAGCGGGTCCACCTCGCGCAATCCGCCGGCGAGGTACTTGGCATTCTCCGTCTCGGCGAAGCCGATGCCGCCGAGCGCGGTGCCCATCAGCACGCCGGCGCGATCGGGCGGGACGCGGTCGAGGACGAGCGCGGCATCCTCCAGGGCAAGGCGCGCGGCGGCCAGCGCGAGCTGGGAGCAGCGGTCGGTGCGCCGCGCCTGCCGGGCGCTGAGCATCGCGACGGGGTCGAAGTCGCGGATCTCGGCGGCGATCTGCGAGCGGAACGGCGACGGGTCGAACCGCGTGATCGGCGCGACGGCCGAGCGGTCGGTCTGGAGTCGGGCCCAGACGGCCTCGTGGCCGATCCCGATCGGGGTGACGAGGCCGAGGCCGGTGACGACGACGCGGCGGCTCATGCCCCCCCCTCAGCAGCACGTGCAATGCCGGCGAGGGTGCGCGACGCGATGCCGTGCACGAAGACCGGGCCGATGACCCAGTCGGCGGCGATCCGCCGGATCAGTGGCCAGGGCGGGCCGTCCCACTCGTGCACGATGGTCACGGTGCTGCCTCCTTCGGGGGCGGGGACGATCGTCCAGCGGACGTCCATCCCCGTGGTGATCCCGTCCACGTGGCGGTAGCGGATCTCGTGGCGCGCGGCGTCGACCCACATGTCGCTCCGCCACCAGGTGGGCCAGCGCAGCGGGCCCCCGAAGGGACGCCACGCGGCCATTTCGAC
>JBBQQJ010000037.1:0-16221 GCA_038216165.1 Gemmatimonadales bacterium | reverse complement strand
GGCCTCGGCCCTCCTCGAGGTGCTCGACCCCGCGCAGAACGACTCGTTCACGGATCACTATCTCGGGTTGCCGTTCGACTTGAGCGAGGTGCTCTTCATCGCGACGGCCAACTTCATCCAGAACATTCCGGCCCCGCTGTTGGACCGGATGGAGGTGGTGGAGTTCTCCGGCTACATCGAGGCCGAGAAAGTCGCCATCGCCGAGCGCTACCTGGTGCCGCGCCAAGTGACGGAGAACGGGTTGACCGCCGACGAGGTGACCTTTACCGGGCCCGCGTTGCTGGAGCTGGTGCAGCGCTACACGCGCGAGGCGGGCGTGCGCCAGCTCGAGCGCGAGGTCGGTCGCGTTGCCCGCAAGGCCGCGCGCCGGATCGCCGCGGATGAGGTGACCAAGGTCAAGGTCACGCCGGCGGTCGTGCGCGACCTGCTCGGGCGTCCCAAGCTGCATCCGGAGGAGAAGGGGAAGGTCGACCAGATCGGCACCGCCACCGGGATGTATTACACCCCGATGGGTGGGGACATCATGTTCGTCGAGGCGAGCACCATGCGTGGCAAGGGCGAGCTGGTCCTCACCGGCCAGCTCGGCGACGTGATGAAGGAGTCGGCACGCGCGGCGTGGACCTATGCCCGCTCGCATGCCGCGGCATTGCACATTCCCGACGAGATGTTCGATCTGGACGTCCACATCCACGTCCCGGCCGGCGCGATCCCGAAGGACGGCCCGAGTGCGGGCGTCACCATGGCGACCGCCCTCGTCTCGGCCCTCTCCGGGCGCGAGGCGCGGCACGACATCGCGATGACGGGTGAGGTCACCCTTCGCGGTCGGGTCCTGCCGATCGGTGGGGTGAAGGAGAAGCTGCTCGGGGCGCTCCGCGCCGGGATCAAGCGGGTGATCATCCCGAAGCAGAACGAGGCCGACCTCGACGACCTCCCCGCCGAGGCCCGCAAGCGCCTCGAGATCTTCCCGGTCGAGGAACTCGGCGAGGTGCTGGCGCTCGCCCTGCGCGACGTGCGGTACTCGGAGGGGAAGCTGCTGTTCGGCGACGAGAACCCGCGGGACGTGGTACCGCTCCGGAGTGTGTTCCGGCACTGACCGGGTTCAGCCCATCTGCACCCGATCGCGCCCCGCCGCCTTGGCTTGGTAGAGTGCCCGGTCGGCGGCATCGCAGATCTCGGTGCTGGTGTCGCCCGAGGTCGGGTAACTGGCCACGCCAATGCTGACGCGCAGCACCAGCTCCTCGCCGGAGCGCAGCACCATCGGGCTCTCGGCGAGGGTGGTTCGGAGCTTTTCGGCGATCTGGCGGCCATTGGCCGGTGGGCACCGCCGCAGGATGATGCCGAACTCCTCGCCCCCGTACCGTCCCAGCAGGTCGGAGTGCCGGATCACCTTGCGGAACGTGCTGGCGACATGCATCAGCACCTGGTCACCGACGAGGTGGCCGTGGGTGTCGTTGACCCGCTTGAAGTGATCGAGGTCCAGCATGAGGAAGCAGATCGGCTCGCCGTGGCGCTTGGCGAACGCGACCGCATGCTCCAGCTCGGCCATGAGGGTGGCGTGGTTGAGCACGCCGGTCAGGCCGTCGCGGTGAACCAGCTCACGGATGCGCCGGCCCCGCTCGGTGCGGGTGAGCACCACCTGGAGCAGGTGGCTCCGCTCCACGGGCTTCACCAGGAAGTCATCGCCCCCGGCGCGCAGCCCCTCCATCTCGTCGGCCAGCGAGCGTCTGGCGGTCAGGAAGACGATCGGCACGAGGGCAAGCCGGGGGTCCTGGCGCATCAGACGCGCGATGGCGAAGCCGTCCACATCGGGGAGATCGACGTCGAGGAGCACGATGTCCGGGGTCTCGTGGGCCAGCGCCTCGCGTGCGCGCGCCGCAGACTGACAGAGGGTCACGCCGGCATTGATCTGGCCGAGCCACGCGGCGAAGAGCTGCGACTGGGCAGGATCATCCTCCACCACCAACACGTTGGCGGGGGGGGCACCGATCTGCGCCAGGGCGCGGGCAAATTGGATCAATCCCCGCGGCAAGTTGGACGGACCAAAGACGGCATCGACCCCGGTGGCCGCGATCCGAAGCTTGTCGAACGCGTCGCGTGGGTCGGCGATCACCACGGCGCGCGGTCGGTCGGCGGTGGCCGCCGCCCAGTGACGGGCCAGGGTGAGCGGCTCGTCACCGGCATCTGGCCCGACCACGACGAGGTCCGGTCGCCGCGAGGGGGTGACCGACCACGGGTCAACCTCCACGTCGCTGCACTCGACGACGAAGCCGCACTCTGTGAGCCCCTCCGTCAGTCGCTCGCGCAGGTCACCCGGCTGCATGAGGAGCAGGGTGCGGTAGCCGAAGCCGGGGATCCGACCGAGGTGCAGCGGCACGCCCACGTCCGACGCCGCTTCGTCGAATGCCTCGCGCAGGTTGCTGATGGCGGTGTCGAACACCTCCGCCTCCTGCGGGAGCGGCGCAGGCGGGGTGAGGATGCGGTGCTCCGCGCCGCGGGCGACCTCGGTCACCCGCGGCAGGCCATAGGAGCCGCCGGAGCCGGCGAGGCGATGAAACCGCATCCGCAACGACTCCAGCGCGTCGGGCTCGCCATTGCGGAAGGCGGCGAGGTCCTTGCGCAACTCGGCAATGCGCGCCGGTGCCTCGCGGATGTATTCCTGTTGCAGTTCCAGCAGCGCCGGATCGAGAGGCTCGTCGGCCCGCGGGTCCTTGCTCATCGTCCCCCCCGCAGCGCCGACATGGTCCGGCCCGCCGCAGCGACGAACGCCGCCCCGGTCCCGAAGTGTCCGCTGAAGCGATCCCCATCCCGGGCCCCGATCAGGGCGGCGCGGTCATCCACCACCAGCAGTACCGGCTCGCCCGGCCAGGCGGTCACGGTGAGCTGCTCCACCGGGATCGTGCCCAGCGGCGCCGCACCGGTGGAAGCCACCCGCAGCGTCACCCCGGCCGCGTCGGCCCGGCGCAGGTGCGGCGCCAGCGCGAGGCACCCGTCTGGCGGGGCGATCAGGTCCACCGCCGTCTCGGCGCGGGCAATCTCGTGCCCCATGAGCTGCACGGCGCCGCGCGAGGAGTTGAGCTCCACCAGCGTCGGGGTCTCGGGGACCGTGAGCGCGGAGAGTTGCGCCCCGAGCCGGTCCATCGCCTCGCCCTGCATGTCCGCCAGGCGCGCCAGCAGGGTGCGCGGCGGTTCCGGGCGGAAGCGCCGCGGGCGACCCTCCTCCACACGTGCCGCGCCCTTCTGCACCAATCCCTCAAGGGCAGCATACACATTCGCGCGCGCCAACCCGGCTGCTCGGGCGATGGTATAGCCCGTGCCCGGTCCTTCGGTGAGCAAGACCTCGTAGATCAGGCCTTCGGTGGGAGTGAACCCGAAGGCGGTGAGGTCCAGCCGATCGGCCATTTCAGGCAAACTCGAGGTGCCAACCGAGACGCTTGGCGATCTGGGCGAGTCGGAAGGTGATGTCGGCCTGCCGGGACGCGAGCTCGCCATCATCGGCGGCAAGCGGCCAGAAGTGGTGTGTGACTGGTGAGGCCGCCTTGGGCTGCGAGCGGAGGTTCTTGGGATGCCACACGCCCTCGGCGTCGAGGTCCACGAGCAGGCTCTCCAGGAACGCCACGGCCGAAGGGGACGCGTGCAACTGGCCAAGCCCGGCCAGCAACTCCACGAAATGCAGTGCCAACGGCACGTCCTTCGGGATGCCCTTGGCGTCCAGCTCGATCGGGTCACCCAACAACAGGTGCTGCGGTCGCATCGTGGTCTTGCCGACAGTGACCATGAAACTCTTGGTGGGCGCGGGCTGGGCCAGGTAGGCCCCCAACCGCTCCACGAATCCGGCACGCTCGCGCTGCAGCGATGGCATCGCGGCGAGCATCGCCACTGACCACCACGTCGGGGGAGAGGCGTCGGGATGCAGCTGCCACGCGCTCCCCCCGCGCTTGATGATCGGGTCCGTCGCCAGGTCCGAGCGCAGGAAGCCCGACACCGCGGAAACGATCTTGTGCGCCATGCCCCGCAGTCGGGGGTCGTCTTCCTTGCCCGCCTCCGCGAAGGCCGCACAGACGCCCTCGCGGATCAAGCTGCGGTACCACTCCGCGCTCTCCGGGTCGTCCTCGGTACTGTCGAAGAATTCGCCATACAGGAGCGGATCGTCATCGCGCGACAGGGTGCGGAACATCACCCGATCGGCCAGGCGAAACGGACGCGTCGTGGCGGGTAGACCCAACTGCAGGAGGCGCCGGTACTGGGCGATCGTGCCCTCCTCGTCGGACCCGTCTTTGTTCGAGGCCGCGAACGCGAGGAAGTTGGCGTCCCACAATCCGGAGTCCTGTTGGCGCTTGGTCACCACCGAGACGGCGTCCGAAAGCACCACCTGCTTCAGTGCTTCGGCCACGGTGACCGGATCAATCGCCCCCGCCGGTGCCAATTCGGCGAGAGTGCGATAACGGATGGACGGGCCACCCTGCTCAGCCAGCCAGGTCAGCGGTACGCGGTGTGTCGTCGGGAGGTCCAGAGCGCGACTCCTCGCCAGAGCGGGATCGGTTGGCCAAGTGCAGAATGGAGACAATCTAATGTATCGCCCCCCCCAGAGCCAGACCAGCGCAGGCGAATCGTTGCGCGGGATACTACGACCACCTATCTCCCACCCAAGCAAGCACTTATTGTCGTTGTTGCACCCACAACAACCCCTGTGCCTCCGTGCCCCCGCACCTCACGGTGTGCAGGTCACCACGAACACCGTGCCCTCCCGGAACAGCCCCCGCTCACTCAGCAGCACCACCCTGTGGTCATCCAGCCAGCCGACCGCTTCGCCCTGGGGCTCCTGCCCCACGATGTCGCAGGCCGTCGGGGCGCCGAGGGGGCGGAGGGTCCGTCCGCCTCGGGTAATGGCGAACGGGAAGAGGTCGCGGTAGGTGCGCACCATCGCACGCTGGCCACCGGGGGAAATCGCCAGGCCGGTCACCACGCGCCCGGTGCCCAGCGATGCGGCGATCGGGAGGGAATCCGTGCGGGTGGCCACAGCCACCACGCCACGATCCCACGCGGCGGCGTCCAGCCGGAAGACCAGGATGCCCCCCGAGCGCCCCTTGGTGACCAGCAGGATCGTGCCATCGGGGAGGACGCCCATCGCCTCGACGTCATGCGGGCCATCGGGGTAGCGCACCCGGAGCGTCGTCGGACGCAGCGTCGGGCCGGTGGTGCCTGTCGCTGGGAGTCGCGGCTCCACCACGCGATGGATCGCCACCTCACTGCGGGCTTCCTGGTTGTCGCCGGTGTCGGCGATGTAGAGGCAGGTGCTGTCTTGGCAGGGTCCCAACGCGATGTCTTCCCAATCAATGTTGGGCGCGTTGCTCAGGGGAAAGGTGGCCAGCAGGGCGCCGGTAGTGTCGATCGCGAGAAGCTCCGGCGGGTTCCCTGAGTCGTTGATGGTCCACAGGATGCCGGGGTGCTCCCGGCTCGGGGCCACGCCGCTCACCTCGGCGAGGCGTGGGTGTGCGGTACGGCCAACCTGCTCCATGGCCTGCGGGCGAATCCACTCCCAGCCGGCGTTGGTCGTTTGGGCGGCGGCAGGGTGGCTCCCCAGCAGTGACAACATGGCGACCAGGGTGCACCGGCCACCGACGCCCGTCATTCGGGGGCCGGCTTCGGCGGCTGGCGATGCAGGGCCCGGACATAGGCCGCCACTTGTGCCACCTGGGCGTCCGTGAGCCGTGCCCCCCCACGCGCTGGCATCGCCACGCCGATGCGCGTCTCCGTGGGGTCGATCCCCTCAGCAATGAGCGTCACCAGCGAGGCCTGCGACCCATCGGTGTGCAGCCAGGCGGTCTTGCCGGCGTTGAGTTGCAGCGTCGGACCGAGGATGCCCTCCCCCTGCAGGCCGTGGCAGGTGGCGCAGAGCCCCCGTCCCTCGAAAATGCGCTTGCCGGCCGCCACCAGCGCAGAGTCCGCGGAGGCGGCCTGGGCCGGCAATGCCGGCGGCAGCATGCCGCCCGCCACGGTGAGGGAAAACAGCGGGGCCCACAGGCGCATCGGCGTCCTCACTGGTACTGGATGTAGAGTGGCACCGGCCGAAGTGTCAGGATCTGTGCCGGCGTCAACATCGGGTGGTCGTTCTTGTAGAACAGTTTCAATCCGGCGAACTGGATGGGCTTCCGGGTGACGATCAGGTCATAGATCGAGCGCTTCAGGGCCGGGGAGCCGAAGCCGTCCATATGGAGGATCACCTGCACCCGGGGGTCGAGCCGGATCTGCTGGCCGTTGGTCAGCATCCGCTCGGTGAAGCGGTGCACGACCAGCAGTTTCGGCGGCAGTTGCTCCTCCTCCACGAGCCGGGCGAGGAGGTCCACCGCGACGTTCACGTCGGTCGCGTCGAGGGATCCGATCCGCTTGCCAGGCACGCCGTCGGCGGGCATCGCGAATTCCGGGTCCAGCCCCAGGTGCACCCAAGGCTTCCGCAGCCAGGGGACGAGCCACTCAAGCTCCTTCGCCACCGTACTGCGGCCAACTTGGATGTCGAGAAAGAGCAGCCACCCCTTCGATTCGGCCCACCCTGCGACCTGCTCGATCAGGGCGTCGCCCTGGCGGAGCCGATACATCCCGTCGCGACCGGCATCGGCCTGCGCCACGGTGACGATCAGGTGCAGCGCCGGGCGCACCGGGCGGGTCGAGTCCGCGGCGTTCCAGGCCGCGGCCACCCGCTCGAGCTTGGCCATCATCTCGGCGGGGGGGATCTCGCCAAGGATACCCATCCGACGCGAGCGTGGATTGCCGTAGAAGGCGATCACGCGATGACCCGGCAGGACGGCGTCACGGCGGGCGAGCATGGCCCGCGAGGCGAGGGGGGGGTAGACGGAGTCGAACGCGAGCGGGGCCGCGAAGAATTGCGCCGCAAAGGGCGGGCTGGGCACCTGCCCCCTGGCCGCGGTCGGGAGGAACGACAGGACCGAGATCGTGGCAGCGGCGACTACGGACACAGAAGTAGGATACATGATCGAAGGATAACGGTGACGCGCCCCCTTGGTCGCGTCGTACGAGGGCGGTACGATTGTGGGAGATCGCCCACACGCTGGTTGCCCCATCGAGGAGTACCCCCGTCACGTGAAGATTGCCATCTCGACCGGCGGCGGCGACGCCCCGGGTCTCAACGCCGTGATTCGCGGGGTCGTGCTCACCGCCCTTGACCGCGGCTGGGAGTGCATCGGCATTCGTCGTGGCTTCCTTGGCATCTACGACGGCACGGGGCTGGTCACCCTCGATGAAGAGGCGGTGCGTGGCATCACCCACCTCGGTGGCACCATCCTCGGCACCACCAATCGCGGCAATCCATTCCACTGGCCGGTCGTCGCCGAGGACGGCAGCGTGACCGAGATCGACCGCTCCGACGAACTGATCGCCGCCTTCCGACGCGAGGGGATCGACGCCTTGATTTCCATCGGAGGGGATGGCTCCCTCGCCATCGCCGGGAAACTCTGGCAGAAGGGCCTCAACGTGGTGTGCGTCCCCAAGACGATCGACAACGACGTCTGGGGCACCGAGACCACCTTCGGCTTCGACTCGGCCGTGAGCACCGCGACCGACGCGATTGACAAGCTCCACACCACCGCAGAATCCCACGATCGCGTGATGGTCGTCGAATTGATGGGGCGCGAGGCGGGCTGGATCGCCCTGCACAGCGGCATCTCGGCCACGGCCGACGTCATCCTGATTCCGGAGATCCCGTTCGATATCAAGTACGTCGCGGCCAAGATCATGGCGCGCGAGGCAGAGGGTCGCCACTTCTCGATCGTGGTGGTGGCGGAGGGGGCGCGCACCGTCGATGGCCACGCGGTTTTCCTCGAGCGGCGCGAGGCGGGGACGAATGCGCGCTTCGGCGGGATCGGCGAGCAGGTCGCCACAGCCATCGCGCAGCAGACCGGCAAGGAGACGCGATCCCTGGTGCTCGGGCACCTCCAGCGCGGCGGCTCGCCGACCACCTTTGACCGGCTCCTCGCGCTGCGCTTCGGCTCGGCGGCGGTGCGGGCGATCGCCGATGGAGACTTTGGGACGATGGTCGCCTACGACCCGCCGGTGGTGGGGCGGGTGCCCCTGCGTGACGTGGTCGGCAAGACCCGACTCGTGCCCCTCGACTCGGGAGTGATCCTCACGGCGCGCAACCTCGGCATCTGCTTCGGCGACCGCTGATGGCACGCCCCGACCACCTCCCCGCCGCACGCGCCCTCACCATGCTGAGGGTGGCGCTCGGCGGATATCTGTTGGTGGCGGCAGTTGGCAAGTTCAGCGTCTACGCGGTTGGCGGGTGGCTCCCCCTGCCGATGGTCAGCGCGGAATGGCAGGTGGATTTCCCCACGCGGATGGCCGGGTGGCTGCAGCTGCATCCCGGCGGGGTGCTCGGCTCCGTGGTGCGCGACCTGTTGCTGCCGAACGGTCTCCTCGTCGCGGGGACGGTCGCCTGGCTGCAGATGCTCACCGGGGCAGCACTGGTCACCGGCTGGCAGACCCGGCTCGCCGCGAGCGGGGCCTTCGTGGTCGGTGCCCTGCTTGCGGCGGTCGCCGGAGCGAACGGGGGGACTGATGCCCGTCCCTACCTGCTGTTGATGCTGTTGAGCGCCGCGGTGGCGATCGGCAGGGCCGGGGATTGGGCCGGGCTCGATGCGTGGCGGTCGGAGCGCCGTCGGCGGCTGGACTTCTAGCCGGTGGGGCGGTGCGTCGCGACGCTCGCGATGGCGAGGTCGACCGCGGCGGCCAAGTAGGCCGAGGGACTCATCCCCCAATCGTCATACGGCTGCAGGGCCTCGTCGTAGATCGCCCCGAAGTGCACCGGGGCGGCCAGGGCACGGGCCGCGATGTCCACCGGCACCTCCCGGAATTCCCCCACCGCGATCCCCCAGCGCAGCACGTCCCGCAGCAACCGGTGCCGTCGCCCCACCACTTCGCGCGCGTAGAGCTTGGCCACCAACGGAAAGCGGTGGGTCTCACCAAGCACGATCCGGGGAAGGGCCGCACGCACCGGGTCGGTCATCGCCTCCCACCAGGCAGTCAACACCTCACGAAGCGCGCCCGAGGGCGTGCCGCGCCGGGCGCGGACCCGGGCCTCTACATCGGCCAGCGAGGGGACCAGGAAGCGCCGGACCGTGGCCTCGAAGATGGCATCCTTGTCGGGGAAGTACCGGTACAGCAGGGCAGGGGTCACCCCGGCGCGCTTGGCGATGTCCTGCAGCCGGGTTCCTCCAAAACCGAGGTCGGAGAAGCATGCCAAGGCAGCCGACGTGATCTCGTCGGGCCTTTCAGATGGCTTGCGACGCCATTTTGATATCTCTTAGGCCTTTGTGTTAATTAAGTAAAAATTACTTAACTAATATTGGCGTTGGGATATGATGGGCGCAAGGGGGGAGGGGGCTGCTACGGTGCGGCACCGTCCACCGAGGCCACCCACGCCCGCATCATTGCCAGGCCCCCCTCGGTGAGGAGCGCCTCCGGGTGGAACTGGACCCCTTCCACCGGCCACGTGCGGTGGCAGAGCCCCATCAGCTCCCCGTCATCATCGGCCCAGGCGGTGGGCACCAGCTCTGGCGGCAGGGTGGCCGCCTCGACGGCGAGCGAGTGGTATCTGGTGGCGTCGAAGGGGGAGGGGAGCGCCGCCAGTATGCCGGCCCCCATGTGCCGGATGGGCGAGGTCATCCCATGGCGGGGGGTCTTGGCCCGACGGATGGTGGCGCCCAGCGCGGCGGCAATGATCTGATGGCCGAGGCAGACGCCCAGGATCGGCACGGCGGGCCCGAGCGTGCGGACCACCTCCTGGGAGAGCGGCGCCTCGGCGGGCGAGCCGGGGCCGGGGGAGAGCACGATCCCTCGCGGGGCCATCCGCTCGATCTCCCGCAGCGACGTGGCACTGGTCCGCACCACCATCGCGGCCGCGCCCACCCGCCGGAGGTAGTCCGCGAGCGTGTGCACGAAGGAGTCGTCGTGGTCCAGCAGGAGGATCATGGCCGGCGCGCCAACGCGGTGATCAGTCCGCGCGCCTTGTCGAGCGTCTCGCGATACTCGGCCTCGGGATCGCTGAGCGCGGTGATCCCCCCCCCCGCATGCACGGCCGCGATGCCGCCGGCGACGGTGACGGTGCGGATCGCCACGTTGAGCATGAGGCTGCCGTCGAGCCCCAGCCAGCCAATCGCCCCGCAATAGATGCCGCGGGCCACCGGCTCGAGCTCGGCGATCTCCTCCATGGCGCGGAGTTTGGGCGCCCCGGTCACCGATCCACCGGGAAAGGTGGCCCGCAACAGATCGAGACCATCTTGACCGGGGGCGAGTTGCGCCGTAACGACGCTGACCAGGTGATGCACCGCGGGATGGGTCTCCAGTGCCGCCAAGGTCGGCACGTCGACGGTGCCGGGAAGGGCCACCCGTGCCAGGTCATTCCGGAGCAGGTCGACGATCATCACGTTCTCGGCCCGATCCTTCGGGCTCGCCACCAGCTCGGTGGCGAGCTGCGCGTCCTCCGCCGGACACTGGCCACGCGGTCGGGTGCCCTTGATCGGCCGGGTCTCGACCCGACCGCTGCTGCGATCATACCGGAGGAAGAGCTCGGGTGACGCGCTGAGCGCGACATGCCGGCCGTGGTCGAGATACGCGCCCAGTGCCGCGGGCGTCTCCGCCCGCATGTTCCGGTACAGGGCCAAGGCACTCCCGGGCCACGGTGCCACGAATCGCTGGGAGAGGTTGGCCTGGAAGAGGTCACCCGCGTGGATGTCGTCCACGATGCGCTGCACCGCGACGGGGTAGGCGGCCGCAGAGAAGTCGCCCCGCAGTCCCTCTGGTGCCGGGGCGAACGCGGTAATCGAGACCTCGCCCGCCACCCGCACCGGCTCGTGCGCGGGCATCGCCACCGCCACGCTCCCCCCCCCAGCCATCTCCTGCGTGCGCAGGGCGTGCCGCGCTGCGGCGCGGTGCGGATCAGCTGCACCCGTGGCATCGATACCGGTGCTCACCAGCCACGCACGGCCGGTCGAGTGATCCCACGCCACCACCGTATCGTAGAGCGCGAGCGAGATCGCGGGGGTGGCCAGATCGTCGGTCCGCGGGACAGGTTGCCGATCAAAGGCCCGACCCAACTCGTAGCCGAACCAGCCGATCCATCCGCCGGCAAAGGGGGGCGCCCCATCCGGCGCGGGTGGTGCCCCGGTGGTCCCGCGCAGTTGTCGCTCGACCGCAGGCCACGCCTCGGGTCCGGCGACCACGGTGGTCACGGGATCCCAGGCGAGGTAGCTCCAGCGCCCGAGGTCACCCTGATGGGAGGCCCCGTCGAGCAGCGCCGGATAGGGACGCGCCGCGACCCGCTCGAGCAGCGCGAGCGGGTCGGGAATGGGGTCGAGAGGAACGACGAGGGGCGGCACCGGGGTGGCCGGGAGGATCCCTACCGCGTGATCCACCCCTCGGACTGACCTTCCAGTCCGGGGAATCCGCCGGCAGGCTGCCAGCCGATCGTAGCCTCGATCCGCTCGGCGAGCTCCAGGTCCTTCTCCGTCACCCCACCAGCGGAATGGGTCTGGAGCCGGACCATCACCGAGTCGTAATGGACCTCGAGATCGGGATGATGATTGCCGGCTTCGGCGAGAAACGCGATCGCATTGACCGCGAGCATGGTGCTCCGCCAGCCGTCGGTCTCGTAGGTGCGGACCAGCCAGTCCTCCTCCAGCGTCCAGCCCCCGCCGAGCGCCGCGAGGCGCGGCGCGGCAGTGGCGGCGTCGAACAACGGTTCCTTGGTACCCATGATCACTCCTGTGCTGAGGGTCCCTGCAACCTACCCCAGGTGTTCGCTGTAGGTCGCCGACTGGCCGAACGACTCCTCCACCTCGATCTCGAGGAACGTCAGCTTTGCCCCCTCGCGTGCGAGATCGTCGCGCACATGGATCGCCAGCCACTCGGCAATCATCTCCGCGGTGGTATTGGCGATCGGCATCATCGCGCAGTCCTTGGTGGGGAACTGGTAGGTCTGGATGCCGAAGTACTCGACGAAGGTCATCTCCCCCTCCTCGCGGAAGGCGAGCTTCGGGTTCCGCGTCGGCAGCAGCACCCGGTGATCGATCTGGTCGACGTACGTCCGGAGGATGCGCTTGAGGATCGCGAAGTCGACCACGAAGAGACACTCGTCATCGATCGGTCCCTCGACCGTCACGCCGAGGCGGTAATTGTGGCCGTGGAGCGATTCGCAGGTGTGCCCACGGAAGGTGATGAAATGCGCGGATGAGAAGACCAGATAGTCCTTGCTCACCGTGACCCGAAACGTCCCCACGGCCCCACTCCGTTGCCAGATGCCTCGCGGTGCACCGTAGCGCCGCGCGTCGAACATAGCGCGGGTGACAGGCGAGGAACAGGTGTCCACGCACGAGGACGCACGCACCACGTTGCAGTCTGGCATGCCCTTGCCGGACAACAACTTGCGACGTGGCATGCCGCTCGCACCGCCGAGTCGCAACTCAATGACCCTCACAGGAGGTGCCCATGCGCGCCACATTGGTCGGACTCGCCACCCTCATCGTCACCACGCTGGGCAGCGTGCCGGCGCATGCCCAGGTCTCCGCCCGCATCCTGGTCGACATTCCCATCCTCGGCGGTGGCCGCGCTCCGCGCGTGGTGCATCGTGCGCCCCCGCCGACGCGTGTCATCGTGGTGCGCGAGTACTCCTCACGCCGTCATGGCAAGTGGAAGAAGGAGGCGCACCACTGGCGTCCGGTGACCCTCTGGGTGGACAACGGCCACTACTACGCGCGTCCCTCCCGCGGGGCGCGCCAGGTGACCGTGTATTCCTACCGGAACCAGTACTTCGAGGCGCCGCGCGACCGCGACTGGGATCGCTACCGGGTGCGCTACGAGCGGGATGATTGGTCTCACGCCCGGGGTGATGACCGGTGGGACGATCGGCGAGACGATCGGTACGATGACCGGCGTGACGATCGCCGTGACGATCGCTCCGATCACCGCCGTGCTGATCGCCGTGACGATCGCTACGACAACCGGGCGCGCCGGCGCAACTGAGCGGCGCAGCGCTTTGGCGGGAACGACGAACGGAGGGCCACCGGGGCCCTCCGTTCGTCATGTGCGCGGGGCCGCGAGACGACTAGCCCACCACGTGTTCGCCGGTGATCTCGACCTCGGGGAGCTGCCCCGTGAGGCGCAGCGAGACGTTCCAGAGCCGGGCACCAATGGTCGCGTCGTGCGAGATCAGCGAGCTGTTGGCCGGCGCCTTCCGCTTGAAGTACTTGCCGGTCACGCCTTCGACCTCGGGCGAGGCGGCGAGGTAGAGCACCGTCTCGGCCCCCTCCGCTGGGGTGACCGTGAAGCGCCGGGCGATCGGCCAGAGCCAGCGTGTCCACCAGCGATCGAACCCGCCCTCGAGGAGCGCCGTGGCCACCACGCCCGGGTGGCAGGCGTTGACGGTGACGCCGGTGCCCTCCACGCGATGGGCGAGCTCGTAGGCATAGAGGACGTTGGCGAGCTTGGACCGGGAGTAGGCCGTGAGCCCACCGTAGCCCTTCGTGCTCTCCCAATCTTCGACGTCCGCCACCCGCTGGTGCGCCTCGGACGACACGATGACCACCCGTGCCGGTGCGCTCGCGGTGAGGAGGTCGAGGAGGCCGTTGGTGAGGAGGAAGGCCCCGAGGTGATTCACGGCGAAGGTCGCCTCGACCCCATCGAGCGTCTCGGTCCGGTAGTGATGGTGGGCGCCGACGTTGTTGACCAGGACGTCGAGGCGGTCCGTGGTGGCCTTGACCTCCGCCACGAGCTGGCGCACTTGTGCCTGCTGCGCGAAGTCCGCGAGCAGGCACTCGATCTGGGCATTGCCTGTGGCAGCTTGGATGGCGGCGACGGTGGCCGCACCGCGCTCCGCGCTGCGCGACGTGAAGAGCACCCGTGCACCGCGGCGGGCCAGTTCCTCCGCCACCACGCGACCGATGCCCTGCGTGGCACCGGTGACCAGACAGACCTTCCCCTGCATTGCCCTGCCTCGTTCGGGTGAATCGACGGTGGCAATATAGCGGGAGGGCAGGTCCCGGCTGCTGGCCACCGCGGTGCCCGGGGCGCCACCCTTAGATTCCCTGCGTGCAACCCTCCCGCGATCATTTCCTCCCGCCAGACCTCGAGGCCTACCGCCGCGCCGCCCATCCGCGCGGGCGCGTGATCGTCATTGCACCCACGCGCGCCGCCTGCGAGACGATCGAGCTGGCCCTCACGGCCCACATCGACACCGTGCTGCAGCGGGAGTTCGGGGCGCAACTCGCTGAGTGGTCGGCCACGGGCAAGGCGTTCGGGATCGTCGCCGGCACCGGCACCGGCAAGACCCTCAGCATCCGGCCAATCGCGGAGGCGATCCTGCAGGCGCCACTCCTGGCCGGGGTGGTCAACCGCGAGCGCGAGGCCACCCCAGAGACGCCGGAGTGGAACGTGGTGATCGTCACCACCGGGATCGCCCGGCGATGGCTGTCCGACGACCTGGTGACGCCGCGTGACACGATCATCGTGGACGAGATCCACCAGACCTCCGCCGAGCTGGAGCTCTGCCTCGCGCTGGGTCGGCGCACGGGGTGCCGTTTCATCTGGCTCTCGGCCACCGTGGACCCGACCTTCTACCGGCGCTACCTCGAGAGTGACGAGGTGCTGCTCACCTCCGCCTTCGATCCGAGCAAGAAGGCCAAGGTCGAGGTCGAGCGGATGACCCCCGAGGCATATCTCGACGACCGCACGGTGCGCCGTTTCATCGCCGAGCGCCGCGGGGTGGCCGTTTTCCTCCCCACCCGGGCGGAGGTTGAGCGCCTCGGGGAGGGCCTCGCCGAGCGGTTCCCGAAGCTCCACGCGGCGTTCTACCATGGGGGCCAGCCGATCCGCGTGATCCGCCCCTTTCTTGAAGGCGACGTCACGAAGCCCTACCTGCTGGCGATGACCGCCGCGGGGCAGTCGGCGCTGAACCTGCCAGAACTCGACACCGTGGTGATCTACGATGCGCGCTACGGCAACGTGGTCGATCGCGGGCGCAACGTGTTGCATCGCCTGCACCTCGGGGCCAATGAGATCCTCCAGATGGCCGGTCGCGTCCACGGGCGGGTGCGCAACGGGCGCGTCATCATCCTGAGCGAGCGCGCCCTCGACTTCGCGAGTCTGGTTCCGGCACCGCCGGAGTTCCAGCTCGCCGGCGACGCCGAGCGGGTGGCCTTGACCTGCGCCGCGATCGGGGTGGATGCCACCGACCTGGAACTGCCGGTGCCCCTTGACCGCCGTGCCTACGCCGCGGCGATGCGCCTCCTGACTGACCGCGGCCTGATCACCGAGGGGCGCCTGACGCCGTACGGTCGGGACGTGGAGGCACTGCCGGTGGATCGCCCCTGGGCCGAACTGCTGGTGCATGCGGATGACGCCCTGCTCCCGGTCGTCGCCGGGGCGAGCGGCATCGATTCGCTGCACCGGATGACGCGCGAGGAACGCGACCTGCACGGGGCCCTCGTGCCGGGGAGCGATCACCTCACCGCCTACAACCTGTTGGTCGAGGCCATCAACAGTTGCGGCCGGATGGGTGAGGTACACGGTCTCGCACGCCACGTCTTCGACGAAGCGCAGCTCGCGGCCTGGGCCGAGCGCCGGGGAGTGCTCGTCAAGGCGATCGAGGATGGCGCCCTCGGACTCGCCTCGGTCTACCGGGCCCTCGACCTCCCCCTGCCGACCACGCTGCCGTACGCCGGGCGCGACTTGCGCGCGGCCTTCATCGATCTCGTGGCGCGCATCCAGCCGTTCACGCTCGTGCTCGACGAGCGTACCGTGGATGGCCAGGACGCGCGCATCTCCAAGACCTCGGTGGCCGGGAGCTGGGGTGCGGTGGCGGGGGCATTGCGGTGGTTTGCCGACCGCTTCGGGACGGCCCGGGCGAGCATTGAAGGCACCACCGTGCCCACCGACCTGGTGCGCCGGTATGCGAGCCACGGCCCACCGGAGATCGTGCTCGCGGGGCACGGCCGGCGGCAGGGGCTCGCGGTGGCGCGTCGGCTCCGCTATGGCGGGTTCGAGCTCGAGACCGAGCTCGAACGGATCGAGGGCGCGGTGCCCGCGCCGCTCCAGGAGGAGGCGCGTGTCGCCCTTGCGACGGCGCTGCTGACGGGCGGCGTGGAACATCCCGCGCGCGGGCGGCTCGCGCGCGCGGTGCTCGCGCTCGACGACTACTGGCGCCGGAGCGGTGGCGCG
>JBBQQJ010000036.1:0-16957 GCA_038216165.1 Gemmatimonadales bacterium | reverse complement strand
AGGGGTATGCGGTGTTCGACAATCCGACCTTTCCGATCGTCGCCAGGGATGGCGGCGAGTCGAACGACACCTACGTGGAGCAGCTCGAACTCTCCGCCCGGGCGGCGATCGATACCCTCGTCATGATGGGCGTGGCCGATCGCGAGCGGGTGGCAGTGGGTGGCCATTCCTACGGCGCCTTTACCACGGGGAACCTTCTGGCGCACACTCGACTCTTCAAGGCCGGCATCGCACGGAGCGGGGCCTACAACCGGACCCTCACCCCCTTCGGCTTCCAGAGCGAGCGGCGCACGTACTGGGAAGCGCAGGACGTCTACCTCAAGATGTCGCCGTTCAATTTCGCGCAGCAGATCAAGGACCCCATCCTCTTCATCCACGGCATGGACGACAGCAACCAGGGCACGTTCCCGATCCAGTCGGAGCGGATGTATGCGGCGGTGAAGGGAAATGGCGGTGACGCGCGCCTGGTCATGCTGCCCAACGAGTCGCACGGCTACGCCGCCCGGGAGTCGGTCGGGCACGCCCTCGCCGAGATGACGACGTGGCTTGACCGGACGCTCAAGCCGAAGCCGCTGGTCCCGTGACGGCGCACCGCGTCTCCATGCCCGCGCTCCTGCTGCTCCTCGTCGGCCTCGGGCTCCCGCTCGGGGCGCAGGCGATTCCCGATCGCCCGCTCACGCGCGGCAGCGTGGCGTTCGACGGGCACGGGACTTTGGGCGACTTCACCGGCACCACCACCAGCGTGCGGGGGATGCTGGTGGGGGCCGCCACCCTTGAGGGTCTGCGGGGCTGGGTGGCAGCGGACGTGGATTCGCTCACGACCGGCAACGGCAAGCGCGACTCGGACATGCGCAAGTCACTCGAGGCGGAGCGCCACCCGATGCTCCGGTTCGAGCTCCTGGCGGTCGGTGCCGGTGCCGCCGAGGGAGATTCGATCCCCGTAACCCTGCGCGGGCGCTTCACGATTCACGGCGTGGCCCGCGAGCAGGCGGTGACGGGGTGGGTCTGGCGCACCGCGGAGGCGGTGCGGTTTCGCGGGCGGACGCCGATGCACCTCCCGGACTACCGGATCGGTGGCCTGTCGAAGTTTCTCGGTCTCTTCAAGATGTATCCCGACGTCGTGGTGCGGATGGACCTCACGTTCTGAGGGCCGCGACGATGCGCGCCGTCGCTCGGCATGACAGGGCATCATCACCCGACACTCAGTCGATCAGCGCATTCATCACGAACCGATACGTCCCCGCCGGCTGGGCGCGGAAGAGCACCTCCGGGCCGTAGAGATACACCTGGCCCTGGCCGATCGTGGCGCTGAGCATCGTGGTGCCGCCCTCGAGGTACCCCTGTCCGTAGGCCCACCCCGACCTGAGTGGCGTCGCCGATGCAAACCAGGCGATCGGAGTGATGCCCAGTGCCGCCGCGTTGGGCGGCAGGCGGAACACCGGCGAGTTGTCGAACATGACCGTCGCCGTGGTCCCCGCGCCGGCCGTTACCGGGTGGGCGGTGTTGACGGCCACCTCGAGCAGTGAGCCCGGGACATAATACTGGTCGCGCGCGAGGGGCGTGGTGCTGCCGTCCGGCTGCTTCCGGACGAGGTGGCTCTCCACCGGGACAGCAAAGTGATCGGCCAGGGCCGAGGCCGACGAGCCGATCGCGACAATGCGTCCCCCCCCCTCCACGAAGGCCCGCAGGGCCGGGATGGTCGTCTCGGCGCTCACGTTGCCGGTCATGTGCCGGAAGTCCTCCGGAATCCCGGCGAGATTGTTGCCGCCGGCGCCACCGCCACCGCGCGGTCCACCGGTCCGCACCGGCGGGATCGCGCCGTCCACAAACACCAGCACGTCGAAGTCCTTGGCCAGATTGCCAGCGTCGAGCCGCTGGGGATAGACCACCTCGAATGGCGTACCGTACTGCTCGAAGAGCCAACGGGTCCACCCCGACGACATCGAGCCCCCGTAGCGATCCCAGAGGCCCACGCGCAGCGGCGTGACCGCCGTGCCGCGCGCGTTGCCGGCCGGAGCGGTCACCAGACCGCGCTCGGTGGCCAACGTGGCGAGGGCCGCACCGGTCGCGCCGCCGCGCAGGATGAAGTCACCGTTGCCAAGCCGCTCCACGCGACCGCCCGCCGCATGCGTGGCGTTCACCGCGCGAAAGGCATCGGTCGCGGTGGGCGAGACGCGCCATGCGCCGGCGCCGGCACTGAAAGGCGCGGCGTCGGGCCGGATCACCTCATCCGTGACGACTGCCAGCGCCGCCGCGAACGGCTCATGCACCCGGTCGAATGCGAAGCCCATCTGCATGGCCAGCGTCCAGCCCGCATTGTCGTAGGGCGCCTTCGGCGGCCCGCCGGGGAACTGCAGGTCGGTCGGATGATCCTGCGCCTCGAACATGTCGAGAACGTGCGGGCGAAAGGCCTGATCGGTGCGGATGACGAAGCTGCCTGTGGGATAGCGACGATCGCCGATCGTGAAAGGCGCTGTGGCACGGTGGATCTCGATCCCCGATACGCTCATCGCGTTGAGGAAGTCGATCACGTTGCCCATCTCCGCCTGCCCGGCAGGGATCACGTACGCCCGGGGATCACGGCGCGCCGGATCCCGCAGCACGCCTTCCATGGCGGCGCTCGCCTCGGCCCCACGGAGTCCCTCGGCGGCCGCTTGCGCATCGGCGATGAGCTGCGGCTTGTGGGTCCAGGTGTCGGTGGAACCGCGTGCAATCGCGTTGGCGCCCATGCGCCAGATGTTGAAGAGGATGTCTTCCCGGTAGCGCGAGGCGAGGTCGAGGATCGCGCGATTGGCGGTCATCGAGTAGTCCACCGACTGCCGGAAATGCCACGGGCCCCAGGCCACCGGGAGCGCCTGGCCTCCGGCCGGGAGCTGGCGAGCGGGGATCAGCGGGATCGACATCGGCGTCGGCGAGCCGATCGTCTCCGTCAGGATCCCGATCATGTTGTGAAAGTACGCGGTGGTCCGGAGCCCGCCGTTCCACCAGGTGGAGTAGCTCGCAGCGTCACGCGAGACGGTGCCGCCCTTGCCCTCCTGGGTGAAGCGGCGATGCATCGCTGCGCCCACGAAGTCGAGGCCCGTCGGGATCATCGGGTCGTACACATGGTTGAATGGGTCGCGGAATGGCGGGGCGAACATCACGGTGCCCGACGGACCGGTTTGGTGGTGGTTGTACATGATCTGCGGGTACCACGCGCGGTACATCGTCCGGCTCATGTTCCGTGACTCGGCCATGGCGTTGCGGTAGAGGTCGCGGTTGTTGTCATGGCCGATGTACTTCTGGTAGAGCCGCGGGATGCCGCCGTAGCTGCGACGGTTCGGGTCGTCCTCGCGCATGTACCAGTCGCTGACGAGTTCCATCCCGTCGGGATTGGCGTGGACCGCGAGGATGATCACATCATCGAGGATGCGGAGCGTCTCCGGGTCCTGCTGCGACACGAACTGCCACACCAGTTCCATGAGCGCCACCGGCCCCAGCACCTCGGTGGAATGGAGGCCGCCGTCGATCCAGATGATCGCCTTGCCGCGCGCAGCCAGCTTGCGCGCCTCGGCCTCGCTGACCCGACCCCGTGCGAGCCGCTCGGCGATCTGCCGGTAGTCCTCACGCTGCGCCAGGTTGGCCGGCGAAGAGAGGATCGCCATGAGCTGTGGCCGGCCCTCCTCCGTCATCCCGATGGTGTCGAGCACCATCCGTGGCGACTCGACAGCGAGCGTCTCCCACCAGCGCTGCAGCTGGCTGTAGTCGGCCAGATGGTAGTCCGCGCCCAGCCCAAAGCCGAGGGCCTGTTCCGGGGTGGTGAGGCGGGTTTGCGCCGAGAGGGGCGCAACGAGCAGCATGGCGAAGTACAGATGGCGAAGTCGCATGGCAGTTCCGGAGATCAGGGAGCGGAAAACGGAGAAACGCGATTGGCGATTGGCGATTGCGATGCCTCACCAACATCCAACATCCAACATCCAACATCCAACATCCAACGACCTACGACCGGTGGTTGACACCGCCGGCTGGGAGAACCCCCAACCCCGCCAGGCGACCCGTGACCCACGCCCAGACGAAATTGTAGCCGCCGATGGGACCGAAGGCATCCAACAACTCGCCGCACAGGAAGAGCCCCGGATGGATACGGCTTTCCATGGTGCCCGGTTGGACCTCGCCGAGGGCTACGCCACCGCCAGTCACTTCAGCTTTTTTGTAACCCTCATCGCCCGTCCAGCGCAGCGGGTAGCGCGTGAGCGCGGCGACCAGATCCTTGCGGCCTTGGCGCGGGAGCTGCGACAGCTTCTTGACTGGATCAAGTCCGATGTCGGCGAGGAGGCGATCGGCCAGGCGCGTGGGCAGTTCGCGTCGCACCACCGTGCCCACCTGGTGTGGGCCCGGGGCGAGCAGCGCTTCCCACGTGGCGGCATCATAGCTGGTCCATTGCACGGTGAGCGTGGCCGGCGGTTCGGCGGCGAGCCGGCCGCGTACCGCCACATGCGACACATCGAGCACGGCGGGACCGCTGAAGCCGCGATGTGTGAACAGGAAGCCGCCGCTGGCTGTGCGCCGTTCGGTGGCGCTATTCGCCTCGATGGTCACCGGCAGCGACACGCCCGCCAGATCGGCATAGTCCGCCGGCTCGAGGGTGAGCGGGGTGAGCGCCGGGTAGGTCGGGTGCACGGTGTGCCCGAGCCGTGCGAGGGTCTCGAGGCCGAATCCCTCCGAGCCGGTGGCGGGGACGGAATAGCCCCCGGTGGCAACGATCACCGCATCGGCACGGATGGTCCGGCCGTCAGCCAGCGTGAGGCCCCAGCCCGGCGCGAGCGGGTCGAGCGCGGTCACCTGGGCATTGGGGATCCATTCGACGCCCCGCGCGCGCGCCGTTGCCACCAGGGCATCGCGCACCGCGCGCGCCTTGTTGGCCACCGGAAAGAGCTTCCCCGACGCCTCTTCGAGCACCAGCGGGAGCTCCAGGTCGTGCTCGAAGAAGAATCGTTGCTCCGGCAGCGGCCAGCTGCGGAGGATGTTGCGCATCGAGTTGGGGGAGGACGCGGTGACGAACCGGTCGGTATCGAGTTGCGAGGGGAGCACGTTGCAGCGTCCACCCCCCGAGATCAGGATTTTGCGGCCACCATCGGCAGTACGCTCGAGGAGGAGCACGCGCCGACCGGGGCCGGCGGCGTGGATGGCGGCCATGAGACCGGCGGCGCCGGCGCCGAGGACGGCCACGAGCGGGGTGGATGCGGACATCCCGGTAAGCTAGCCCCGAAGGATGCTATCCTTCACCCCATGACCCAGCCCTCGCCCGCCGAGCGGCCGGCCCCTGCGCCGCCGCGCCCCGCGCTGCCTGTCGACGTTCCGGCCCTCCGTGCCTTGCTGGACGGGCCGGAACACGCGGTGCGGGACGCTGTCCGCGCGCGGCTGCGCGATCCCGCGTTCGCCTATCGGTATGGCCTGTCGCATCACGACTATCGCGAGGTCGTGCTCGAGTGGCTCCAGCTGCTCTCGGCCGACGGTCTCGGTCGGCTCAACGTGCCGGAGGCCTTCGGTGGCCGCGGCGACATCCGCGCCTTCATGGCCGCCTTCGAAACGCTCGCCTATCACGACCTGTCGCTGACCATCAAGTTCGGGGTGCAGTACGGCCTCTTCCAGGGGAGCATCCTGCTCCTCGGCACGGAGTGGCATCACCGGACCTTCCTCCGGAGCACGTCCACCGGCGAGCTCCTCGGTGTGTTCGCGATGAGCGAACACGGCAGCGGCTCCAACGTGCGCGATCTCGAGACCACGGCCACCTGGGACTCCGGGGCCGGCGAGTTCGTGATCCACACGCCGCATGCCAAGGCGCACAAGGAGTGGCTCGGGAACGCCGCGGTGCACGGGCAGCTCGCCACCGTGTTTGCACAGCTCATCGTCGCCGGCACCAACCACGGCGTTCACGCCTTCCTGGTGCCGATCCGTACCCCAGACGGTGTGCCCGCCCCGGGTGTCACGATCGGTGATACGGGCATCAAGGAGGGGCTCAATGGCGTCGACAACGGCCAGCTCTGGTTCGACCAGGTGCGCATCCCGCGCGCACACCTGCTCGATCGCTTCGGTGGGGTCGCGGAGGACGGGACCTACCACTCCCCGATCGAGAATCCGGCGCGCCGCTTCTTCACCATGATCGGTACGCTCGTCGGTGGTCGGATCACGATCGGCCTCAGCGCGCTCTCGGCCGCCAAGAGCGCGCTCACCATCGCCATTCGCTATGGCAACCGCCGGAGGCAGTTCGGCCCCGAAGGCGGCAACACCACGTTGCTCCTCGACTACCGGACGCACCAACGTCGCCTCCTGCCGGCGCTCGCCACCAGTATCGTGCTGGACATCGCGCTCTCGAAGCTGGTCGATCGGTTCGCTCCCACCGAGGGCGAGTCGAACCGGGAGGTGGAAGGGCTCGCGGCGGGGCTCAAGGCGTACACCTCCTGGTTCGCCCAGCGGGCGATCACCGATGCGCGCGAGTGTTGTGGTGGGCAGGGCTACCTCGCCGAGAACCGCATCGCGGTGCTGCGTGCCGACATCGACGTCTGGACCACCTTCGAGGGCGACAACACCGTCCTCTATCAGCTGCTCGCCAAGGCGCTCCTGACCGGCTATACGCAGGAGTTCTCCGAGATCGGCGTGATCCGGCTGCTGACGCGCCGGGCGCGCACCGCCCTCAAGGCGATGAATCCGGTGACGGCGCGCCGCGACGATGAGGAGCACCTGCGCGACCCCGTCCAGCAGCGCGACCTGCTGCGCTATCGCGAGGAGCGGATGCTCGATGCGGCGGCGCGTCGACTGCGCGCGGCGATGAAACAGGACCCGCTGCGGGCCATGTTCGAGGTGCAGGACCACCTGATGCTCCTCGCCACCGCGCACGTGGAGCGCGTGGCCCACGAGGCAGTCCAGGAGCAGGTGGAGCGGGCAGGGCCGTCGCTCGCACCGCTGCTCGCACAGCTGCGCGACACGTTCTGGGCCGCTGCGATCGAACGCGATCTCGGCTGGTTCATGATGAGCGGGATCATCGAGACGCCCAAGGCGAAGGCGATCCGCTACCTCGTCAACAAGTGCTGCGAGGAACTGCGCCCGATCGCCGAGGAGATCACCGAGGGCTTCGGGATTCCGCCAGAAGTGCTCGCGGCGCCGATCGCGCGGTAGCCGTTGGCTGTTCTCTGTTCTCTGTTCGCTGTTCGCTGTTCGCTGTTCGCTCTTCGCTCTTCGCTGTCCACCGTTCGCTGTCCTCTGTCCACGGAGTTCCATCCATGATCCGCCATGTTCTGTTGCTCACCGTCCTCGCCGTGCCCCTCGCTGCCCAGGCCCCCCAGCGCTTCCAGCCCTCGGGCCGCGGCACCAGTGAGATCGTGGTCATGACTGAGGGGGATGAGGCCACTTCCCCGAAGCTCCGCCTCGACTGGGGCCAGCCGCACCTGCGCGGTCGGTCCTTCCCGGCTGATTCACTCGTGCCGATGGACCAGGTCTGGCGGCTCGGGGCGAACGCGACCACCACCCTGACCACCGACCTGATGCTGATGTTCGGCGATGCCCACCTCGCCAAGGGTCGCTACGCGCTCTTCGTGCTCCCGACCGCCGAGGGGTGGCAGCTCATCATCCAGAAGGATGAGGGGCAGGGGGTCGGCGACTACACCGCCGACAAGGACGTCGTGCGCGTGCCGCTCCGGCATCGCACCATGGCCACGCCGGTCGAGGGGCTGACGATGTGGTTGGTGCCGGCCACCTCCGGCCTCCGCGGTGACCTGCGGATCGTCTGGGGTGCGCATGAGCTCAGCACGGCCTGGATGGCGATGTAGCTAATGAACGGTGAGGGGTGAACGGGGAACGGGACCCGCGTTCACCGTTCACCGTTCACGCCCCTCCGCTGTGCGCTGCTGCCAGCAATGCCGCCGCCGCCTTGGCGTGCGGCAGGAGCGACAACACATCCCCCCGCACCAACTGGAGCCGCCCGGTGAGCGCCGCCGTCATCGGGGTGGTCCGGGCGGCCACCAGATCGCCCCACGTCGTGGGCGAGGCGGCCAGCACGAAGTCGGCGTGCGCGAGGTCGGTAGTGGTGCCGAGGCGAAGCTCAGGGCAGGTGCCCCCATCGATGCGGACCCAGGTGCTTCGCTCGTGGGCATCGGCCGTTCCCTCGAGCAGCAGCAGAGTGCCCGACCAGTCGGCGGCCGCGTCGCGGAACTGATCCGAGGCCTCGAGGTGGGCGCGCCACGTGGCGAGTGCGTCGGAGGTGAACAGGGTGGACATGCATAAAGATAGAAGGAGCGAAGGCGCATCCATCAGCCGCGGGTGTCAACCCGCGGGCGATGAATCCACGGCATCAGCGTTCTCGCGTTCTCGCCTGCTCTACTGTTTCCGGATCGTGATCCCGCCGTTGACCGTCTCGATCTCCAGCTCCCGCCCGCCATTCCCGATCGTCCCCCGGAACTTCCGCGGGCCCCACTTGCCCTGCATCGTCACCGGGAATGCACTCGTGATGCCACCGTTGACGGTGGAACCCGCCAGGGTGAGGTTCGCGTCGGCGGGCAGCGTGAGCGTGATCCCACCGTTGACGGTGTGCAGGCTGATGCGCCCGCTCCAGTTGGCCCGGCTGAAGGTCGCCGTGATGGAGCCATTGACCGTCTGGAGCTCGTGGGCCGCCACACCGTCGAAGGTGATCCCGCCGTTGACGGTGGTCACCGTGGCCGGCGTGTCGAGGTGGCGCACGGTGATCTCGCCGTTGACGGAGTTGCCGTCGAACTCCACCCCTGCGGGGACCCGCACCTCGTAGCGCATCTCGACCTCCAACTTCTCGTCGTCACCGCTTGTGGTGGAATTGTTGCCCGCGCAGGTGGTCCGGTTCGGGTCGCGCTGGAGGTAGATCGTGCAGACCCGTACGACCCCGTTGTCCTTTTCCATGATCGCCTTGACGAGGTTGCCATCGCCGCGCTTGACCGTCTTGGTGATCACGACTTCCGCTGTGCGACCAGATCCCTGCGTCACCGTCACCCCACCATTGATGTTGCGGATGTCGAGCCGGTCGCCCGCCGCCATGGTCGCAGTGAAACGGGTTTGTTGAGCGGAGAGGGGAGCGGCGGCGCCGAACAGGGCCAAGGCGACAAGGGTACGCTGCATGGTGGGTATCCTCGGTGGTGGAGTCAGCGGTTGCTGTTTCGTTGTGGGACGATCCCGACTGCCACTGCTCTGACGCACCCCCCGCGCAAAAGGTTGCACCGCCTCCCGGCAACCCGTCGCGGGGGGCTGCCGTACTACGATTGATCAGCCGGCGGGGCACCACCCTGCCATTCCCATGGGTCGGAGCGTGCGCGTGGCGGGAACAGTGGATCGGCGGACCTTCTTCGGGCTGTGCACGGCGGCGGGCCTGCCGATCGCCCTGACCGAACAGAGCTGGGCCCTGGCCGCCGGTCCCGAGGGGACCGCCGCATCGGTCGGCACGCTCGCCCGCATCACCAAGGCGCAGGTGGCCGCCGCGGAGAAGGTCCTGGGCCTGTCCTACAGCGACGAGGACCGCGAGCAGATGCTTGTCCATCTGGAGGCGGCCCTGCTGTCCTTCGTTGCCCTCCGTCAGGCCCCGATTCCCAACGACGTGCCGCCGGCGTTTCGCTTCAATCCCGTCCCCGCGGGTGCGCGCGCGATGCCCCCCCCAGCCGGTCTGGTGCAGGTGCGCCCGGTGGCACCGCCCGCGCTCGGGTCCGACGCCGATCTCGGCTTTGCGACGATTCCCGAACTCGGGGCGCTGCTGCGGAGCGGCGCGATCACGGTGCGTGCGCTCACCGAGCGCACCTTGGCCCGGCTCGAGCGGTGCAACCCCGAGTTGAACGCGGTGGTGACGCTCACGACAACGCGCGCGCTGCAGCAGGCCGACGCGCTCGACGCCGAAGCGCGCGCGGGGGCGTGGCGCGGCCCGCTGCATGGCATCCCCTGGGGCGCCAAGGATCTCCTCGCCGTGCCGGGCTATCCGACCACGTGGGGGACCCCCATCTACCGTGATCGTGAACTCCCCGAGACCGCAGCGGTCGTGGAGCGGCTGGATGCCGCCGGAGCGGTGCTCGTGGCCAAGTTGGCACTCGGCGAACTCGCCTACGGTGACCTCTGGTACGGCGGACGGACCCGCAATCCGTGGCGGATGACCCAGGGCGCCACCGGCTCGTCGGCAGGCTCTGCGGCGGCCGTAGCGGCCGGGTTGGTACCGTTCGCCATCGGCAGTGAGACGCTGGGGAGCATTCTCTCGCCGGCCACCCGGTGTGGCATCAGCGGCCTCCGCCCGACCTACGGGCGGGTGTCGCGATTTGGTGCGATGTCGCTCGCCTGGACGCTCGACAAGCTGGGGCCGATGGCGCGGTCCGCGGAAGATCTCGCGCTGGTGTTTGCCAGCATTCAGGGAGAGGACGACCGTGACCCGTCATCGCACCCGATGCCGTTCGCCTTCAACCCGGCGCAGCCGCTGGCCGAGATCCGGGTCGGCTTGCACCCCGATCTCGAGACTGGCGACGCGGCGGAGCGGCCACTCGTGCGCCGCGCGGTGGAGGCCCTCCGGACCGCCGGCGCCACCATGCGGACGGTGCCCTGGCCCGTTGACATCCCGACGGCGGCGATGGAGATCATTCTGCGGGTCGAGAGCGCGGCGGCCTTCGAGGACCTGAGCCGGGCTGGCGGCAATGACGACCTCGCCGACCAAGGGGTGGACGCCCGACCCAACGTGCTGCGCGCGGCCCATTTCATCCCGGCCGTGCAGTACGTACAGGCCAACCGGGTGCGCACCCTCACTCAGCGTCGCGTGCACGCGCTCTTTGAGCACGTGGACGTGATCCTCATGCCACCGCTCACCGAGACCGCGCTCTCCACTACGAACCTCACTGGGCATCCCGCGGTGACGGTGCCGGTCGGTGGCCCGAACGACGGGGCGCAACAGGGACTCACCATCATCGGTGCACTCTGGCGCGAGGATCTCTGCCTTCGGGTGGCGCACGCCTGGCAGGCGATCACCGCCGTGCACCGTCGGCGGCCACCGGCCTTCAGCTGAGCGACGGGTGGTTCAGTTGCTGCCGCGGCGCGTCAGCCGGATCGACCCGTTGAAGGTCTCCACGTCCACCGTGGCCTCGCCGCGGCCGAGGGTGGCCGTGAACTCGCGGCCCGGCATGCGTCCGCCCGCACCCTGCACGGGGCCAAGCCCGGTGGTGGTGGCCGGGAGCACCGACTCGAAACTGCCGTTGAACGTGTTGCCTCGGAATCGCGCCGAGGCATCCTCGGGGAGTGCCAGTACGATCTCGCCGTTGTGGGTGGCAAAGCGGTAGCGTCCCGTCGGGTCCAGCGCGCCGGCCCACCGAATCGGCCCATTGGTGGTCTCGACCGAGACCTGCGTGCTCTGCACGTTGCGAAGGACGACGGCGTGATTCACCGACTCGGCGCTGAGGGTCCCCGTGGCGCCATCGATCGTGATGGTGCCACTGACGGCGTTCACGTCGAGGCGGGTGCCGGCAAAGTCTCGCACCATGATGGCGCCGGACATCGACTCCAGCGCCATGGTGCCGGTCCCTCCACGGACCTCGATCTGGCCGGTGAGGCTGCTGACCGTGAGGTGCGCCGGCCCCTGCTCGACCCGCACCGCGCCATTCATCGCGGCGATCTCCACCGTGGCCCACGCGGGTACCGTGACCGTGATCGGGCCGCTCCCGCCACCCTGGAGGAACTCCCGCGAACCCACCTCGACGGTGCGGCCGCTGCGCTCCGCGCTGGCGCCGCGCACCGTGACCTCGTCGCGTGCCGTGGTGCGCAGGACCACCTCGCGCGTCATCGCAACGATCTCCACCGTGGTGCCGCGGGCGACCCGCAGGGTGGTGTCGGCCGGGTGGACGGGCAGCGCGGTACCCAGGGCGAGGAGCAGGGTGGGCAGCATGGGTTGCTCCGTCAGCTGCGGGTGGCGGTGGCGACGAGCGTGCGCAGCACGTCGCGCTTGCGGCTCAGGGTGGCGGCCAGGTAGTGCACAGCCCGCCGGTTGTCCGGCGCCGCACGGACCACCGCATTGGCCTCGGCGATCGCCGTGTCGAGCGAGGCGAGCGCCTCCCGGATCTGGGCGCGGGTGGCCGGATCGAGTTGCGACAACGCCGCCTCGAGGGCCAAGGTGAGCTCATCGATCGCGGTGGTGAGCGCCGGTGTGCCCGCCTCCCGCATCGCCGCTGCCACGACCCCGGTGGTCGCCACCCCCTGACCGACTTCGGTCGTGGGGGGGGCATCGCGGCCCGCCCGCCCCAACCAGGTGGTGAGCCCGGCCGACCCGGCCACCAACGCCAGCGCCGCCGCGAGGGCGGTGGGCCAGCGGAGCTGCACCAGCCGTTGCGGGGCCCGCACCAGGAGTCGTGGCGCGATACCGGGCCAGAGGTCGGCTGGTGGCGGGGTGTCCCGGAGGTGCGCGAGCGCCCCGGCGAGCACGGGATCGGGGCCCTCGCCCTCTGGGGGGTGCAGGTCAGTACCCATCGAGCATCCTCCTCAGCGCGGCGCGTGCGCGCGACAACTGCGACTTCGACGTCCCCGGCACCAACCCCAGGTGGGCTGCGATCTCTTCGTGGGTCCACCCCTCGATGTCGTGCAGCACGAACACCTGTCGGGCTCCCTCGGGGAGCTGGGACATCGCGTGTTCCAGATCCATTCGGACGCCTACGGGGGCCGCCCGGATCGGCTGCACCTCGAGCGGGGCATCATCCGGGAGGAGCCAGCCGCGTTCCGCCCGGGCCTTGCGGCGCTGGGTCAGCACTACGTTGACTGCCAACCGGTACAGCCAGGTCCCGAAGGCGCTCTCACCGCGGAAGGTGCCGAGCTTCTCCCAGGCCCGCACGAAGACGTCCTGCGTCAGCTCATCGGCGGTGTCGGGGGAGGCCATCCGGCGCACCAAGGAGTGGATCCGGGCCACATGGCGGTGATACAGCCCCTCGAAGGCGCGCTCGTCGCCCCGCGAGGCGGCGCGGACCAGGCTGCCCTCGAGATCGAGGAGCGGGGTGCCACCGAGCGGGGTGCGGAAGGCCATGACAGGAGTGTTCACGTCCGATCAGATGGACGCAAGTCGGGAAGGGTTGCACGGGGGGGTCGCGGTTTCCTGTTCCCTGTGCTCAGCTCTCAGAGCTTCGGCCACTGCTGCGTCAGGCAGTGGAACGCGCCCAATCCCCAGATGAGCTCGGTGCAGTCGATCACCACCACCCGACGGGTGGGGAAGAGCTCCTGCAGGGTGGCCCGGGCGATCTCGTCGCGCTCGGCGTCGTAGCCGGGAAGCAGGACCACCTCATTGCCGATGTAGAAGTTGGCGTAGGAGGCCGGGAGACGCTGGCCATCGAACACCACCGCACGCGGCATGGGGAGGGTGACGAGTCGGAACGGCTCGCCGTCCTGGTCGGTCATCTCCTCGAGGCGCCGCAGGTTTTGCTGCAACAGCGCGTGGTTCTCGTCGTGCGGGTCGTCCTCGAGGACGGTGACGATGGTGCGCGCATCGGTGAAGCGGGTGATGTCATCAATGTGGCCATCGGTGTCGTCGCCCGCGATCCCCTCCCCGAGCCACAGGATCTTGGTGACACCAAGAGTGTCCCGGAGCCGCTGCTCGATCTGGTCGCGGTTGAGCCCGGGATTGCGGTTGGGGTGGAGCAGGCACGCCTCAGTGGTGAGGAGGGTGCCGAGCCCGTTCACGTCAATCGAGCCGCCCTCGAGGACCATCCCCCCCTCCACGCGGGCGATGCCGAAGTGTTCGGCCACGCGTCGCGGGATCTGGTCATCGAGGTCGAACGGCGGGTACTTGCCGCCCCAGGCGTTGTAGCCCCAGTCGGTGATGCGTTGCTCGCGCGTGCCATCGGCGCCGTCGCGCTGCACGAAGATCGGGCCGTGGTCGCGGCACCAGGCATCGTTGGTCGGGAAGTGGTGAAAGAAGACGTTGCCGGTCGGCACGTCGCGTTCCGCCAGCACCGATCGCGCGCCGGCCTCCATCGCGGCATCCGTGACGTTGATGTGCACCTCCTCGCCGGGGGCGAGGTGGCGCACCATCTCGGCCACCACCCGAGGCACCGGCGCAAAGTTGCCGGGCCAACTCGACTCGCGGTGCGGCCACGAGAGCCAGGTGCCCCGATGCGGTTCCCACTCGGCCGGCATGCGGAAGTCGGGGGAGGCGGGGCTAGTCAAGGTAGCGCTTGGTGATGTCGTCGTAGGCGTCGATCCGCCTGTCCCGCAGGAACGGCCAGTGCGTGCGCACGGTGTCCACCGCGCCGAGGTCGCAGTCGGCCACCAGGACTTCCTCGTCGGGGCCTGCCTTGGCGAGCATGCGGCCGCTCGGGTCGGCAATGAACGAACCGCCCCAGAACTCGATCCCCGGCGCGCCCGGCTCGCTGCCGGGGAGCACCTCGTGACCCACGCGGTTCACGCCGCACACGTACACGCCGTTGGCCACCGCGTGGGAGCGCTGAATCGTCTCCCATGCCGCCTGTTGGCGCTCGCCGTACTCCGCCTTCTCGGGCGGCAGCCAGCCGATGGCGGTCGGGTAGAACAGGATCTCCGCGCCGCTCAGTGCCGTCAGGCGCGCCGCCTCGGGGTACCACTGGTCCCAGCAGATGAGGACGCCGATCTTGCCCACCTTGGTGTCCCAGGTGCGGAAGCCGAGGTCGCCGGGGGTGAAGTAGAATTTCTCGTAGAACTGCGGGTCGTCGGGAATGTGCATCTTCCGGTACTTGCCGAGGTACGCGCCGTCCGCGTCGATCACGGCGGCGGTGTTGTGGTAGAGGCCGTGGGCGCGCTTCTCGAAGAGCGAGGCGACGATCACGACGCCCAACTCCTTGGCCACGGCTCCGAGGCGGTCGGTGCTCGGGCCCGGGATTGGCTCGGCCAGGTTGAAGAAGGCGTGGTCTTCACGCTGGCAGAAGTAGTACCAGCCGAAGAGCTCCTGCAGGCAGACCACCTGTGCGCCCTTGGCCGCGGCAGTACGAATCCCTTCAATGGCGCGCTCAAGGTTGGCGGCGGGGTCGGACCCGACCCGCTGCTGCACCAACCCGACGCGGACGTTGCGTGTCGTTGTCATCCCTCAAAAATAGCCGAAGGGCGGGCGGGGGGCACCCGCCACCGTGGCCCGTGGTAGATTTCCCCCGTCAGTAGGCCCTTCCGGAGGTATCATGATGCATTCCAGCAGCGGGCAGCTCCCGTGAGCGATGCCGCGTCGACCGGTTCGCGGTTCCGGCAGGTGGCGCTCCGCGTCCTCGCCGTTCAGGTCGTGACCCTGCTCCTCCTCTGGTGGCTCCAGGCCACCTTCGCGCGCTGACGGGGGCGTCGTGCATCCCCTGAACTGGGCGATCATCATCGCCTACCTCACGTACGTGGTGTGGGACGGCCTCCGCCGTGCCAAGGACACTGACAACATCGAGGGCTACTTCCTCGCCAATCGCTCGTTGCCCTGGTGGGCGGTCGGCCTGTCGGTCATGGCCACCCAGCTCTCTGCCGTCACCATGATCGGCACCACGGGGCAGGGGGCCACCGACGGGCTCCGCTTCGTGCAGTTCTACTTTGGCCTGCCGATCGCCATGGTCATCCTTGGCGTGACGCTGGTGCCGTTCCTGCACGGCGCCAAGGTGTTCACCGCCTACGAATTTCTCGAGAAGCGCTTCGACGCGAAGACACGCTCGCTCACCGCCTTCCTCTTCCTGATGTCGCGCGGGATGTCCTGCGGGACGATCATCGCGGCGCCCGCCGTGGTCTTCTCGGCGATCTTCGGTTGGGACCTCACCGTGTCGGTGGCGATGATCGGCATCCCCACGGTGCTCTACACGATGATTGGCGGCGTCCAGGCCGTGACCTGGGCGGACGTGAAGCAGATGGTGCTGATCGTGGCGGCCCTGCTGGCGATCGTGGTCGTACTGCTGCTGCGGATCCCGGTCTCGCCAACGGACGCCCTCGAGTTGGCCGGCGCGACCGGCCGGTTGCAGGTGTTTGACTTCTCGTGGGATCTCACCAAGACCTACACCTTCTGGTCGGGAATCCTGGGCGGCACCTTCCTGATGCTGTCGTATTTTGGCACGGACCAGAGCCAGGTACAGCGCTACCTCACCGCGAAGTCAGTGGACGATGCCCGTACCTCGCTGCTGATGAGCGCCTACTGGAAGATCCCCCTCCAGGCCCTGGTGCTGATCGTCGGTGTGCTGGTCTGGGTGTTTTACCTCTTCACGCCGGGACCGATGCTCTGGAATCCGGCAGCGGATCGTCAGGTCCAAGCCGCGCAGCCGGCCGCCTACGCCGCACTGCAGCAGCGCTACACCGACGCCTGGAACGTGCGCTACGCCGATGCCAACGGCGCGGTGGCCGGCGATCATGGGGTGGGCGCGGAGCTCACCCGCCCGGACCGGGAAGCGTTCGTGGCCTCCGAGGCCGCGATCACCGCGGTGCGCGGCGATGCCTTGGCCCTCGTGACGGAGGTGACCGGCGAGCCCTCGCGCGACGTGAACTACATCATCCCCCGCTTCGTGATCGATTGGCTGCCGCTCGGCCTCGCGGGAATTTTCATCGCCGGGGTGATCGCCGCGGCGATGTCGAGCATCGCGGCGGAACTCAACTCGCTCTCGACCGCGACGGTCATCGATTTCTACCGCCGCTGGTGGCGCCCCAACGGGAGCGAGGCGGAGCTGCTGCGCGTGTCCAAGCTCTCCACCGGCCTCTGGGGTCTCTTCGCCTGCGTGGTGGCCACCTACGCCGCCAACCTCGGCTCGCTGATCGAGGTGGTCAACCGCTTCGGCTCGTTCTTCTACGGCTCCATTCTGGGCGTGTTCCTGCTGGCGATGATCCCCCGGACCAGTGGGCCGGGGGCATTCTTCGGCTTGCTGTCCGGCATGGCGGCCGTGGCGGCGGTGTCGGTCGGGATGCCGGAGGTGTCGTTCCTGTGGCACAACGTCGTTGGGGCCGTGGTCGTGCTGGTGGTCGGGCTGACACTCAGCGCCAT
>JBBQQJ010000035.1:0-17067 GCA_038216165.1 Gemmatimonadales bacterium | reverse complement strand
TGGAGATGGTGATGCCGGGCGACAACATCCAGATGACGATCGAGCTGATCATCCCGGTGGCGATGGACGAGGGGCTGCGGTTCGCGATCCGCGAGGGCGGGCGGACGGTGGGCGCCGGCGTGGTGACCAAGATTCTCAAGTAAGGACATGGATTGCTGGATGTTGGATGTTGGAGCACACAATCCCATCTCCAACATCCAACAGCCAATATCCCGTAGCCTAACCAGCGACAGTGGGTCCGGCACCTCCGCCGGCTCATGATGCGCAACGACCGAGGACTCTGATGGCAGGCAAGATTCGCATCCGCCTCAAGGCGTTCGACCACGTGGTGCTGGACCAGGCCGCGGCGGACATCGTGCGCACGGCGGAAAAGACCGGCGCGCAGATTTCGGGACCGATCCCTCTTCCGGTGAAGATGGAAAAGTGGACCGTGCTGCGTTCCCCGCACGTGGACAAGAAGAGCCGTGAGCAGTTCGAGCTCAGGACGCACAAGCGCCTGCTCGATATCCACGACTCGCGACCCCAGACGATGGACGCGCTGACGAAGCTGGATCTTCCGGCCGGCGTGGACGTCGAGATCAAGGTCGAATAGCCATGGCCCTCATTGGACGGAAGCTCGGGATGACGCGCGTCTTCGCCGAAGACGGCACCGCGGTGCCCGTGACGGTGATCGAGGCCGGGCCGTGCCCGGTGCTCCAGGTGTCGCCGTCACAGGCGCAGCTGGGCTGGGGCCACAAGAAGGCGCTGCGGACGTCGCGCGCGGAGCAGGGCCATGCCGGCAAGGCGGGCCTCGACTACGCGCCCCAGATCGTGCGCACCTTCACGGTCGAGACGACGGACCTCGCGCCGGGCGCGATGATGACCGTCGAGCAGTTCGCCGAGGGGCAGCTGGTCAAGGTGACCGGCACCACCAAGGGTCGCGGGTTCCAGGGTGTGGTGCACCGGCACGGCTTCGCCGGTGGTCCGGCCTCGCACGGCAACACCCGGCACCGCAAGCCCGGCTCGATCGGGCCCGGCACGGACCCATCGCGCGTCATCAAGGGCAAGAAGATGCCCGGACACCACGGGGCCGCGCGCCACACGGAAATGGGCCTCACGGTCATCCGGGTCGACGCCGAACGGAACCTGCTGTTCGTGCGCGGGGCGGTCCCGGGCTCGAAGAACGGGATCGTGACCGTCGCCACGCAGGGGGGGAAGAGCCGTCATGACTAATGCGCCGCACTATTCGGCCACCGGCGAACCGCGTCAGGATGGGTTCGCCCTCCCGGGCGACCTGTTCGACGGGACGGTGAACGAGGCGGTCCTTCACCAGGCGGTGAAGACCTACCTCGGCAACCAGCGCCAGGGCACGCACAAGGTGAAGACCCGCGCGGAAGTGTCGGGCGGCGGGAAGAAGCCCTGGAAGCAGAAGGGCACTGGCCGCGCGCGGCAGGGCACCACGCGGGCTCCGCACTGGCGGGGCGGCGGGATCGCCTTCGGGCCATCGCCGCGCGACTACCGCACGGACATCCCCAAGAAGGTCCGGCAGCTCGCCCGGCGCTCGGGCTTCAATGCCAAGGCGCGCGAGGGGAACCTGCATGTGATCGACGCGCTGGCGTTCGAGGCCCCGAAGACGGCCCGGCTGCTTGAGCTGGTGACCACGCTCGGTCTCGACGGCAAGCGGGTGCTGATCCTGACCCACGGCACCAAGCCGGCGGTGTACCTGAGCGCGCGCAACGTGCCGCGCCTCGAGGTCCTGCCGTTCGTCGAGGCGACCGCGTATGACCTGCTGCTGGCGGAGGCCGTCGTGATCGAGGCCGATGCGCTGGCGACGAAGGAAGGTGCCTGATGGCCGACTTGCACGGAATCGTGATCCGTCCGCTGGTCACCGAGAAGTCGTCGACGGCCTGGCAGGAGCGCCAGGAGTACGTCTTCGAGGTGCACCCGGAGGCCACGAAGGGGCAGATCCGCGCCGCGCTGAAGGCGCTGTTCGGGGTCACTGCCAAGGACGTCCGCACGATGCAGATGCGCCGCAACGCGATTGCCCGCGGCCGGACGCGCGGGGTGACCGCGCGCTGGAAGAAGGCGATCGTCACGCTTCAGGACGGCGAGTCACTCGCCGTGTTCGAGGGTTGAGATGAGCATTCGTCAATTCCGCCCGATTACCGCGGGCACGCGCTTCAAGTCGGTCTCGGGTTTCGACGAGATCACGCGGAGCACGCCGGAGAAGTCGCTGGTCGAGGCGCTGCCCAAGACGGGTGGCCGCAACAACCAGGGCCACATCACCTCGCGGCACCGGGGTGGCGGTCACAAGCGGCAGTACCGGCGCATTGATTTCAAGCGGGAGAAGTACGGGATCCCGGCGCGAGTGGCCGAGATCGAGTACGATCCGAACCGCACCGCCCGGATCGCGCTGCTGGTCTACGCCGACGGCGAGAAGCGGTACATCCTGCACCCGAAGGGGCTGCAGCAGGGCGACACCGTGCAGAGCGGGCCGGGCAGCGACGTGCGCATCGGCAACGCCCTCCCGCTGGCCGAGATGCCGCTGGGCACCACGGTGCACAACATCGAGCTGAAGATCGGCAAGGGGGGCGCCATGGCGCGCTCGGCCGGGACCGGCGCGCAGGTGGTGGCCCGCGAGGGGGACTACGTGACGCTGCGGCTCAAGAGCACCGAAATGCGGATGGTGCACGGGCGCTGCCTGGCCACCGTCGGCGAAGTCGGCAACTCCGAGCATGAGCTGCTCTCGGTCGGCAAGGCCGGCAAGAGCCGCTGGCTCGGCAAGCGTCCGCACGTGCGCGGCGTCGCGATGAACCCCGTTGACCACCCGTTGGGTGGTGGCGAGGGCAAGACCTCGGGCGGGCGCCCGCCGGTCTCCCCCTGGGGCAAGCCCGAGGGAACCAAGACACGCAAGCGCAAGAAGAACTCGAACCGACTCATCGTGCGCGGCCGCAAGCGCGGGAAGGCGACCAAGTAATGGCGCGGAGCATCCGGAAGGGCCCCTTCATCCAGCAGGCACTGCTCGACAAGGTGGCCGTCATGAACGACAAGAACGAGAAGAAGGTCATCAAGACCTGGTCCCGGGCAAGCACCATTATCCCGGAGTTCGTCGGCCACACCTTCGCGGTGCACAACGGGAACAAGTTCGTCCCGGTGTACGTCACCGAGAACAAGGTGGGCCACAAGCTCGGAGAGTTCGCGCCGACCCGGCTGATCCGCGGCAAGAACGTCAATGAGGCGTATGCGATCCTCCAGTTCAACAAGAAGCTGGCGGCGAAGCAGATCGCGAAGACCTTGAAGTCGGCGGTGGCGAATGCCGAGCAGCACGCGCTGCGCGACAGCGAGTCGTTCGACGTGGACCAGCTGGTCGTCGTCGACGCCCAGGTGGACATGGGCTCGCCGTTGAAGCGCTTCCACGCGGCAGCCCAGGGCCGGGCGACGCCGATTCGCAAGCCGACCAGCCACGTGCGGATCGCCGTGGAGCCAGTGGTCACGAAGGGGGCGAAGTAATGGGTCAGAAGACGCATCCAATCGGGTTCCGGCTCGGGATCAGCAAGCAGCCACTCTCGCGTTGGTACGCGGGGCGCGACATGCCCGCCCTGCTCGCCGAGGACCGGCTGATCCGCGACTACATCCAGAAGCGGCTCGGGCACGCGGCGATCGCCGAAGTGCACATCGAGCGGCGGCCGGGCAAGGTCACGGTCACGATCCATACCGGGCGACCGGGCGTGGTCATCGGCAAGCGCGGCGCCGAGGTGGACAAGCTCCGCGAGGAGCTGGCCCTGGTGCTCGAGCGCAAGCTGGGGACCCGCAAGGACGTCGCGGTCAATGTGGAGGAGATCAAGCGGCCGGAGACCTCCGCCAAGCTGGTCGCCGACAACATCGCCGCGCAGCTCGTCCAGCGCATCTCGTTCCGGCGCGCCATGAAGCGCGCGGTCCAGAGCGCAATGCGGATGGGCGCGCAGGGGATCCGCGTCCGCGCCGGGGGCCGTCTGGGCGGCGCCGAAATCGCGCGGACCGAGGGGTACCGCGAGGGGCGGGTGCCGCTCCACACGTTGCGGGCCGACATCGACTACGCCACGAGCACGGCGAAGACCACCTACGGTGCGATCGGCATCAAGGTCTGGATCTTCAAGGGTGAGATCGTGGACGACGTGGCCGGCCGCACCTACAGCACGGGGGCCTGAGGACCATGCTCGCACCGAAGCGGATCAAGTTCCGCAAGACGTTCAAGGGCCGCACCAAGGGTGTGGCCACCCGGGGCAATGAGGTCTCGTTCGGCGAGTGGGGACTGATGTCCCTGGAGCCGGGCTGGATCACCAACCGGCAGATCGAGGCGGCGCGTATCGCGATGACGCGCGAAATGAAGCGTGGCGGCAAGGTGTGGATCCGGATCTTTCCGGACAAGCCGATCACCAAGAAGCCGGCCGAGACGCGCATGGGCAAGGGCAAGGGCAACCCGGAGGGCTGGGTGGCCGTGGTCAAGCCGGGCCGCATGCTGTTCGAGGTGGATGGGGTGCCTGAGGAGCTGGCGAAGCGGGCGATGGCGCTCGCCGAGGCCAAGCTCCCCGTGAAGACGCGGCTCGTCAAGCGCGAGGAGATCTGATGCTGCTGTCAACCGATCTCAGGGAGCTCTCCGTGGAGCAGCTCGAGGCCAAGCTGGCGGAGCTGCGCGAGGAGCGCTTCAAGCTCCGGTTCCGCTCGGCGACGGAGTCAATCGAGAACCCGATGCGGTTCCGGACGGTGCGCCGGGACATCGCCCGGGTGCTGACCATCCTTGGCGAGAAGCGCCGCGAGGCCTGAGGAAGTGATGATGACTGACGAAATGACGACGACCCCCGCCGAGCGTGCGGCCCGCAAGACCCGCACGGGCGTGGTGGTGAGCGACAAGATGCAGAAGACCATCACGGTCCTGCTGGAGCGGCGCCTGGCCCACCCGAAGTACGGGAAGCAGGTGACGCGCTCGAAGAAGGTGAAGGCGCGCAACGACCATGACGCCAAGGCCGGCGACACGGTGCGCATCATGGAGACGCGACCCCTCGCGAAGACCGTCTCATGGCGGACGGTCGAGATCGTTGAGCGGGCACGCTGAGGCCCGGGAGAGACTGACATGGTACAGCAGGAGACGATTCTCAAAATCGCGGACAATTCTGGCGCCCGAAAGGCGCTGGTGATCCGCGTCCTGGGCGGGTCCCGGCGGCGCTACGCGTCGCTCGGCGACAAGGTCGTGGTGGCCATCAAGGACGCCATTCCCACCGGGCAGGTCAAGAAGGGTGACGTGGCCAAGGCCGTCATCGTGCGCACCGCGAAGGAGGTCCGCCGCAAGGACGGCTCCTACATCCGGTTCGACGAGAACGCCGCGGTCCTGATCGACGACAAGGGCGAGCCCCGGGCGACCCGCATCTTCGGTCCCGTTGCGCGCGAACTGCGCGAGAAGCGGTACATGAAGATCGTGTCCCTGGCGCCGGAGGTGATCTGACATGAAGCCGCTCGTGTACAAGAAGGCGTCCCGCAAGCGCACCCAGCCGGTGCCGCCCCGCATGAAGTTGCATGTCACCAAGGGCGACACCGTCCAGGTGATCTCCGGCGATGACAAGGGGAAGCGCGGCGTCGTGTTGCGGGTCTATCCGAAGACGGGCCGGATTGCCGTCGAGGGGATCAATCTCGCCAAGCGGCATCGCCGGGCGACGCAGAACTCGGAGTCCGGGATCTTCACGTTCCCGGCGCCGTTCAACCATTCGAAGGTGATGCTGATCGACCCGCAGACCGATGCGCCCACGCGCGTCCGGCGGCAGAAGGATGCCGACGGCAGCGTGGAACGGATCGCCGTCCGCTCGGGCGTGGCCATCCCGAGGAACCGCTGACGATGGCAACGAAGAACGCAAAGGGCGGCGGCACCGCCGCGACGGCCTCGGCGCCGAAGAAGACCGCGAAGGCCGCAACCGGCAGCGCGCGCGGCGGCGTGACCACGCTCCCGCTCGACGAGACGCCCAAGGCGTCGGTCGGCAAGCCGCGCCTGCAGCGCCACTTTGAGGAGACCGTCCGGCCGCGCCTCGCCAAGGAATTCGGGCTCGAGAACCCGAACCAGGTGCCGCGGATCCTGAAGGTCGTGCTCAATGTCGGCTTGGGCGAGGCGTCCAAGACGCCGCGCCTCGTTGAGGTGGCCGTCGAGGAACTCGCCATGGTGACCGGCCAACGGGCCGTCATCACCAAGGCGAAGAAGGCGATCGCCAACTTCGGCTTGCGCGCGGGGATGCCGGTCGGGTGCGCCGTGACCCTTCGCGGGGCGCGGATGTACGAGTTTCTCGATCGCTTCATCAGTGTCTCGATCCCGCGGATTCGTGACTTCCGCGGGTTGCCGACGAAGTCGTTCGACGGGCGGGGGAACTACACCTTCGGTGTGAAGGAACAGATGATCTTCCCCGAGATCGATTTCGACAAGGTGGAGCAGGTGCACGGGATGGACATCACGTTGGTGACCACAGCAGGCCGCGATGACCTCGCGATGGCGCTGCTTCGCGAGTTCGGCTGGCCTTTCCGGGGTGAGACACCACTCACCGTCCGGGTGGCGTGAGGAGAAACGCATGAGCATGACTGATCCTGTCGCGGATATGCTGACCCGCATCCGCAACGCCTGCTCGGCCGGGCACAAGCGCGTGGATATCCCCGCGTCGAAGCTCAAGGCCCAGTTGGCGGCGCTGTTGCGCGACAACCATTACATCGCGGACTTCAAGGTCCTGGAGGACGGCCCTGCGGGGACGCTCCGCCTCTACCTGAAGTACCACAACGAGCTTCCGGTCATCCGTGAGCTGCAGCGCGTCTCGTCGCCCGGCCTGCGCCGGTACGTCAAGTGCCGCGACCTGCCGCGCGTGAAGAACGGCCTCGGCATGGCGATCGTTTCGACCCCCAAGGGGCTGATGACGGACCGCCAGGCGCGCTCGGCCAACCTGGGCGGCGAGCTTCTCGCCGTCGTCTGGTAGGAGGCGACATGTCACGCATTGGCAAGAAGCCGATCGAGTTGCCCGCCGGCGTCACCGTCGCGATCGACGGCCGGCACGTCACGGTCAAAGGGCCCAAGGGGACCCTCGCCCGGACCCTGCCGCCCGAGGTCGGGATCGGCATGGAGGGGACGACCGTCACGGTGACCCGGCCCTCCGAGGAGCCGCGGCACAAGGCGATGCACGGACTGTCGCGCACCCTCGTGGCCAACATGGTCGAGGGCGTCGCCACCGGTTTCGTGAAGACGCTCGAGCTCCACGGCGTCGGCTACAAGGCCGAGTCGAAGGGGAACGGGGTAAACCTCGTCGTCGGCCTGTCGCACCAGGTGCAGGTGCCGGCGCCCGAGGGGATCACGTTCAAGCTCGATTCGCCGACCCTCCTCAAGGTCGAGGGGATCGACAAGGAGCTCGTCGGCCAGGTCGCCGCCGAAATTCGCAATGTCCGGCCGCCGGAGCCCTACAAGGGCAAGGGCATCCGGTACCAGGGTGAGCAGGTCCGCCGCAAGGCCGGCAAGACGGGAGCCAAGTAATGCGTCCGATTCATGCACCGAAGACTCGCGAGCAGCGGCGCTATCGGCGGCACCTCCGGGTGCGCCAGCGCGTGATCGGGACCGCCGCGCGTCCGCGCCTGGCGATCTACCGCTCGTTGAAGCACATCTACGCCCAGCTCGTCGACGACGATCGCGGGGTGGCCCTCCTCGGGGTGACCGACACCAGCGAGGGGATCGCCATCGAGGGCACCGGCAAGGTCGGCAAGGCCGCGGCCGTGGGCAAGCTCCTCGCGGAGCGCGCCAAGGCGGCGGGCATTTCCGCGGTGGTCTTTGACCGCGCCGGGTATCAGTATCATGGCCGCGTGAAGGCGGTCGCTGACGGGGCCCGCGAGGGCGGACTGGAGTTTTGATGAGCGACGAGACGAATTCGACGGGTGGCGCCGAGGGCGGCGCACCGGCAGCGAGCAGCGCACCGGTGGCGAGCAGCGCACCGGTGGCGAGCAGCGCACCGGCGGCGAGCAACGCACCGGCGGCGAGCAACGCGCCGATGGCGGGCAGCGCGCCGGCCCGTGGTGGCCAGCGTGGCGGCGGCCAGCGGGGTGGCCAGCGTGGCGGTGGCCCCGGCGGCCAGCGCGGCGGGCCCGGCGGCGGGCGGGGCGGCAATCGTCGCGACGACCGTGACCAAGGCGAGAAGGAGTTCATCGAGAACGTCATCTCGATCAACCGTGTCGCCAAGGTGGTCAAGGGTGGGCGCCGCTTCTCGTTCAACGCCCTCGTGGCGATTGGCGACGGCAAGGGGCGCATCGGCATCGCGACCGGCAAGGCGAACGAAGTCGCCGAGGCGGTGCGCAAGGGTGTCGAGGCGGCCAAGCGCGCGATGGTGACGATCCCGCGCACCGGTACGACGATCCCGCACATGGTGATCGGCGAACACGGGGCGGGGCGGGTGCTACTGAAGCCGGCGGCGTCGGGTACCGGCGTCATTGCCGGCGGCCCGGTGCGTTCGGTGCTCGAGTGCGCCGGCATCACCGACATCCTGACCAAGAGCCTCGGCTCGAACAACCCGCACAACATGGTGCGGGCGACGTTGGCCGGGTTGCAGGACCTGGTGTCGGTGGCCCAGATCGCGCGCGAGCGGGGCATCGAGATCGACCAGGTCGGCTACCGCGCCCGCCAACAGGAGACCTGAGCGATGGGACGCAATCCAGTCGTGGGCCGTCAAGGCCCGGCGCACCACGCGGCGGTCATTCCCGGTGAGGACGAGGCGAAGCGGCTGCGGGTCAAGCAGATCCGCTCCGGCATCGGCCACGCCGAGACGATGAACCGCACGCTGAAGTCGATCGGCCTCCGCCACCACCAGGCGACGGTCGAAGTGGACAACACCGCGACAATGCGCGGCATGCTGACCAAGGTCCGGCACCTCATCGAGGTGACGCCGGTCACGGAGAGTTGACGATGGCTGACCAGAACGATCCGGTCGAACGGATCACCCTGTCGAACCTGCGCCCAGCGCCGGGTTCGACCAAGAACCGCAAGCGGATCGGTCGCGGCCCGGGCTCCGGTACCGGCAAGACCTCCGGCAAGGGCCACAAGGGGTCCAAGGCCCGCTCCGGCGGTGCCACGAACCCCGGCTTCGAGGGCGGCCAGATGCCGCTCTATCGCCGGTTGCCCAAGCGCGGCTTCACCAACCCGTTCAAGGTGACCTACCTGGCGGTGAACCTCCGCGACCTCGAGCAGGTCGAGGGCAGCGAGATCACCCCCGAGGTGCTCATGGCCGCCGGCATCCTCAAGAAGACGAGTGATCCGGTCAAGCTGCTCGGACACGGCGACGTGTCCCGTGCCCTCGTGGTGAAGGACATCCCGGCCTCGGCCTCGGCCAAGGCCAAGATCGAGGCGGCAGGCGGACGGGTCGAGGCCTGATGACTGCGCCCCAGGTGCCAGGACTGAACATCGATGAGGAGCTGAAGAAGAAGATTCTCTTCACGCTTCTCTGCATCTTCATCTACCGGGTTGGCGCCCACATCACGGCGCCGACGGTGAACGTCAACGCGCTCGTCGCCTACATCCAGAGCTCCGCCGCCTCCGGGCTGTTCCAGCTCTACGATGCCCTCGGCGGCGGGCTCTCGCGCGCGACCATCCTCGCGCTCGGGATCATGCCCTACATCTCTGCCAGCATCGTCTTCCAGCTCGCCGCCGGCGTCGTGCCGCAGGTGAGCAAGATGCAGAAGGACGAAGAGGGCCGGAAAACAATTACCCAGTGGACGCGCTACCTCACGGTGGTGATCGCCCTGTCGCAGGCCTACACCTTTGCCCTCTTCGTCGAGGGGATCCCCGGCGCGGTGGCCGAGCCCGGCTTCCTCAACCGGCTGATCATGGTCGCGATCCTGACCACCGGCGCGATCTTCGTCATGTGGCTCGGTGAGCGGATCACCGAGAGCGGGGTCGGCAACGGCATGTCGCTGCTGATCACGGTCTCGATCCTCGAGTCGTTCCTGCGGGGCGCGTTGGGGCTGGTCGGTTTCGTCACCTCGCGGGTGATCTCGTTCCCGGGTGCGGTCTTCTTCGTGGCCACCCTCGTCGCGATGGTCGCCGCCGTGACCGGGATGACGCTGGCCGCCCGGAAGATCCCGATCCAGATCCCGCGCAAGGTGATGGGCCGCGGTCGCGTCCGCGAGGGCCAGAAGTCCTTCATCCCGATCCGGCTGATCACCGCCGGCGTGATGCCGATCATCTTCGCCCAGACGGTCATCATCGTGCCGTCGACGCTGGCCAACTTCACCCGCTCGCCGATCATGACGGAGGTCTCCAACTTCCTCGCGCTCGGCAGCATGCCCTACAACGTCCTGTTCGGCCTGCTGATCATCCTCTTCAGCTACTTCTACACGTCGATCATCTTCAACGCGGTCGACCTGGCGGAGAACCTCAAGAAGCAGGGCGCGTTCATTCCGGGCGTGAAGCCGGGCGCGGCCACCGCCGATTACATTGACGGCGTCCTGGGCCGGATCACGCTGCCGGGCTCGATCTTCCTGGCCCTGGTGGCGATCTTGCCGATCATCGTCGCCAACGGCCTCGGCATGCCGCAGTTCCAGTTCGGCGGCACCTCGATCCTGATCGTGGTCGGCGTCCTCCTGGACACGCTCTCCCAGATCGAACAGCACCGCACGCTCCGCAAGTACGACGGCTTCATGAAGTCGGGTCGCGTCAAGTTCCGCGGCCGCCAGAGCAAGTTCGGGATGTAGCGGCGCACGATGCGCCACAGTGAACGGTGAACGGTGAACGGGTCTGCACTTCGCCCCGTTCACCGTTTACCGTTCAGCAGACGACCTCCCCTCAACCGACCACCGGAGCTCCGCTCGTGGATATTCTCCTGCTTGGCCCGCCGGGCGCCGGCAAGGGCACCCAGGGTGCCATCCTCTCCGAGGCCCTTGGCCTGCCCAAGTTCGCCACCGGTGATCTGCTCCGCGACGCCGTCACGCGGGGCACGCCGCTGGGGCTCGAGGCCAAGGCCGTGATGGAGGCCGGACACCTGGTGAGCGACACCATCATCCTCGGGGTGATCCGCGACGAGCTGGCGAAGCCAGAGGCCGCGGGTGGGGTGATCTTCGACGGCGTGGTGCGCACCATCCCGCAGGCCGAGGGGATGGCCGCCATCCTCGGCGAGCGTGGTCGGCAGATCGACCATGTGCTCTATTTCGAGGTGACCGATAACGAGATCCGCCAGCGGCTCGACAACCGTCGCACCGTCGAGGGCCGCGCGGATGACGATCCCGAGGCGGTGATCCGCCGGCTCGCAGCCTACCGCGAGCAGACCGCCCCGGTCATCGCCTGGTACGGCGAGCGGAGCGGGGTCATCACGATCAACGCGATCGGCGCCGTCGAGGATGTCGCGTCACGCGTGCGCACCGCCTTGGGTCGGGCGTGATCACCCTCAAGTCGGCACGCGAGATCGCGGTCATGCGGCGGGCCGGCGCCATCGTGGCAGGCGTGCACGCACGGATGCGCGAGTTCGTCCGCCCCGGCATGACGACCGAGGAGCTCGATGCCGAGGCGGAGCGCTTCATTCGCAGCCACCCGGGGGCCACGCCATCCTTCAAGGGGCTCTACGGCTTCCCCAAGACGCTCTGTACCTCGGTGGACACCGAGATCGTGCATGGCATTCCGTCGTCCAAGGTGGTGCTCCACGAGGGGTCGATCGTCTCGGTGGATGTTGGCGTGCACCTGGAGGGGCTCCACGCCGACGCGGCGACCACCATCGCGATCGGCGCGATCCCCGACGAGGTCCAACGCCTCCTCGACGTGACCGAGGCCTCCCTCGCGGCGGGGATCGCCGCCGCGACCATCGGCAACAAGGTCGGCGACATCGGCCATGCCGTGCAGACCGTCGCCGAGGGGGCGGGGTTCGGGGTGGTGCGGGAACTGGTGGGCCACGGCATCGGGGCCAAGTTCCACGAGGAACCGCAGGTGCCGAATTTCGGGCGTCCCGGCCGCGGGCCGGCGCTGCGGGAAGGGATGACCCTCGCCATCGAGCCGATGATCACCCTCGGCGACCCGGCCACCAAGACGCTCGCCGACAAGTGGACCGTGGTCACCAAGGACGGCTCACTCTCGGCGCACTTCGAGCACACCGTGGCGATCACCACCGACGGCCCGCAGATTCTGACGAGATTGTGATGGGTGATTGGTGACCCGTCAGTCACCACGCACCGTTGGCCAATCACCAATCACCTGTCACCATTCACCGTCCGTCCCAGCCATTCCACCATCAGCGGGCTCCCCGCGATCACGGCGGTGTGCTCCACGTTCACATCCCGCCCCGTGAAGTCCGTCACCACGCCACCCGCCTCGCGGACGAGCACGATCCCCGCGGCGGTGTCCCATGGCGCCAGCATCATCTCCCAGAAACCAGCGAACCGACCGGCCGCGACATCCACCAAGTCGAGCGCGGCGGAGCCACTGCGCCGGACGCCGCTGCAGGCGGGCAGCACCCGCCCGAGCATCGGGAGATAGTCCGGGAGCAGTTCGGGGTTCTTGAAGGGGAACCCGGTGCCGATCAGCGCATGGGCGGGGTCGGTGATGGTCGAGACCCGGAGGCGCGTGGGCCCCTCCCAGGCACCGCCGCCTTCCCACGCCGTGTAGCGCCGGCCCGCGGCGGGGTGGGCCACCGTGCCGGCGACCAGGCGACCATCCACCGCTGCCCCGATCGAGATCGCCCATGCCGGATGGCCATGCACGAAGTTGGCGGTCCCATCGATCGGGTCGACGATCCAGACGAGCCCGTCGGTGGTGCCACCCTCGGGCGAGAATTCTTCGCCCATCACCCGGGACGACGGTTCGGCCCGGAGCAGCGTCTCCGTGATCCGGGCCTCGGCGTCGCGGTCCATGGCGGTGACGAAGTCGTGGTGCCCTTTCGTGGTCCACTCCGACGGGGCGGGGGGGGCCGCATCGAGGAGGTGGGCCGCGGCACGGGCCGCCGCCCGCTCGGCCAGCAGGGCGAGACGGCGGGACGCAATCACGTTGCCGCCCTCGGCTGGGTGGGATAGCTTGACACCATGACACGGGTCTTCTCGGGCATTCAGCCCTCCGGTGAAATGCACATTGGCAACTGGCTCGGCGCGATCAAGAACTGGGTCGCGCTCCAGGACACCCATGATGCGCTCTACTGCATCGTGGACCGGCATGCCATCACGGGGCGCTATGACATCGGCTCCCTCGCCGAGCGCACCCGCGAGATGGCGATCTCGCTCTTGGCGGCCGGGGTGGATCCCGCGCGTTCGGTGCTCTTCGTGCAGGGACACGTCCCCGACCACACCACGCTGTCCTGGCTGCTGACCACGCTCGCGCCGCTCGGTGAGCTCGAGCGGATGACGCAGTACAAGGATAAGTCGCAGCGGGTGGAATCGGTGCCGGCGGGCTTGCTCTGCTACCCGATCCTCATGGCGGCGGACATCCTGCTCTACCGGGCCGAGGCGGTGCCGGTGGGCGAGGACCAGACGCAGCACCTCGAGTTCACGCGCGAGCTGGCCCGTCGCTGGAACGCGGAATTCGCCCCCGCGGATGCGCCGTTCTTCCCGGAGCCCAAGCCGATCACCACCGGTGCACGCCGCATCGTTGGCCTCGACGGTCAGGCCAAGATGTCCAAGTCCCTCGGCAACACGATCGGGGTGACGGAGACCCCCGAGGAGATCTGGCAGAAGCTCCGGCCGGCAATGACCGATCCGGCACGCGTCACCAGGAACGACCCCGGCACGCCGGAGATCTGCAACATCTACGCGTTGCACCAGCATTTTTCCCCCCCGGCGACCGTGGCGGAGGTCGCCACCAACTGCCGGACGGCGGCATGGGGGTGCATCGACTGCAAGAAGGTCCTCGCCGCCAACATGGCCGAGACGCTGGCGCCGATCCGCGAGCGCTCGCTGGCCTTGCGGGCCGACCCGGGGCACGTGCGGGCGGTGCTCGGGGACGGGGCCACGACCGCGCGGCGTCATGCCGCCGAGACGATGCGCGAGGTGAGCGACCGCATGGGCTTCCTCCCGGAGGGATGATGAGCGAGACCACGATGCTGGCCAAGGTGCTGAAGGCGGCGGTGCAGAAGGGCGCGTCCGACGTGCATGCCAAGGCCGGCGATGTGTTCCGGGCCCGTATCGACGGCAAGCTGGTGGGGCTCACGAAGCAGCGACTCACCCCGGAGCAGACCCGTGCGCTCGCGGCGACGTTTGCCGGGCTTGCCCTCGATGATCCGCGCCTCGACACCCTGCGGGACTTCGATTGCTCGTGGGGCGTCGCGGGACTCGGCCGGTTCCGCGTGAATGTGCTGCGACAGCGCTCGAGCTTCATGGTGGTGATGCGGGTGATCCCGTTTACCGTCCCGACTCCCGAGGGGCTGCGCCTCCCGGAGGTGGTCACCCGCCTCGCCGAGTTGCCGCGCGGGCTGGTGCTTGTCAGCGGGACAAGCGGGAGCGGTGTGACCTCGACGATCACGGCGATGGTCCATCACATCAATCGTTCGCTGGCCCGGCATGTGGTGACGCTTGAAGACCCGATCGAGTACCTCCATCGCGACCTGACCTCCTCCATCACGCAGCGTGAGGTCGGCACCGACACCGACGACATGGCGATGGCGATCCAGTCGGCGCTGCGCCAGGACCCCGACGTCCTGGTCCTCAGCGAGCTGCGCGATCCGCTCGCTGTTGACCGCGCGATCCGCGCGGCCGAGTCGGGTGTGCTGGTGATTGCGGCCCTCCTCGCCCCCGACGTGATCCGCACGATCCTGCAACTCGGGGCATCGTTCCCTCCCGACGAGCGCGAGGTGGGCCGCATGCGGCTTGCGGGCGTCCTGGCCGGCGCCATTGCCCAGCGGCTGGTGCCGGATCCATCCGGCGAGGGCCGCGTGTCGGTGGTGGAATGGGTCGAGGCGACGCCGGCCCTCGCCGCGGCCATCGCCACGGGCGGGGAGCCGGCGTCGCTGCGGAAGGCGCTGGAGCGCGCGGTCAAGGAGCACCGGGCGGAGCTGTTCCCGGCCGACGCGACGAATTGACCGGCTTGCTCCCGGGGGCTAGCTTTCGAGGGAGTCACTGAACGGCCCCACGTGGGGCCGTTTTTCTTGGGAACAGGCGAGGTCTCGTGTTCGACCGGAAGCATACCTGCGTGGTCGTGGTGGGCGCCCAATGGGGCGATGAGGGCAAGGGCAAGCTCGTGGATGTGCTCGCCGAGCAGGCCGATGTCGTGGTGCGCTATCAGGGGGGCGCCAACGCCGGCCACACCGTCGTGGTGGGCGAGCGCCAGTTCGTGCTGCACCAGATCCCGTCCGGCATCCTGCACGGCGGCGCCGCGTGCGTGGTCGGCAACGGCGTGGTGCTCGATCCGGAGACGTTTTTCGCGGAACTGGATGAGCTCGGTGCGCAGGGCATCGACGTCAGCGGCCGGCTCTGGATCTCTGACCGCGCCCACCTCGTGCTCCCGTATCACAAGCTGCTCGACCAGGCCAGCGAGAAGCACCAGCAGATCGGCACCACCGGACGCGGCATCGGTCCGGCGTACGAGGACAAGATCGGTCGCCGCGGCGTACGCGTTGCCGACCTGCTCGCGCCGGGCGACCTGCGCGCGCTGTTCGAGGAACGGCTCGCGCGGGCGAACGCGGTGCTCGTGATGCTCGGCGCCTCCACGCGCGCCGACCTGGACGAACACCTCGCCCTGGCAGCGCGGCTGGCGGAGCGCCTGCGCCCACTCACCACCGACACCGGGCTGCTGGTCCATCGGGCGCTGCGGGACGGCCGTCGTGTGCTCCTCGAGGGCGCCCAGGGTGCCATGCTGGACGTGGACCACGGGACCTATCCGTTCGTGACCTCGTCGAGCACCACGGCGGGCGGCGCCACCATCGGGGCGGGGATCGGTCCGACCGAGATCGACGGTGTCCTGGGGGTGGTCAAGGCCTACACCACGCGGGTCGGCAACGGGCCGCTCCCGACCGCCGCGGGTGGCGAGCTGGAAGAACAACTCCGCACCCTCGGCGGGGAATTCGGAGCGACCACGGGTCGGGCCCGGCGTTGCGGCTGGTTCGATGCCACCGTCGTGCGCTACGCGGTGCGGGTAAATGGGCTCACCGGTCTCGCCGTGACCAAGCTCGACGTGCTCGACACCTTCACCGAGATTCCGGTGGGGATCGGCTATCGCCTGGATGGCGTGGCGTGCGAGGAGATGCCGAGCGACGTGGCCCGCCTCGATCGCGTGGCGCCGATCTACGAGACGCTGCCCGGGTGGCAGCAGAGCACCGCCGGGGCCCGGAAGCTCGCCGACCTGCCGCCCCAGGCCCGGGCCTATCTGGACCGCCTGCAGGATCTCGCCGGGGCGCCGATCCGCTACGTCAGCGTGGGCACGCGACGGGACCAGATCATCGAGTGCTGAGCGGTTAGCTTTCGCGCACACGCCCTCATCCCGGACCCTTTGCAAAGTGCAGTATCGACCATGGCCGACACCTCCTTGATGGACAAGCTCGTCTCCCTCGCCAAGCGCCGCGGCTTCGTCTTCCAGTCGTCCGAGGTCTACGGTGGGTTGGGGTCGGTCTGGGACTACGGGCCGCTGGGGGTCGAGCTCAAGCGCAACATCAAGGACCGCTGGTGGCGGGCGATGGTCCATGCCCGCGATGACATCGAAGGGCTCGATGCCGCCATCCTGATGCACCCCAAGGTGTGGGAGGCCTCCGGCCATGTGGCGGGCTTCACCGAGCCCCTGGTCGACTGCAAGACCTGCAAGGCGCGCTTCCGGGCCGACAAGCTCGAAGATGCGCGCTGTCCGCAGAAGCCGAGCAAGTTGCCCGGCGAGCATGGCGCCTGTGAGTTGACCGAGCCGCGCATGTTCAACCTGATGTTCAAGACGTTCATGGGTCCGCTCGAGGAGTCGGCGTCCGTGGTCTATCTCCGGCCGGAGACGGCACAGGGGATCTACGTGAACTACCTGAACGTCCTCAATTCGACCCGACAAAAGATTCCCTTCGGGATCGCCCAGATCGGCAAGGCGTTCCGCAACGAGATCACGCCCGGGAAGTTCATCTTCCGCGACCGCGAGTTCGACCAGATGGAGGTCGAGTACTTCGTCAAGCCGCA
>JBBQQJ010000034.1:0-17469 GCA_038216165.1 Gemmatimonadales bacterium | reverse complement strand
ACCGGTCAACCCCGCCCTGGTCTTTCCCGAGGGGGCCGCCTCGGCCGCGGCGGTGGTCGAACGTGGCGTGGTGGGCGCGGTGGCGGAGCCGCTATTTACGGCATATCTGATCCCGTTCGAGATCACGTCGGTGCTCCTCCTCACCGCGGTGATCGGCGCGGTGGTCCTCGCAAAGAAGAAACTCTGATGCTCCTCGGTCCCTCCCTCGCGCTCTCCGCCGTGCTGTTCACCCTCGGGGTGCTCGGCGTGCTCGTCCGGCGCAACGCGATCGTGGTGTTCATGTGCGTCGAGCTCATGCTCAACGCGGTCAATCTCTCGTTCGTCGCCCTGGCCCAGGTCCACGGGTTCGGGGGGCAGGTGATGGTCCTCTTCGTGATGACCGTTGCCGCGGCCGAGGCGGCGGTCGGGCTGGCCATCATTCTCGCGATCTTCCGGCACACCCAGTCGGTCGATCTCCGGCAACTCACCCTGCTGAAGGGCTGAGGCGTGACGAGTCTCGTCTGGCTCACCATCCTGCTCCCGTTCCTCGGGGCCGTCGCCAACGGCTGGCTCGCGTTCCGCCGGCCGGACGCCAAGGGGGTCGTCTCCCTGATCGGACCCGGCGTGGTGCTCGCGGCCTTCGCCCTGGCGGTGGGCATCTTCCTCGAGGTCCGTGTCGGCGACGGCACACCCGTCGAGATCCTGCTCTGGCACTGGATGCCCGTCACCGACCGCCTCACGATCGATTTGGCGCTCCAGGTGGACCGGCTCTCCACCGTGATGCTCCTGGTGGTCACCGGCGTCGGCTCGCTGATCCACCTCTTCAGCGTGGGCTACATGCGGGGCGACCGGGGGTATGCGCGATACTTCGCCTACCTCAACCTCTTCATCGCCTTCATGCTGATCCTCGTGCTCGGGGCCTCGCTCCCGGTCTCGTTCATCGGCTGGGAGGGGGTCGGGCTCTGCTCGTACCTGCTCATCGGGTTCTGGTTCGAGGTCGATGCCAATAGCGACGCCGGGAAGAAGGCGTTCCTTGCCAACCGGATCGGCGACTTCGGGGTCCTCCTCGCAATGTTCCTGCTCTGGTGGCATGTCGGGACGCTCGACTACAGCGAGCTCGCGACGCAGGCCCCGGCGGTGCTGGCCTATTCGGGTACCACCGCGACCCTGATTGCGCTGCTCCTCTTTCTCGGCTGCACCGGCAAGAGCGCCCAGATCCCGCTCTACACCTGGCTGCCCGACGCGATGGCCGGCCCCACGCCGGTCTCCGCGCTGATCCACGCCGCGACGATGGTGACGGCCGGTGTCTTCCTGATCGTCCGCACCGGGGTGCTCTTCGCGCTCGCCCCGATCGCGATGGAGGTGGTGGCGCTGGTCGGCGCGCTGACGGCCTTCTTCGCGGCCACCATCGCGCTCAGGCAGCACGACATCAAGAAGGTGCTGGCCTACTCCACCGTCTCCCAGCTCGGCTACATGTTCCTCGCCGTCGGTACCGGCGCATGGGCCGCCGGCATCTTCCACCTGGTGACACACGCCTTCTTCAAGGCGTTGCTCTTCCTCGGGTCGGGGAGCGTGATCCACGCCATGCATCAGGCCCAGCACGCCGCCCACGCGCACGGCGATGCCCAGGACATGCGCCTCATGGGTGGCCTGCGTGCGGCGATGCCGTGGACCTTCGTGTTGATGGGAATCGCCACGCTCGCGATCGCCGGGGTCCCGCCATTGGCGGGGTTCTGGTCCAAGGACGAGATCCTTGCCGCGGCCTTCGTCCGGGGCGAGGCCAACACCCTGTACCTCGTCGCGTGGGGCCTCGGCCTGCTGGCGGCCCTGATGACCGCCTACTACATGGCGCGCCTGATGGCGCTCACCTTCTTCGGCCGCTTCCGGGGGGGGGCTGCCCTCGAGCCGCACCTCCATGAGGCGCCCTGGATCATGACGGGGCCGCTCCTGGTCCTCGGTCTCCTCAGCGCCGTCGGTGGAGCGCTCAACCTGCCCGGATTCGCCGGGGGGTCGCATCATCTTGCACACTGGCTCGAGCCCGTCACCGCGGCGGCGGCGCCGTATCTTGACCCGCTCGAGGCGCCCCATGGCATGACCGAATTCTTCCTGGTCGGCGGGGCGATCGCGATCGCGCTCCTGGGCCTCGCGCTGGGCCTCCTGCTGACGCTTCGGCGCGAACCGCCCCCCCCCAGCGAGGCGGTGCCGGCGACCGGTCTGGCGCGTCTCCTCGAGGGGAAGTATTTCGTGGACGAGTTCTACCAGCGTGTCTTCATCGGCCCGACCGTCTGGCTGTCCCGCCGCGTGCTCTGGCAGGGCATCGATCAGTTCCTCGTGGATCGGATGGCCGTCGGCGGGACCGCCCGCCTGGCGAAGGGCCTCGGTTGGCTCGGCTCCCGTCTGCAGAACGGCCACGTGGCACTGTATGTCACCATCTTCGCGGTGGGGGCAGTCCTGCTGCTCGCGTCGCTGGCGGGAGGGTGATCCGATGACCTCCCTCCTCACAGCGATCGGGTACGAGCAGTGGATCGTCCACGTGCTCCTCCTCCTCCCGCTGCTCGCGATGCCGCTCATCCTGGTGATGCCGGTGCACATGGCACGCTGGATCGCCCTCGTGGTGGCCCTGCTCGAGCTGGTGCTCGGCCTCGGACTCTGGTGGGCCTTCGACCCCGCCAACCCCGCGATGCAGTTCACCACCGATGTGCCCTGGATCGGCGCCTTCGGGGTCGGCTATCGGGTCGGGATCGATGGGCTCTCGGTGATGATGGTGCTGCTGTCGGTCATCACGATGCCGCTCGTGGTCTGGAGCAGCTGGCGCAGCGTTGACACCAAGCAACGCGGCTTCTATGCCCTCCTCCTGGCACTCAAGACCGGGATGCTCGGCGTGTTCGTCGCCACCGACCTTTTCCTGTTCTACGTGTTCTGGGAGCTGCTCCTCATCCCGATGTACTTCCTCATCGGCTCCTGGGGCAGCGCCAACCGACTGTATGCCGCCACGAAGTTCGTGATCTATACCTTCGTTGGCTCGTTGTTGATGCTGGTGGCCATCGTGTGGATGGTGATCCTGGTCGGGCAGGCGACCGGGACGTACTCGTTTGCCTACGAGCACCTCCTCGACAACGCCATCGTCCTTGAGGGATCGGGCTCGTGGCTCTTTGTTGCCTTCGCCCTCGCCTTCGCGGTGAAGGTGCCAATCTTCCCGTTCCACACCTGGCTCCCTGACGCCCATACCGAGGCGCCGACGGCCGGCTCGGTCGACCTGGCGGTGATCCTGCTCAAGATGGGGACCTACGGTTTCCTGCGGTTCGCGGTGCCGTTCTTCCCGGCGTTCGCCCTCTCGGAAACGGTCGGTCTGGTGATGGCCGGGCTGGCGGTCACGGGCATCATCTATGCGGCCCTCGTGGCGATGGTCCAGCCCGACCTCAAGCGCCTCGTCGCCTACAGCTCGGTGAGCCACCTCGGCTTCGTGATCCTCGGCATCTGGGGGAGTACGGTGGAAAGCGTGCAAGGGGCCATCATGGTGATGATCTCCCACGGCCTCTCGACGGGTGCGCTGTTCTTCATCATCGGCATGCTCTACGAGCGCCGGCACACCCGCAACATCGCCGACTTCGGCGGGCTCGCCCGGGTGGCCCCGCTGATGACGACGGCGTTCGTGATCACCGTGTTCTCCTCGATTGGGTTGCCCGGACTGAACGGCTTCGTCGGTGAGTTCCTCGTCCTCATCGGGGCGTTCGGCCGCTATCCCTGGCTCGTGGCCGCGGCCACGACGGTCGTTGTCTTCTCGGCGGCCTACCTCCTCTGGGCCACGCAGCGCGTCTTCTTCAACCGCTTCACCAACCCGCTCAACGAGTCGATCGGGGACCTCTCGCTCCGTGAAGTGGCTGTGCTCGCCCCGTTGCTCCTGGGGATGGTGTGGATCGGCCTCTATCCGGGCCCGATTCTCCGGCGCACCGAGGGGGCGGCCCGGCAGTACATCGAGTGGATCGAACCGTATCTCCCGCAGCCCGCGCTTGTCGGCGCCGCCAGCACGGGGGTACGCCGATGATGCTCATCGATCTTTCGACGCCGGGTGGCGCCGCATTGGCGCTCCTCCCCGAGATTGTCCTCACCGCCTGGGCCTTGGTCGTGCTGCTGGTGGCCAGCTGGCGGCACCGCACCGCGCAGGACTCGCGTACGGTGGGCATCCTCTCGATCATCGGCTACGTCCTTGCCGTGGTCGCCACCGGCTGGCTCGCGTGGCAGGGTGCCCGGCCGGCCGGCCTGCCGCTGATGGTGGCGCTCGACGGCTTCCGGTTTGCCAGCCACGCCCTGCTCCTCTGGGTGGGCGGGGCGGTCGCAGTGCTGTCACTTCGGTGGCTCGAACGCCAGGGCATCGTCGCGCCTGAGTACTACGTGCTCCTGATGCTCGCCACCGTGGGAATGATGTTGCTGGCCGGCGCGGCTGACCTGATCACGCTGTTCCTCGGACTCGAGGTGATGTCGATCGCGGTGTATGTCCTCACCGCCTACGATCGCACCCGACGTGCCTCGGCCGAGGCAGGCCTCAAGTACTTCCTGATCGGAGCGTTCGCCTCCGGCTTCCTGTTGTACGGCATCGCGCTCCTGTACGGCGCCACCGGTCAGTTCAACCTGGTCCTCATCGGCGCCCAACTCGGCAGCACCGCGCCGACGCTCATGGCGAAGCTCGGGATGGGGCTCCTGCTGATCGGCTTCGCCTTCAAAGTCGCCGCCGTGCCCTTCCATGCGTGGGCCCCGGACGTCTACGAGGGCGCACCGACACCCGTCACCGCGTTCATGGCGGCCGGCGTCAAGGCCGCAGCGTTCTTCGCCCTCGCCCGGGTGCTCACCGAGGCCTTCCCGAGTTACGTGGACCTCTGGCGCCCGATCATCGCGGTGCTGGCCATCGCCACGATCCTCATCGGCAACTTGGTCGCCTTGGCCCAGCAGTCGATCAAGCGGATGCTCGCCTACAGCGCGGTCGCGCACGCGGGTTACCTGTTGCTCGCGCTCTGGGCACACTCCGATCGCGGCACCGCCGCGGTGCTCGTCTATCTGCTGGCCTACGTCATCACCACCGTCGCCACCTTCGGGATCCTCGCCTCGATCGAACGGGCTGGGGCGCGGACGGTGCTGATCTCCGACCTCGAAGGACTGTACGCCGTACGGCCCTTCGCCTCGATGGGACTCAGCGTGTGCATGCTCTCCCTCCTGGGCTTCCCGGGCACCGTGGGCTTCATCGGCAAGTGGTTGCTCGTGACGGCGCCGCTCGCCGAAGGTGAACTCCTGCTCCCGATCGTGGCGATGCTCGGCAGCGGCATCTCCATCGGCTACTACCTGCCCGTCATCCTCGCGATGACCCTCAAGCCGGTGCGCACCCGCTCGGCCCACCAGACCATCCGGTTCCCGGCACCCGCCAAGGTGGCCGTGGCAATCTGCGTCGTGGCGATCGTCGTCCTCGGCATCTGGCCCAACGCTGTGCTCGACTTCGCCTCGCAGGAAGCCGTCCAGTTGCGCCGGCTCGCCACGCCCATCCTCACGCGCTGATCGCGATCGAGCTGCCCATGCATGTGCCCCGTTCCATCTTCCGGGAATACGACATCCGTGGCATCGTCGGCGAGCAGCTCACGCCGGCGTTCGCCCAGCAGCTCGGGCGCGCTTATGCCACCGCGGCACTCGCACAACTCGGCCGGACCCCGACCGTGGCGGTGGGGCGGGACAATCGTCCGTCCGGCGCGGCGCTGGCCGCGGCCCTGCGGCACGGGCTGGTCCTCGGCGGGGCCACCGCGATCGACGTCGGGGAGATGCCGACACCCGCGCTCTATTTCGCGGTCGAATCGCTTGGCACCGATGGCGGCATCCAGGTCACCGGCTCCCACAATCCGCCGGAGTTCAACGGATTCAAAATGGTGCTCGCCGGCGATTCCCTGCACGGGGATGCCATCGCAGCGCTCTACGAGACGATCATGCTCGAGCGCTACGCGGACGCGGCGGAGGGCAGGGAACTGAGCGACGGCTCGGTCCTGCCGGCCTATCGCGAGGCAATCGTCGCTCGCCACACCCTCGCGCGACCGGTGAAGGCCGTCGTCGATTGCGGCAACGGGGTGTCCTCCCTGATTGCCATCAGCACCCTGCAGGCGCTCGGGGCGGAGATCATCCCGTTGTTCGCCGAGAGCGACGGGACGTTCCCGAACCATCATCCCGATCCCACGGTCCTCGAGAACCTCGTCGATCTGCAAGCCGCGGTGCGCACCCACGGGGCCGAGCTCGGCATCGCGTTTGATGGCGATGGCGACCGGATCGGTGCGGTTGATGAGCACGGCACCCCGATCTTTGGTGACCTGCTCATGGTCATCTTCGGCCGGGATGCCGAGCGTCGCTTCGGGCCAGGGGTGCCGGTGATCTTCGACGTCAAGTGCTCCTCGGTGTTGCCGGAGGCGCTGGCGAACGCGGGGGCGCAGCCGATCATGTGGAAGACCGGCCACTCGCTCATCAAGGCCAAGATGAAGGTGGAGCATGCGCCGATCGCCGGCGAGATGAGCGGCCACATCTTCTTCGGTGGCGATTGGTTCGGCTTCGACGATGCGCTCTTCGCCGCCGCGCGCCTCCTCGAGATCGTCTCCGCAGGGGCCCCGGGGCTCTCGCCGCTGCTCGCCGACCTGCCGGAAACCTTCGCGACCCCGGAACTGCGCATCGACTGCCCGGATGAGCGCAAGTTCGACATCGCCCAGGAAGCGGCCGCGCACTTCGGTGCACTCCACGAAGTGTCGACGATTGATGGCGTGCGAATCTCCTACCCCGATGGTTGGGGCCTCCTCCGCGCATCGAACACGCAGCCGATCCTCGTGCTCCGCTTCGAGGCCACCTCGCCCGAGGGACGTGACCGCCATCAGGCCGAGGTGATGGACTGGCTGGCGGCTCGCGGCATCACGGGCTGAGGCGATGACGCCGCGCGTGCGGCGGCTCCTGCGCCTGGGTACGCTCGCGGTCCTCGTGCTCCTCGTCGGCCGGTGGACCGTGGATCTGCTCGCCACCCGGTGGTGGTCGGCCACCATCTCGCCTGCCGCGGTGGGGTTCCTCGGCAAGTGGATGCTGCTTGGGCTCGCGCTCGACCTCACGGCGATCGGGGTCGCATCGACCTGGTTCACCGCCCAGGCCGTTCTGGTGGCGCGTGTCATCGCCACGGTGCAGGTCGAGCGCCACGTGGGCACCCACCGTATTCGCGAACCCGTGCCGTTGCGCGCGCTCCTCTTTGGAGGAGCTGCGCTGGGGATCCTCCTCGGGGTCATCACCGGCGCCGGCGCGAGGGCGTGGCGCGCTCCCCTCGCGCTCGCCTGGCAAGGCGTCACCTATGGCCTCACCGACCCATTGCTGGGACGCGACGTGGGCGTGTTCGTCGCGCAGTTGCCCTGGTGGACGCTGGTCCACGGATTCGGCCTCTCGCTCGTGCTGCTGGGGCTCCTGCTCGCTGCCATGCTCTATCTCGCCATTGGGGCGATCAGCAAGCAGCCCGACGTCGGCTTCACGATCCATCCGGACGCGCGTCGACATCTGGGCGCGTTGCTGGCCATCCTCGCGCTCGTGTTGGCGCTCGGCGCACTGCTCACTCCCTACCAGCTTGCCGCCAGCGCCGATCCGCCCCTTGGCCTGCTCGCCTCGCGCACCCGAATCGTCGCATCACGTGCCTTGGCCGGCGCCGCCATCGGGGTCGCGATGATGTCGCTGGCTTGGGCGATCCGGCCGCGTCATTCACTGGTCCTCGCGGGCTGGTTGATCCTGGGCCTCGGCGCCGGGGTGGAACGCTTCCTGGTCCCGGCCTTTGCGGCCGAAGGAAGCGGCTCCCCCACACGCGAGGAGGACCTGCGTCGCCTGGAGGGCGCCTTCTGGGGGCTGGTCGTCGAGGACGAGACGGCCCCCGACACGCTGCCGCCGGTCACGGCGGTGTGGGATGCCCCGACCCTGGCGCGGGGCCTGCGCAGCGCGGGTGTCGAGCCGGTTGCCATCCTGCCGACCACCCTTGGCACCCGTGATGGCCGTGCCGTCCCCGGATGGACCACCGCCGGGACCCCGATGGTGCCGGCGGGTCGTCTGGACATCCTCTCGATGGCTGAAGGCGCGCTCGGCGCACAGGGCATGCCCGAGGTGGTGAGTCGCGTCGCCATGTCCGAACCACGCACCGCACCCGGCGCGCCAGCCTGGGCTCCGGTCGCGACCACCGCCGCGGGCGTGCAGGCCGGCGCCTGGCCGCGGCGCATCGCGCTCGCCTGGGCGCGACAGGCCCCCACGATGCTGCGGGTCGATCCCGCGAATCGCCTGGACTGGCATCTCGACCCGGTGGATCGCAGTGCGGCACTGTTGCCGATGCTCGACTGGCATCTCGAAGGGCTGGTCCTCGTGGGGAGCACCCCGGTGTGGGTGACCACGGGGTATGGCACGATCGGAGCGGCCCCGCTCATGGTCCGCCGACGTTGGGGCGGGCGAGAGGTGGCTGGCGTCACCCCGGCGGTGATCGGCACCATCGACGCCGCCACCGGCGCGACCACCTTCTACGAGGATCCCTTCGGGGGCCCGTTGGCCGAGGCGTGGGCTCGGTTTTCGGGCGGGCTGGTCCTTCCCGCCACCGCCATGCCGGCAGCGCTTCAGACGCAGTTGCCCTACCCGGCGGCGTGGCTCGAGGCACAACTCACCCTTCTCGACGACGCAGAGTGGGACCTCGGACGACGCCCGGGGGAGCGCGTCGCGGACGGCCTCCCGGCCCCTCCAATGCCGGGCTGGGATGCGGGTGGGGTCGTCCACGCGGCCCTTTTCGAGGACCCGTCGCGGCGCCTGCCCAGCGCACTGGTCACGGCACGGCGTCGCGCGGGCCGCCCGGTGCTCACCGTCGTGCGCTCTGAGGGCAGTGCGGTGGAGAACGCGCGGGAACTGGAGCGTCGATGGGCGCGAGGCGTGGTCCTCAGTCACCTGCGCGATTCCGTGCGTGCCGCAGGCGATTCGTTGCTGGCGGGACCGGTGCGTTGGCACCTCGGCCCGACCGGACCGGTGGCGTGGAGCACCTACGTCACGGAGGGGCGGCGCGGGGAGCACCCGCAGGCGCTCTGGATCGCCACCGCCCGCGACGCACGACTGGGTGGGGCTCGTGGGGTGACGGACGCCTGGCAGAGCCTCAACCTCGGCGAGCCCGGGGCAGTGTCCGTCGGCACGGGCAGCGGCGATGTTGCCGCCCGGCTCGCCGCGATCCGGGGGTGGATGGTCCGGGGAGACAGTGCCCTCGCGCGCGGCGACCTGATTGCGTTCGGCCGCGCCTGGGAGGCGCTGCGCGGCCTGCTTCGCGAGCTGGAGACACCGTAGCGTCACCCCGGTCACCGGACTAGGTTTGGGGGCTGTCCATCGGATGCATTTCGGCATGCCCGACGGAGCTGGTGCACACACTCGACGAGGTTTTCGTGAACTTGCATGAATACCAGGCTCGCGACCTGCTGAAGGTCGCCGGCGTGCCCATGTTCGATGGTGACGTCGCGGCGACACCGAGCGAGGCCGAGGCGATCGCCCGGCGGCTCGGCGGCACGGTCGTCATCAAGGCCCAGGTCCATACCGGCGGACGCGGCAAGGCCGGTGGTGTCAAGCTGGCCCGGAACCCCGGCGAGGCGAACGACACCGCGTCCCAGATCCTCGGCATGACCATCAAGGGCTTCGTGGTCAACAAGGTGCTCGTGGTCCCGGCCGCCGACATCGCGACCGAGAGCTACGTCGGCCTGATCCTCGACCGCGCCTCGCAACGGCCGGTTTTCATGGTCTCCCCGGCAGGCGGCGTGGACATCGAGGAGGTCGCGGCCAAGACGCCGGAGAAGATCACCAAGTTGGCCATCGACCCGCGTGACGGCCTGCTTCCGCATCAGGCCTTGAAGCTCGCGCTGGCGCTGTACAAGGACTGGGATCACGTGAAGGCCGCGGTCAAGATCCTGCAGCAGCTCTACACGGTCTTCATGGCCAACGGCTGCTCGCTGGCCGAGATCAACCCGCTGGTGACCACGCCCGACGGGAAGGTGCTCGCCCTGGACGCCAAGATCTCCATCGACGACAACGAACTCGACCGCCGGCCCGATCTGGCGATCCTGCGCGATGAGAGCGCCGAGGAGCCGAGCGAGGTGACGGCGCGGCGCGCCAACCTGACCTTCATCAAGCTCGACGGCAATGTCGGCTGCGTCGTCAACGGCGCCGGCCTCGCGATGGCCACGATGGACCTCGTCAAGTACCATGGCGGCGACCCCGCGAACTTCCTCGACATCGGTGGCTCGTCCAATCCCGAGAAGGTCGTCAACGCGCTCAAGATCATCACCGCCGACCCGAACGTGAAGGTCATTCTCTTCAACATCTTCGGCGGCATCACCCGCACCGACGATGTCGCCACGGGGATCGTCCAGGCGACGTCGCAGTTCAAGGTGAACGTCCCGATCGTGATCCGGCTCACCGGCACCAATGAGCAGGAAGCGTTCAAGATCCTCGAGGGCGTCGGCATGACCGCCCTGAACGACATGGACGCCGCGGTCGTGAAGGCCGTGGCGCTGGCCAAGGAGGCCGCGTGAGCATCTGGATCGGCACAGACACCCGCCTGGTCATCCAGGGCATCACGGGACGCGAGGGCTCGTTTCACGCCCGGCAGATGATCGAGTATGGCACCAACGTCGTCGCCGGCGTGACGCCAGGGAAGGGTGGCCAGTCATTCGACGGCGTGCCCGTGTTCCACACGGTCGCCGACGCGGTGGCCGAGACGGGAGCGAACGTTTCCGTGATCTACGTGCCGCCCGCGATGGCGGCCGGAGCGATCATGGAGGCTGCCGACGCCGGCGTCGCCCTCGTGGTCTGCATCACCGAAGGCGTGCCGGTCCTCGACATGACCACCGTCATGCCCTACATCGCCGAGCGCGGTGTCCGGCTGATCGGGCCCAATTGCCCGGGGCTCATCACGCCGGGTGAGGCCAAGGTCGGCATCATCCCCGGCTCGATCTGCCTCCCGGGGCCGGTCGGGCTCGTCTCCCGGTCGGGCACCCTGACCTACGAGATCGTGCACCACCTGACCCGTGCCGGCCTGGGCCAGAGCACCTGCGTCGGGATCGGGGGCGACCCGATCGTGGGGACCAACTTCATCGACGTCCTGACGGCCTTCAATGCCGACCCGAAGACCGAGGCGATCGTCATGATGGGCGAGATCGGTGGCACGGCGGAGCAGGAAGCCGCCGAGTATATCCGGGCCAATGTCACGAAGCCGGTGGTGGGGTTCGTGGCCGGGGCCACGGCCCCCCCAGGGCGCCGGATGGGCCACGCCGGGGCGATCATCTCGGGGGCCAGCGGGACGGCCGAGGAGAAGTTCGCGGCCTTCGAGGCGGCCGGCATGGGGATCATGCGCCGGCCGGTGGATGTCATCGCATTGCTGCAGGGCAAGCTCTAGTAGCGTCGTAGGTCACAGGTCGTAGGTCGTATGAGGGCAACACCCTACGACCATCGGCCTCCGACTTCCGACTTTCGACCTACGACTTTCTTGGAGTGCACGGAATGGCTGGAAAGCACACTTTCGCCATGCTCAAGCCCGACGCCGTCGGCGCGGGCAAGGCCGGCGCGATCCTGGCGCACATCGAGCAAGCCGGCTTTGCCATTCGGGCGATGCGGATGATCCGGCTGACCCGGGTCGAGGCGGAGGCCTTCTACGCGGTCCACAGCGAGCGGCCGTTCTACGGGGAATTGGTGGAGTTCATGAGCTCCGGTCCTGTGGTGGCCCTGGCCCTGGCCGCGCCCGATGCCGTCGCCGCCTGGCGGACCGCCATCGGGGCCACCGACCCGGCCGAGGCGGCCGAGGGGACGATCCGCAAGGCGTTCGCCGAGTCCAAGGGCCGCAACGCGGTGCATGGATCCGACAGCGATGAGAACGCCGCCCGGGAAATCGCTTTCTTCTTCCCGGAGCGTGAGTTAGCTCTCCTCGGGGCCGCTTGACCGCAGCTGGCCCGACCGGGTAGCTTTGAGGGCTATGCTTCGTGTTGATATTCGGGAGATTGCGGCCGGAGCGGTGCCGACGATTGGTACCGTGGCCGCTGACGATCCCGCGCTGGCAGGACTGACCACGACGTTCGTGGCACCGATCGAGGTGTCGGGGCAATTGGGCCCGGCGGCGGGGGAGAGCTTCCGCTGGCACGCCCACCTGCGTACGGTGGTGGCCGGCGAATGTCGCCGTTGCCTCGCGCCGGTGGAAGAGACGATCGAGGACGATGTGGACGTCCTGTTCTCCTCGGATCCCGACCTGCTCGAGGATCCGTCGGTTTACGAAGTGCCGGCCCATGCCGTCGTGCTCGACCTGGCGACGGCGGTCCGGGAGGAAGTTGCTCTGCGCGTGTCGGCCTTTCCGTTGTGCCGACCCGATTGTCAGGGACTCTGCGCCGCATGTGGCGCGGACTTGAACGCCGGGCCGTGCGCATGCACGTCCGCCGGCTCGACCAGTTGAGGCACCGATGGCCGTACCGAAGCGCAAACTCTCCAAGTCCCGCAAGCGGCTCCGCCGCGGGCACCACACCGCCCAAGGGATGCCGACTCAGGCCTGCCCGCGTTGCAGCGCGCCGCGCCTGCCGCACCGGGTCTGCGGTTCCTGCGGCTATTATGCCGGCAAGAAGCGCCTCGAGGTCGAGGACAACTAGGCCGTGATCCGCGTCGCGCTGGACGCGATGGGCGGAGACAACGCACCGGCGGCCGAAGTGGCTGGCGCGGCGCTCGCCCTGAACGAGTTCGACGCGGACGTCACCCTCCTGTTGGTGGGGCGGCCCGACGCGATCGAGGCTGAGCTTGCTCGACACCCTGACCTCGATCGCGCGAGGATCGAGGTCGTCCCCGCCTCCGACGTCATCGGCATGGGCGAGAAGCCGTTGCAGGCGGTCCGCAAGAAGCCCGACTCCTCCTTGGTGGTCGGGCTCTCCTTGCATCGGGACGGCAAGGCCGATGCCTTCGTCTCGGCCGGCAACACCGGCGCGATCCTGGCCGGTGCGACGGTCCTCCTCGGGCTGCATGACGGCGTGGATCGCGCCACGGTCGCCTCCGCCTTCCCGGCCCCCGACGGCTTCGTGCTGGTGCTCGACTCCGGCGCCAATGTGGAGTGCACCGCCAAGGAACTGGTCAATTTTGCCTTCCTCGGCAGCGTCTATATGCGCGACGTCATTGGCCGCCCGAGCCCCAAGGTGGGCCTCCTCAATGTCGGCGAGGAGGACGAGAAGGGGACCGCGGTCGTGCGCGAGGTGCATCAGGCGCTCAAGACAAATCCCCAACTCAATTACGTCGGCAACATCGAGGGCCGGGACATCGTGGTCCCGCACCCGGTGCATGGCCACATTGATGTGGTGGTCTGCGACGGCTTCGTTGGCAACGTGGTCCTCAAGTTCTACGAGTCGATGGGACGCTTGGTCTTTGGCCTGCTGCAGCGCGAGAGTCCGAACCTGCTCACGAGCCCGGAGATGAAGCCGCTGCTGCGCTTCCTCGACTACTCGGAATACGGCGGCGCGCCGCTGCTCGGCGTCCGCGGCGTGCCGATCATCTGCCACGGCTCCTCGTCCCCGGCGGCCATCAAGAACGCCATTCGCAAGGCGATCGAATCGGTGCGGGGCGGCTTGAGCGAGCACATCGCCGCGGAGTTCGCCCTCCGCGAGGCGCAGGAGTCCGCATGAGCCGCTCTCGCCCGATCGCCTATCTCGCCGGCATCGGCTCCGCAGCCCCCAAGGGGGTGCTGACCAACGCCGACCTCGAGCGCACCCTCGACACCACCGATGCGTGGATCGTGGAACGCACCGGGATCCGCGAGCGACGCATCGCGGGGCCGGACGAGGCGCTCCTCGATTACACGCTGGTCGCGGCCCGTCAGGCGATGGACCGTGCCGGCGTGACGGCCGCGGACCTCGACGGGATCGTCTTTGCGACCGTGACCCCCGATCGCCGCCTGCCGTCGGCCGCCTGCGACCTGCAGTCGGCCCTGGGGGCCAAGAAGGCGTGGGCCTTCGACCTGGTGGCGGCGTGCCCCGGCTGGGTGTATGCGCTCACCGTCGCCGAGGGGCTGATGGCGACGGGGCAAGGCGACACGATTCTCGTCATCGGGGCGGAAAAACTCTCCTCGATCACCGACTATGCGGATCGTGGGACGGCCATCCTGTTCGGCGACGGGGCAGGAGCGGGGATCCTGCGTCGGGTCCCCGAGGGAAGCACGCAGGGGATGCTGGCGACGTATCTCGGCGCCGATGGGGATCTGGCCGAGCTGCTCTACATCCCGTCCGGCGGCTCACGCGAGCCGATGAATCCGGAGATTCTCGCCGACAAGCGCCACCTCATGCGGATGGCCGGCCGGGAGGTCTTCAAGGCCGCGGTGCTGGCCATGAGCCGGAGCACCGACGAGGCGCTGCGCCGGGCCGGGCTGCCTCCGGGCAGCATTGACCTCCTGGTCCCTCACCAGGCGAATCTCCGGATCATCGATGCCACCGCCAAGCACGCGGGCATCCCGACGGAGAAGGTGATGGTCAACCTCGATCGGTACGGTAACACATCGTCGGCGAGCATCCCCCTCGCCCTCGCGCAGGCCGAGGCGGAGGGACGGCTGAAGCCCGGCATGATTGTCATGCTGGTGGCCTTCGGGGCGGGATTCACCTGGGGCAGCGTGGTGCTCCGGTGGTGACCATCCTGCTCTTCCCGGGGCAGGGCGCCCAGAAGGTCGGGATGGCCCGCGACATTGCGGAGCGCTTCCCGGTCGCCGCCGACGAACTGGCGCGCATCGACGATGCACTTGACGCGCCGCTGAGCCAACTCATGGCGGAGGGGCCGGACGAGGAGCTGACGCTCACGCACAACGCCCAGCCAGCGATTCTGGCGCACAGTGCAGCGATCCTCAAGGTCCTCGGCCCCCATCTCGGTGACGTGGTGGCGGCTGCCGGCCACTCGCTCGGGGAGTACTCCGCCTGGGTGGCCACCGGGGCCCTCGATGCCGCCGATGCCGCCCGCCTGGTCCGCCGCCGCGGCGCCCTCATGTACGAGGCAGGCAAGTCGCGACCCGGCGCCATGGCGGCGGTGCTCGGGCTCGGGACGGCCGAGGTGGAGGCGAGCTGCGTCGGCGCGACGGCCGCCGGCGACGGCGTGGTGGTGGCCGCCAACCTCAACTCCCCGGATCAGACCGTCATCAGTGGTGACCCCGGCGCCGTCGAGCGCGCGGGCGCGCTCTGCAAGGTGGCCGGTGCCAAGCGGGTCCTCCCGCTCAAGGTGAGCGGCGCCTTCCACTCCCCGTTGATGCAACCGGCGGTTGCCGGCCTCCGCGAGGCCCTCGGCGTCGCACCGTTCGGCGAGCCGGCGTTCCCCGTGGTGGCCAACGCCACCGCAGACTTCGCCCATGATCGCCGCGATGCCGTCCGTCTCCTGGGCGAGCAGCTCACCGCGCCGGTGCGCTGGGTCGAGTCGATGCAACGCTTGGCGGGGCGCCATCCCGACGTGCGCTGGCTCGAGATCGGGCCCGGTACTGTCCTGACCGGGCTGCTGCGGAAGATCGCGCCCGAGGCGCAGTGTCGTTCGCTCGCGACGGCCGATGACATCGAGGAGTTCCTGGCCGGATGAGCATGACCATCGACCTCACCGGCCGCGTTGCCTTCATCACCGGCAGCACGCGCGGTATTGGCCGCGCGGTGGCCGATGCGCTCCATGCCGCGGGCGCCTCCGTCGCCATCGTCGGCCGGTCGCGGGAGACCGCGGAGCGCGTGGCCAGCGAGGTCGGCGAGCGGGCCCGTGGATTCGAGTGCGACGTCAGCGTCCCCGACACCATTCGTGCGGCACTGGCCGAGGCGGAGGCGGAGTTCGGCGCGGTCGACATCCTCGTGAACAATGCCGGGATCACCCGCGACAACCTCCTCCTCCGGCTCGGGCAGGAGGAGTGGGACGCCGTCCTGGCGGCCAACCTCACCGGGGCCTTCGTGGCCACCCAGGCCGTGATCAAGGGGATGATGAAGCGCCGCAGCGGTCGGATCATCAACCTCACCAGCGTGGTGGGGCTGACCGGCAACAAGGGGCAGGCCAACTATGCGGCCAGCCAGGCCGGACTGATCGGCTTCACCAAGTCGGTCGCGAAGGAGTATGCCACCCGCGGTATCCTCGCCAACTGCGTGGCACCGGGCTTTATCGACACGGACATGACGGCCGCCTTGCCCGAGGCGGCCCGGACGGCATTATTGGAGTCGATCCCGCTCGGGCGCCTTGGCGCACCGGCGGACATCGCAGGCGCAGTACTCTTTCTGGCATCCGATCTCGGTGCCTACATCACGGGGCAGGTTCTCGTGGTGGACGGCGGCATGACCGGGTAAGCACGACCCACCAGTATCACCAACATTCAGGGGCATCACATGAGCGACGTGGCGGAGAAGGTCAAGGACATCATTGTCGAGGAACTCGGTGTGGAGCGCGAGAAGCTCACCGAAGGCGCCTCGTTCATGGAAGATCTCGGGGCCGACTCGCTCGACACCGTGGAACTCGTCATGGCCTTCGAGAAGGAGTTCGACATCGACATCCCCGATGAGGAGGCCGAGAAGCTTCGCACGGTGGGGGATGCCCTGAAGTACCTCGGCGAGAAGCTGGGTTCGTGACGTGACGCGCCGCGTCGTCGTGACCGGCCTCGGCCTGGTGACCCCGGTGGGGCTCACGGTGGACGAGACCTGGAACAACCTGCTCGCCGGCACGTCCGGCGCGGCGCCCATCACGAAGTTCGATGCCAGCAACCAACAGGTGCGGTTTGCCTGTGAGGTAAAGGGGTTCGACCCGCAGCTGTACATCGATCGCAAGGAGTCGCGCCGCTACGACCTCTTTGCGCAATACGCGATCGGCGCCGCCCACCAGGCGGTGGTCCAGTCGGGCCTCGATACCGCGGCCACCGACATGACCCGCGTGGGCGTGGTGCTGGGCAGTGGCATCGGCGGAATGCAGACCTTCCAGGACAACTGCGCCGCGTTCATCCAGCATGGGCCCGACCGCGTCTCTCCGTTCTTCGTGCCGATGTTCATCCCCAACATGTCGGCCGGCCTGGTCTCCATCCGCTATGGCTTCCAGGGGCCGAATTTTGCCCCGGTCTCCGCGTGCGCATCGTCGGCCCATGCCATCGGCGAGAGCTATCGGATGATTCGCGAGGGCATGGCCGACGCCATGGTCACCGGCGGCTCCGAGGCCGCCATCACCGGCCTGACGGTGGCCGCCTTCGCCAACATGAAGGCGATGTCGACCCGCAACGATGATCCGATGCGGGCGTCGCGGCCGTTCGACAAGGACCGCGATGGCTTCGTCCTCGGCGACGGCGGCGCGGTGGTGATTCTCGAGTCACTTGAGCATGCCGAGCGCCGGGGGGCCACCATTTTCGGTGAGGTGCTCGGGTATGGCCTCTCGGGCGATGCCTACCACATGAGTGCGCCCGCGCCCGAAGGCGAGGGAGCGCAGCGCGCCATGCGGATG
>JBBQQJ010000033.1:0-17727 GCA_038216165.1 Gemmatimonadales bacterium | reverse complement strand
CCCGGCCCCCCCCGATTGGTCCCCTTGTATTGCGGGTTGGGGGGGGGGTTTTTATCTGGGCGGTGGGGGGGCGGTTTTTTTTGGGTTTTTTGTGGGTTGTTGGGTTGTGGGGGTATGGGGTTGTGGGGTGGGGGGTGGGGGGTGTGGGGTGTGGGGTGTGGGGTGAGGGGGAACACGGGGCCAACATGGCGAGAGGATCTCTCCGACGGGCCCAATTGTCCCCCTCACCCCTCACCCGCGCCGCGCAGCGGCGCCCAGCGAGCACCGGCGGTTGACACCGCCGGCGGGATGCTGCTGCGATCGGCCCGCGCCGCCGGCACTCCCCGACACGCCGCATTGGTGCAGCCGGGGCAGCGCATCTCATAGCGCGCCGAATGGCGCTCGCCGCTGGTGCAGTGGCGCGAGACCACGTCGGCCAGGGCATCGGTGAAGGTCGGCAGGTCATTCAGGGCCGGCGCGCGCTTGTAGCCCGTCATCCCGAGTGAGTGCGCCAGCTCCCCATACTCGATGTCGAGCTCCGACAACGTCTCGATGTGATCGCTCGTGAATGCAATCGCGACGACCAGGGCATTCGTGGTCCCGTTCCGGGCAAGTCGCTTGATGGTCGCCTCGGTGCTGGGACCGAGCCATTGCAGCGGCCCCACCTCGCTCTGCCAGGTGAGCAGGAACGGATGCTGGTGCCCCAACCGCTGCATCACCGCCTCGACCGAGGCCGCGACTTCCTGCGGATACGCATCGCCCCGCTCGACCACATAGGCCGGAATCGAGTGCGCGGAGAAGAGGAGCAACACCTGGTCGCGCTCCTCGGCGGGGTATTGCGCCAGCCCTTCGCGCACCCGTTCGGCCATCGCGTCGTGGAAGCCCGGGTTGTCGTACCAGCGATCGATGATTGACCAGTCGAAGCGATCCGCGAGACCGGTGCGCTCCACCGCGCGCCACAGATCATTGAGCGATGACCCGGTGGTGGTACAGCTCCACTGCGGATACTGCGTGAAGGCAATCGCGCGCTCCACGCCGTCGGCAGCCATCTCGTGCAGCGCGTCGTCGGCGAACGGCGTGGTGTAGCGGAAGGCGATATAGAATTTGTGCGGCGCCTGTTCCGGGTGCAGCACGTCGAGACGGGCGCACATTGCCGCGCCCTGCGCTTCCGTCCAGGTGCGGATTGGCGACCCGCCGCCGATGGCGTCATAGAGCTTGCGCACCTTGGGCGCGCGACGCCTGGCGATGAACGGGCCGAGCCAGTCCTGCACCGGCAGCGTGATGATCTCGCGGTCGGCGAAGAGGCGGAGCAGAAACGGCTCCACCTCGTCAAGCGTGGCGGGACCGCCCATGTTGAGCATGACGATGCCGGTCCTGGCGCGCGGAGAGTCTTCCGCGGTCGGCGTGGTGGGCTCGTGGGTGGGCGCCTGAGGAAGGATGGCGGTCATGACGTGAAAGCTTCACGCATCGCCGACAATGCGTCAGTCGGAATGGTGCGGGGAACGGCTCCGGGGCACTACGGAGAACCGCCATGCGTGGCTTCAGCCGGCGGTGTCAACCGCCGGCCCTGCAACCCCCGTCATCGTGAGCGCAGGGAGGGATCCGGGCTTGTGGGCACGCACGGAGCTCACCTGCATCATGCGACATATATTCGGTGCAGCTCCTGAATCGCCGCGATCACGCGCGACGACGTCGTGTCCATGACCGTCCAGCCGTGCTGGGCGTTTCACCAGGGACAGCACCCAACGACCGGCGGTTGACCCTTCGATTACGCTCAGCGCCGGCAGCTGCCGGCTGGTGAGTTGCCACCTACGACCTGTGACCTGTGACCTATGACCTTGCCGACTGAACCGCCGTTCCTCCGCATCTGGGAATTCATCCCGGCCCCGCGGCAGGAAGTGGCCTTTGCGCGGATCTACGGATCGGACGGCGAGTGGGTGCGGTTATTCGGTCGGGCCCTCGGCTACCTCGGCACCGACCTCGTGCCGAGCCCGGATGTACCGGGGGCCTGGCGCACGATCGACCGGTGGGAGTCGGAGGCGGCATGGATCGTCTTCCGGCAGAAGCATGCCGCGGCGTATGAGGCACTGGATCGCGAATGCGAAGGCCTCACGATGAGCGAGCGTCTCATCATCTCGGGTGCTCCAGCGGTCGGGTGATCCCCCTATATTTCGTGGTACACTGCCCTTGGGGTGGTGCGCATATCATATCAACTGGAAGACAGAGACCAGACCGATGGGAAAGAAAAAGAAATCCGACATTCCCGACTTCGCGGCCAAGCCGGCCCCGGGGAAGACGAAGGCCACGCCCGGTGCCAAGCCGGGTGCCGCGACCATCCAGAGCAAGCAGACCGTCACGCCCAAGACGACCTCCGCACGCTCCGGTCATCGCTGAGTTGTAGTCAGCCATTGGGGGGGCCCCCCTCGGTGGCCCGCCGCGTCAGTTGCGGGATTTGGGGGTAGTTCTGAATACTACTACTGCACGAATAAGGGTCATCTCGCCCTGATCACACCGGGCCGGTTGATGACTGAGGACCACCAGCTCAACGAGCGGGGGCGGGCCTGGATTGAGGCGATCCACGCGGCCTACGCGAGTACGCCGCTCACGGAGCTGAACGCGCCGGTCGCCACCACGGTGGCCGAGGTGGGCCATTTCAAGCTCCTCTAGTGGTACGGTGCACCGTACCCTGCAGGCCATCGAGGAAGGCGCCCCGGGGACGCGGTGGACCGAGGTGTTCCACCGGCTGGAGCCGGGGTACACGCGGTGGTTTCTCCGCGAGGGTGACGCGGCGCGTCCGTCGTACCTGACGGCGTCGACGGCGCTCCGCACGCACATGCCCGAGCTTGGCCCGATCTACGACCGGCTCGTCGAGTTGGCCGGGGGCGGTGACCCACCGCAGTGTGGCCACGAACCACCAGCGGGTGGTCGAATGGGGGGCCTATGCTCTCGCCACCGGCACGATTGGTCGGGAGCGCGTGCTCCGGGCTCGGCTCGATGATCCCAGCGAGGACGCTGCGCGATTCGTGCAGCGCTTTCTCGAGCCGCCGCTACACACCTCACCGGTGCACCGTGGCTGGGGGACACTCTACACCGCGGTGTACGAACCGACGACCTTGAGCATGGCGCTCCGCTGGCCGGGGGCGGTACTGACCCAGACGATGGGACACTTCCACGAGGCGGCGATCGACCTGTCCTTCGCCGGCCCGATGCCTGAAAGGACTGAAGCATGAGTCACGTTGCCATCAACCCCGCCACCGGCGAGACGATCGCCCGCCACGAGGAACTCACCAACGCTGAGCTGCGCCGGGCGATCGCCGAGACCCAGAAGGCCTGGGTCGGTTGGCAAACGGTGCCCTTCGCGGTACGGGCTGCACGGATGCACGGCGCTGCGCGCATCCTCCGCTCGCGTGCAGATGCGCTCGCGCAACTGATGGCGCGCGAGATGGGGAAGCCCGTCGCGCAGGGGCGCAGTGAAGTGGAGAAGTGTGCGTGGGTCTGTGAGTATTACGCGGAGCACGCGGAGCGCTTTCTCGAGTCGGAGATGATCGTGACCGATGCCACCCGCAGCTATGTCGCCTACCGGCCGCTGGGAATCATTTTTGCAGTGATGCCATGGAATTTCCCGCTCTGGCAGGTGTTCCGCTTTGCGGCCCCGGCCTTGATGGGCGGCAACGCGGGGCTGCTCAAGCATGCGGCCAACGTCCCGGGCTCTGCGCTGGCCATCGAGGAGATCTTCCGTGAGGCGGGGTTCCCCGCGGGGCTGTTCCGGACATTGCTGATCTCGCATCAGCAGTCGAAGGCGGTGATTCGCCACCGGGCGGTGGCGGCCGTGACCCTCACCGGCAGCACCCGGGCGGGAAAGGCCGTCGCCAAAGAGGCCGGGGCCCAACTCAAGAAGTGCGTCCTCGAACTGGGGGGGAGCGATCCCTACCTGATCCTTGAGGACGCCGATCTCGACGAGGCGGTCGAGGCCTGCGCCACGAGCCGGTTGCTCAACTCCGGCCAGAGTTGCATCGCTGCCAAGCGGTTCGTCGTCGTCGCGTCGCAGCGCGATGCGTTTGAACGGCAGCTGGTCGACCGGATGCGTCGAGCGACGGTCGGTGATCCCCTGCTGGAGGCGACCACCGTCGGGCCCCAGGCCCGGACCGACCTGCGCGACGAACTCCATGCTCAGGTGGAGGCGAGCGTGGCGAAGGGAGCCCGGTTGCTCCTCGGTGGCACGGTGCCGCCTGGCCCTGGCGCCTTCTACCCCCCGACGGTGCTTACCGACGTGAAGCGCGGGATGGCGGCCTACACGGAGGAGTTGTTCGGCCCGGTGGCGGCGATCATCCCGGTCAAGGACACCAAGGCGGCGATCAAGGTGGCCAACGACTCCATCTATGGCCTCGGGGCGGCGGTGTTCACCGCCAATCATGCTCGCGGGGAGCGGATCGCCGCTGACCAGCTCGAGGCGGGGGCGTGCTTCGTGAACACGTTCGTGCGGAGCGATCCGCGGCTGCCGTTTGGTGGCATCAAGGAGAGTGGCTACGGCCGTGAGTTGGCCCGGCACGGGCTGCTGGAATTCCAGAATGCCAAGACGGTGTATGTGAAGTAGGGCGTGGGCGTTTGCGCGACGCCCTACTCCACCTTCAGGACTGCCATCATCCCGGCCCCGAGATGCTCGGCGATGTGGCAGTGCAGCATCCATGTGCCGGGGTTCGACGCGTCGACGAGCAGGTCCACCGTGCTCCCCACGGGGATGAGGACCACGTCCTTCCACGCCATGTTGGGATTCCGCACGCCGTCCCGCTCCAGGACGAGCATCCGTTGGCCGTGCAGGTGAATGGGGTGCTGCATCGGGTGGAATGACTTCGGGTCGTTGAAGATCCGGATCGTCACCACGCTGCCGCGGGGCACACGCCAGCCGATGTCCATGTTCTCCAGCCCGGTGGCGTCATCGCGGAGCACCCAGGTCACCTGCGTGCTGTTCGAGAGCCAGTTCATCAGTGGCATCGCGTCGGCCCACTCCACGGGGGCCTTGTAGGCGGTGTCCACGTTCATGAACTGCACGGTGGTGAGCGGCAGGCCGCGGGCCCGCATCGTCAGTCGAAGCCGGAAATCGGGATCGCGGTCGAACGCGGCGCGGAAGGGCGCCAGGTCGGCGGCAACATCGGCGTTGGTGCGGAGCTGCGCGAACGCCTCGCCATGGTCGATCTCCACCACGCGATCACGCACCGTGACATGGCCGAGGGTGTCGACCCGGGCATCGAATTCGCCACTGAAGTGGTTGATCGCCTGCACCGCATTCACGAGCGCCATGCGTCCCGGGCCCGTGAAGCGCACTTCAATGGCATACCGCTCGGCCGGCGCGATCACGACGCTCTCCACCCACGCCTCGCGCTCGAATTTGCCCACGTCGGTGGCGACCACCTTCATGCGGGCCCCGGGGATCGACAGGTTCCAGGTGCGCGAGTTGGCGGCGTTCGTGAGGTAGAGGCGCACGACCTCGCCGCGATCGACCGTCAGTTGCCAGTCCGGTTCTCCGTTGACGAGCAGCACGTTGCCGAGGCGTCCCATGAGCGCGAAGTCCACCGCATCGGCGCCGAACGGGATCAACGTGTCGGTGTTGATCAGGAGGTCGCTCAGCATCAGCGAGACCTCGCGATTGACCGGGGCGTAGTAGTCGTCCTGCGGGGCATCGACCAGGATGTTGCCGATCAATCCCATCGCCTGCTGGATGTCCTCGCGCACGTGTGGGTGGTACCAGTACACGCCGGCGTCCGGAAAACGCAGTTCGTAGCTGAATGCGCCGCCGACCGGCACCGGTGCCTGAGTCAGGTGCGGCACGCCATCGAAGCGCTCGTCGAGGCGCAGTCCGTGCCAGTGCACCGTGCTCGGCAGGTCGATGGCATTGCGGAAGCGCACCACGATCGTCGCCGCCTGCTCCACGCGAATCAGCGGCCCGGGAATCATGCCGTTGTAGCCGTAGGCGGCGAATGAGCGGCCATTAATGGTGCGGCGGACGAGGGTGGCGGTCAGGTCGAGTGTGTCTCCCGTGGCCAGGCGCACCGTCTGGCTCGGCAGCACTTCCGGAAGCGTCCGGAGATCAATCCCCGCCCCCGGCAGGAAGGGGCGCCCCTGCGGCTGCTCGGTGGCGAGCCCGGGGAGCATCACCATGTTTGGCGGCATCGGGATGCGCATGCCGCCACCGTGGCTGCCGTGATCGTGGGCACCGGGATCCTGCGCAGCGAGTGGGGCGGCCACAAGCAGGGTCACCAGGAGTATCCGTCGCATGGCACTCACCCCGGCGGAATGCCGCGAAACAGCGGATGGGTGAGGAGCGACTGCATCCAGGACGAGGGCGAACGTCCGGAGAGGACGGTGCGACCGCGGCGGGCAGTGGCGAGCGTCTCGGGCTCGGCGGTGACGATCACGAGGAACTTGTTGCGCGCCACATGACCGAGGGTGGTGGTCCCGTTGGTCAGGGTGCCGAGGCGGTCCCACTCGGCGAGGTCGGGCGACGCCGCCCAGGCGACATAGCCCTGCGCGCCGTCCAGCGTTGCCGCCGGTGGCAGCCCGTGCACCGTGAAGCGGACGGTCCAGCGCGCCACCCCCTCTGCGGTGACGGCCACCCCGAAGGGAGAGTCCGCATACTGCAGGCGCGCCTGGCCCCCGGCCTCGGGGGCCGCGCGGGTCGGGAGGAGCAGGACGTCATACGGCCCTCCCCCCCCCAACAACAGCAATCCGCTGAGTGCGAGGGTCCTCACGGAACCGGACGGCTCCGTTCCGGCCCGTTGTCCCAGTCCTGCACGCTGGAAATGTTCGGCATGCCGTGGTCCTTCCCCTGCCACCCCTCGAAGCCCGCCATCCGGAAGGTCCACAGTCCGGTGCGCATGTCGGAGATCACCACGAGGCCGTCGTGATTGCGCACATCCACGCCGAAGGCGCCCTGCATCACGCTGGGCCCGCCCTGCCAGCCGGATTCCTGGTTGCCACCGAATCCCTTCCCGTGTTCGCACTGGCAGGTGTACCAGCGTCCCTCGGTGACCGGATGCATGGGGTCCTTGAGGTTGAACACCTGCAGGCCATCCTCATACCCCGAGACGAACACGTACGGCCAGCGCACCTCATGGTTGTGGGGCAGGGTGCGCCAATCCGAGGCCCAGGCGCTGATCGGCTGGTCGATGTTCTGGGTGCGTCCGCTCTGGCCATCCTGGAGGTCCCAGATGCGGAGCGGCGTGTACTGATATTCCGTCTCGGTGACGGCATACCGTCCATCGGGCGACGGCGTGAAGGTGTGCGCCAGGTCGAGGCCGAGGGAGGTGATGGTGAAGAGCAACTGTGGTGCGGCGGGGTTGGTCACGTCCCAGGTGCTGTAGCCGCCGAGGCCCGCGCCGTAGAACTTGTCGGTGTGGGTGGCGGGGTCGAATCCCACATAGAAATCGTGGTACCCGCTCGCACCGATTTGCCGCATCGGCGTGGGGTTCGGCACGTTGCCGACCAGCCAGGTGTCCTCTGGCGCGCCGGCGATGACCTTGTCGAGATCCCACATGAGGGCGCGGTCTCCGCCGATCGTCGTGAAAAGCAGCGCCCGACCACTGGAGTGCTTGTAGGCAAAGATGTTGTGGAATCCACCGGGTGAGGGCGCATACCGGATCCTGGCCACTTCCCGCACGGAGGCGGCATTCGGCAGCCCCGTCACATCAAAGATCACCGCGCCGAGATCCTGATCGGGACTCCCCTGCGCGAACTGGAACGACTGGATGTAGTAGTAGCGTCCACCGGTCTTGAAGTACTTGCCGTCCATCGCGCCGATGCCGCGATGCAGCTCGGCATCCTCGATGGTCCACTCGTACACCTTGCGTGGGCTCGCGGGGGTGCGCAGGTCATAGATCTGGAAGTTGTAGTTGACGAAGCCCGAGACGTATGCGTAGGGACGCTGCGGGTCCTGCTCGAGCTCGATATCGGCGGCCTTCCACGGGCCGGGGTTGTTCTCGACGTGCGCGAGGCGGGTCATGTTCTCGCTGCCACCACGTTTCTGGTCGAAGTCCACCACGGCCGTACCAGGATCCTGCGCGGGCAGCAATGTGGGCAGGAGGGCGAGGACGAGCGCGGGCAGGACGGATCGCATGGGATCTCCTCAGGGCAGGACAGGACGAGGGCGAACGGGGGCGGGGTGCTACGGCGTGCTACAGCCCTTCCTCCAGCGCCAGCTTGGTGAGGCCGGCGACGGTGCGGACATCGAGCTTGGACATCAGGGACTCGCGGTGCGTCTCCACGGTGCGGTGGGAGATGCCGAGCCGCGCAGCGATCTGTTTGTTGGTCTCGCCGGCGGCGATGCCCGAAATCACCTCGCGCTCGCGCGGCGTGAGGACGTCGGTCTGCTTGGCGGGGGCCTCGCGGCGTACCGCATCGGTGAGCCGGGCGGCCACGGCCGGTGGAAAATACTGCCCGCCCTCATGGATCGCGCGCACCGCCTTGCGGAGTTCTGCCGGTGGCGAATCCTTGAGGAGGTAGCCCCGCGCCCCCGCCTTGACGCTCTCGAGCACGTACTCGGGCTGATCGTACATCGAGAGCACCATCACACGCACCGGATCGCCGCGCCGCTGCAGCTCGGCGGCGACCTCGATCCCGGTGCGGCCCGGCATCGCGACATCAATCACCAGGACGTCCACATTCCCCTGGGCCACGAGCGCCAGCGCTTCGGTGGCGTCTTTCCCTTCGCCCACGATGACCACGCCCGGCTCGCCCTCAAGGACGCGCCGGATCCCCTCGCGCACCACGGCGTGATCATCAATGACGGCAACACGGATCTGGGACATGCGGGGAGCCTGGTTGGTGAACGGGGAACGGGGAACGGCAACAACCAAAGGTACAGGGTGCAAGGTGAAAGGGGGCGCGACTGCCCCACGCGGGATCCCGCGTGGGGCGACTTCCTCGCCTAGAAGCGGAGCACCGCACTCACCGGGGCCGGTGACGGCATCTCGTCCTGCGGCAGGAGATGCACCGTGCCGCCATGCAACAGGGTGCGACGCGCCACGAGGTCGAGAAGATCGCGGGCGTCGTCGGCCGGCTGATCATCGGCGGACGCGAGGATGAGCGTCTCGCCCTCGGGGTCGTAGCGCCCACGTTGGTGCTCGCCCTTTGCGAGGAAGACCGTTGCGACGCGACCCTGCCACGCCATCGGCAGGACGTCGGCGAGCCCGTCGGCCGCGCCGCTGGTCCCGTGTGCGGCGCGGAAGCGCTCACGGGCGGCGTCCAGCGACTGTCGCAGCACGGGCTCCACCACCTTCGAGGTCAGGTCGTGCAGGGCGTCGTCATCGAGGTCGTCCGGGTTGTGGCTGACCCCCTGCTCGAGCAGGTGCGGATAGCTGTTCGCCTCGCGGTACGTGGCCTGCAGGGTCTCCAAGGCCACGATGACCAGCGGTGCGGTCCCGCCCGCCAGCACCCGGGTCACGCCCGCCTCAACCTGTTGGCAGTATCGCAGCATGTCGGTCGTCCGCTCATCTGCCCCGCCTCCCTGGCCGTGATACATCGCGGCACGACGGGTGCCTTGCCCCGGCGGCGAGGCGGTGCCGCTGTGGAACTGCAGCTGCCGCTCCGGGTCGTCAAACCGGAGCGCATCCTCGAGCGATGCCGGAGCGTCCGGCACGTCGACGCGGCTCACGGCATGCCGTGTGGCACGCAACAGATGGTTGCTCCCCTGGCTCAGCGCGAGGACGTAGAATTGTCCATCACTGGCCAGCAACGGCAACAACGGCTTCACTTCGAACCAGCGGCCCACCACCACCAATTCCTCGAACGCGATCGGGAGCCGCATCTCGTGGGTCACCTCGGGCGCGAGGAAGAACGCGAGTCCGTCGGCCTGATGCTGCCAGAAGTCGGTGTCCTCCAGCCGAGCCCGGGCGGGAGCGAGGAGGGCTTTCCGATCGTCCTGACGCACGCCGCGTTCCTCGAGGCGGTCGTCGGCGGTGCGGATCAGGTTCTTGAGGCGGATGGGGTCCTGTGCAGTGCCGGACCCTGACCGGTGCGTCGGCAGGAAGATCGACACGCAGTGCTCGCTACTATGTGCCATGATGGCGTCGAGGTCGCTGCCCGGTTGGGTGACGAGGGGCTCCATGGGAGCATCCTTTCGTTGGAGATTCAGTGAGTCAGTGGACTATGTTCGGCTTTTCTTCGTGGTGTATCGAGGAAGGTGTCATCTCGTAAACTAATACATTTCAACAAGTTGGGTGTGCTTTTGTCCGGGGTTCGTGGGTCCCCATCGGTCCCGTGCCGGGTTCACCCCCGGCCCCCGCCCTCCCCTACCGGCACCTCCACCACCACGACGACGCCCTCCTCGGAGGAGATCCGCACCGACCCGCCAAGGGCGGTGATCCGCTCGCGCATGCCGGCGAGGCCGAGGTGGCCCTGGCGTTCGAGGGCGGCGAGGTCGAGGTCCTGCGCCAGCCCGTGGCCATCGTCGCGCACCACGAGGCGGATCACCCGCTCGTGCTGCCCCAACTGAATGGTGACGTGCGAGGCCTCGGCGTGGCGCACCACGTTGGCGAGCGCCTCCTGGGCGGCGCGGAAGAGGGCGAGCTCGGCGTCGGCGGACGGTCGTGGTGTCGGATCGTCAAGCCGGGTGGTGACCTCGAGGGTGCTGCGCTCGCCGACATCGTTGGCGAGCGAGTGAATGGCGGCGGCGAGACCGAGATCGTCGAGGAGGGCGGGGCGGAGGTCGTTCATCACACGGCGGATGCCCCGGATCCCCCCGTCCACGAGGCCGAGGAGATGATCCAGTCGACCGATCGCCTCTGGGGCAGCCCCTTCGCGCAGCATCCCGATCTCCAGCTTCACGACAGAGAGGGTCTGGGCCGTCTCGTCGTGGAGCTCACGCGAGAGCCGGCGCCGCTCGGCCTCATGTTGGGTCACCATGCGCGATTGCAGGCGGGCGAGCTCGTCGGTGCGCGCGGCGAGGCGACTGGCGAGGTCGGAGAGGACCATCAACCCGAAGCCGACACCCACGGCCAGCTCGAAGACGATGTCGAGATAGTAGCCCCATGGCTGCCACGCCCCGCGGGCCCGGAGGAACGGGTAGTCGAGGTGGTGGAGCCCCCAGAGCAGCAGCGCCACCGCGACGAAGCGTGCCCCCCCCGAATGCGTGCGGCGCGCGTGCTGCCAGAACACCCAGCCGGTATAGAGCGTCACGCCGGAGATCAGCAGCACCATCGGCACGGCGACGAGGAGGAAGCGGTCGAGCGAGTTGACCGCGATCCAGGCCCAGCCGAAGGGCAGGATGGCGAAGGCGAGGTACCATGGGCGCCACGCGGCATCTCGCGAGAAGACCAGGGCAGCCCAGAGGATGGCGAGCGCCACCCAGCCGGTGATCACCTGGTGCCAGAAGAGCCAGATGAGGTCGCCGGTGGCAAGGAAGGTGATGATCGCGCCGAGGCGCACCACGTAGAGGGCCCACGCGGCGGCCCACCACGCGAACCAGCGCTCGCGTACGCGCCGCCAAAGCACCAACGCAAAGAGGGCGAGGCCGGCGGTGATGATCGCCTGGAAGATCGCGTCGGCCAGTTCGGCGCCAGCCGCGATGGGGAGGGGTTCCTGCATCCGGTCAAACTTAAGGGGTGGCGGGCGTCACCCTTGCCATCCGCGGCGTGGTGCGGGATCCTTCGGGCTGTCTCCCCACCACCCGAGAGTGCCATGACCGATGCTGCCCCGGCCGCCCCGCGGACACCGACCCATCTCTGGATTGTCGGTGTGCTCGCCCTGCTCTGGAATGCCGTGGGGGCCCACGGCTACCTGATGATCGTCAGTCGTGACCCCGTCTTCATGGCCCAGTTCACGCCGTTGCAGGTGGCATTCTACGACGCGATGCCGGCGGCGATGACCTCCACCTGGGCGTTGTCGGTCTGGGGCGGGGTGCTCGGGTCGATCCTCCTGCTGCTGCGCACGCGCTTCGCTGCACCCGTGTTCCTGATCTCGTTGTGCGGGATGGTGATCACCCACGTCCGGAACTACGTCTTTGCCAATGGGATGGAGGTGATGGGTGAGCCGTTGCCGTTGCTGGTCAACGTCATGGTCGTGGTGGTGGGGGTCAGCTTGTATGTGTATGCCCGCGCAGAGGCGCGTGCGGGCGTGCTCGCCTAGCGCTTTGGCGGGCCCGCGGGATGCATTGCGCAGGCAGGGGGCTGCACCGCGGTGTACACCAGACTGGCGATCTTCCAGCCCTCGTCGCCCTTGATCAGGGTGAAGATATCGACGCCGCAGTGCGACCAGTGTCCATCCTGATGGAAATCATAGGGAAGCCAGACCATCGCGATCCGGCCGTCCACCTTGGCTTCCCCGCGAAACCCCCGCTCCAGAAAGGCGGTCATCGAGGTGACAGCCGCCATCTGACTCCGGGTGCTGGCGCGGACCTGCAACCGCCCGCCCGCCTCCTGCGTGGCGAAGGTCATCGCTTCCGGGAGCATCATCGTGCTCACGGCGGCAAAGTCGTTGCGCGAGATCAGGGCGAGCGCTGAGTCGGCGAACGCGAGGACCGCGAGGGAATCGGCGCGGGTGCTCTGCGCCGGCGCCATCGCCGGAATCAGGAACAACATCACGCCGAGCAGCTGACGCACAGCCACCTCATCGAAAGAGCATTGGGGAGTTTGCGCACGAGCATGGCCGCGCTGCCCCCCCCTGGAAACCGCCACGCGGTGACTTGGTCGCCCGCTCTCGCCCGAGTCGGCGACGCCTCAGTCGATCGGCCGGTTGATGCCGCCCACCACCAGCGCCTCGAAACGCGGGTTGCCCTTGAGCGGCGCGAACATCGGGTCGGCCTTGAGATAGCCGCGGGTCACGTCTGACTGACTCGCCAGCTGCTCCTCGAGCAGCTCCAAGGCCCGGTCCTGTTGGTCAAGCGCAATGTGTGTGCGGATCGCCTGAAGGCGGACGTAGTTTCTGTTTGCCGGCAGGGAGGATTCGGCGTCGCGGAGCGCGCGTTCGCTCTCGCGCACCGCATCGGCCTCGCGGCCCAGGTACGCCAGCACCACAGCGTACAGCACCCGCAACTGGGAATCCTCAGGGTTCGCCTTGCTCTGACGCTGTGACTCGGCGAGGGCCGAATCGGCATACGCACGGGCGCGGCGCAGGTCGCCCCGCTGGTAGGCGGCGGTGGCCAGCGATTGCCCCCACCAGGCGCGGTCGTTGTCGAACGCTGCCGGCGTGAGCCGGAAGAGCAGGTCGAGCTCGCGCTGGTCCAAGAGGAACGCCGTCTCGTTGTATCCGGCGAACTGGGTCACCAGATCGGTCGGCGCGATCCGCTCGAGTTGTTCGCGGACGACTCGACGCGCGCTGGCGGTGTCACTCCGGGAGAGGTGTGCCATCGTGGCCCGCTGGATCTGCAACAGACTCGTCGGTTCGAGCGCGAGGAGCTCCTCGGCGGTTGCAGCGGCTTCGTCGGTCTGCCCGAGGGCAATCTGGGCTCGCATCAGGTCGGACACGATGCCCGGGTCGCGCGGGTCAATGGCGCGGGCCCGCGAGAGCTTGTCGAACATCAACTGATGGCGTCCGGCTTCCCGGTCGAGGTTCGCCGAGTTCGCGAGCGACCGGGGGTCGTTGGGATCGAGGGCGAGGGAGCGGTCAACGGCTTGCCGGGCCGCCGGCTCATCCCGCGCCACAAATCTGTAGTAGTTGGCCGCGGCTCGGTGGGCCCAGCCCGAATCGCTGGCCAGTTGCATCGTCCGGTCGAGCGCTTCTTGCGCCCGGCGTCCGGCCACCGGATCTCGGGAGACGTTGGCATACAGGGCCGAGAGCCTGATGCTCAGGAGGCCCCAGGCACGGGCAAAGCTCGAATCCAGCGCCACCGCCTGTTCGAGCAGTGCGATGGACTGTCTGGACTCACTGTTGGTATTCCCCGTGCTGGCGATCGCCTTGAGATAGAGGTCGTAGGCGAGGGCATTCTCCGTGGGGCGGCCGGCGAGGTCGGCCGCCTCGCGTTGCCCGAGGACCTTGCCGAGGGCGGTGGCGACGCGAGTCGCAATGCGTCCCTGAATGGCGAATGGGTCGGCGGCGTCGGCGTCGAAATTGTCGCTCCAGGTGACCTGCCCGGTGCGGCCATCCACCAGCTCCGCGGTGACGCGCACCTGCCGGGTGCCGGCCGGTCCGGTGACCCAGCGCACGCCACCCATCAGCACCTGATCCACGCGCAATTCCCTGGCGATCTCGGGCGCGGTCTTGGTGGTCTCGCGGTACTGGTTGGCACTGGCGGAGGCCGTCACGATCATCTCGTCGAGCCGGGCAAGCCGCACCCGCAGCTCATCCACGATGCCCTCGGCGAAGTACGCTTCGTCATCGGTGCCCTGATGGGTGAAGGGGAGGACGGCCACACTCTTGGCGGCGGTGGCGGTGGGTGCACCACCAGTCCCCCCCCCAACGGCCTTCATGCCGACCGCACCAATCGCCAGCACCGCCGCCGCGGCCAGGCCGAGCTGCCAGGGCTTGAAGCCACCGCGCCCAGCGGCGGGCGCGGCGACGAAGCCGGATTGCGTGTCGCGCTCCGCTGCCACGAGGGCGGTCACCATCGCACCCGCATTGGCATAGCGATCGGCTGGGGCCTTGGCGAGGGCGCGGGTGACGACGGCGCCCACGGCGGGCGGCAGCGAGGCGCGGGTCTGCTCGAGCGGCCGCGGTGCCTCGGTCATGCTGCGCATGATCACCGCCTGCACCGTGGGCCCCGTGAACGGCGGCTCACCGGCGATCATCTCGTAGAGCACGCAGCCCAGCGCGTAGATGTCGCTGCGGCCATCGAGATCGGTGGCACCGCTCGCCTGCTCGGGGCTCATGTACTGCGGCGTGCCGATGGCGAGTCCGGTCTGGGTCAGCGCCTCACCACTGCTCTCCATCACGCGGGCGATGCCGAAGTCGGCGACCAGCGCGTGCCCGGCGCTGAGCAGGATGTTGGCGGGCTTGATGTCACGATGCACGAAGCCGCGCGCATGCGCATAGGCCATTGCCTCGGCGACCTCGCGCGCGAGGCGCAGCGCCTCCTCCACCGGGAGCTGCTTTTCGCGACGGATGCGGGCGGGGAGCGATTCGCCCTCGACCACCGGCATGACGTAGTAGAGGATGCCGCTGGCAGCGCCTGAGTCGTAGACCGGGAGGATGTTGGGATGCGAGAGCTTGGCGGCGATCTCCACCTCGCGCAGGAAGCGATCGGCGCCAAGTGTCTCGGAGAGCTCAGGGCGCATCACCTTGACCGCGACCTCGCGCTTGTGCTTGAGGTCTTCGGCGAGGTAGACGGTGGCCATCCCGCCCTCGCCCAAGACGCGCAGGATCTTGTAGCGATCGGCGAGCGCGGTGCGGACCCTGGAGACCTCGAACGCGCCGGTCGGCATCGTGCGCGCAGGCACGCCCGGTTCCGTGGGTGTGGGCGTGCCGCAGTTGGGGCAGAAGTGGACATCGTCTGCCAGCGCGCGATCACAACTCGGGCAGGCGCGGCTCATCAATCCACCGGCCGGTTGATGCCGCCCACCACCAGCGCCTCGAAGCGTGGGTTGCCCTTGAGCGGCTTGAACATCGGGTCGGCGCGCAGGTAGCCACGGGTCACGTAGTACTGCCGGCCCACCAGGTCTTCGAGTCCATCGAGCGCCTTGCCAGTCTCGCCGATCGCCATCTGCGTTCGGATCCACTGTTGCAGAACGTAGTTGGCGCTGTTGGCATTTGACCCGACCGTGTCGGCCAGTGCCCGATCCGCCTCACGCGCCGCGTCGGCCTTCCGCCCGACATAGCCGAGCATCACGGCATTGAGCACCCTGAGCTGTGGGTCGGTCGGGTTGGCATCGATCTGCTGCTGTGCGGTGACCAGCGACGAATCAGCGAATGCGCGGGCCCGGGCGACATCGCCCTGCTGCATCGCGGTCATCGCGATCGCCTGGCCCCACCACGCCCGGTCGTTGTCGAACGCCGCCGGTGTCATCCGATACAGCAGGTCGCGCTCCTTGGGCCCAAGCACGAAGCCCATCTCCTGGTAGCCGGTGAAGTAGGTCACGAAGTCGGTCGCCGGCACTCGCTTGAGGAGTTCCTGCACCACGCGCCGCGCCCCGGTGGTATCGCCGTTGACGAGATGGGCATGGACGACCCACTGCATCTGGTCGTACGCCGTTGGCTCGAGTGCCATCAGCTCCTCGCTGGTGGCAAGCGCCTCGGTGAGCTGGCCGAGATAGATCTGGGCCCGGATCAGGTTGGTGAGCACTCCGGTGGCGCGCGGGTTGAGTTCCCGCGCCTTGGAGAGCTTCTCGAACATCGGCCGGTAGTTGCCCTCGTCAAGATCATTCTGGGCCGAGCTGGTCAGCGCCCAGATGCTCTTGGGGTCCAGCTCCAGGGCCCGCTCGGTCTCGCGGCGTGCCGCAACCGGGTCACGGGCCACGTCGGTGTAATAGCTGGCGGCGATCATATGCGCCCCGGCGGAATCCGGGGCCAGCTGCATCACCTTCCCCATCGCCTCCTTGGCACGCTGCCCCAGCACCGGATCCCGGGTGCCGTTGGCATACGCGGTGGTCAGGTTGAAGGCGAGGCTGCCCCACGCCCAGACGAAGTTGGAGTCAAGCGCCACGGCCTGCTCGTACAGCGCCGCGCGCGCCTTCGCTGCCCCGGGGGTGCCGCCCTTGATCGCTTGGGCGCGCATGAAGATGTCGTACGCTTCGTCGTTCTCCGTGGGGCGGGCGGCCAGGTCCTGCGCCTGATCGGCCCGGAGCGCGAGGCCGAGGGCCCCGGCCACCCGGGTCGCGATGCGGCCCTGAATCTCGAAGGCGTTGGTCATGTCGGCGTCGAAGGTGTCACGCCAGGTGACCTTGCCCGTGGTACCGTTGACCAGCTCGGTGGTGACCCGCACCTGGCGCTGGCCGTCGGCGCCGGTGGCCCAGCGCACCTTGCCCATCAGCACCTGATCCACCCGCAACTCTTTGGCGATTTCGGGGGCGGTCTTGGCGGTCTCGCGATACTGATCGGCGCTGGCCGAGGCGATGACCGTGAGCGAGTCGAGCCGGGCGAGACGGTCACGGAGCTCGTCCACCAGGCCGTCGGCGAAGTAGGCGTCGTCGTCCGAGCCTTGGTTCTCGAACGGCAGCACCGCGACACTGCGAATCGGAGCGACGGCCGGGGCTGATGGACCACCGAACGCCTTGACACCCAAGGCACCCACACCGAGCACGGCCACGGCCGCGGCGGCCATCTGCCACGCCTTCCAGCCGCTGCGTGGAGCGGCCTGGGCCGCCACCGCCCCCGACCCGGTCCGCATCTGGTCCTCGGCCGCGGTGAGTGCCGCCGACATTTCCGTGCCGGTGGCATAGCGATCGGCCGGCGTTTTGGCCAGCGCCTTCATCACGGCGGTGCCCACCGCGGGCGCGACCGTGGTGCGCGTCTGCTCCACCGGACGCGGCATCTCGGTCAGGCTGCGCGAGAGGACGGCATGCGCCGTGGGTCCGTTGAACGGCGGCTCGCCGGTGAGCATCTCGTAGAGCACGCAGCCGAGGGCGTAAAGATCGGTACGGCCGTCGACGTCGGCGCCGCCACCCGCCTGTTCCGGGCTCATGTAGTGCGGCGTACCGATGGCGAGCCCGGTCTGGGTCAGCGCCTCGCCACTGCTCTCCATCACGCGCGCGATCCCGAAGTCGGCGACCAGCGCGTGCCCGTCGGAGAGCAGGATGTTGGCGGGTTTGATGTCGCGGTGCACGTAGCCGCGCTTGTGCGCGTAGGCGAGTGCTTGCGCCACTTCGCGCGCCAAGCGCAGCGCCTCGG
>JBBQQJ010000032.1:0-17800 GCA_038216165.1 Gemmatimonadales bacterium | reverse complement strand
CTGCGTCGTGGTCGGCTGCAATCGGGCGAACAGATCCTGATCAACGGCGCCTCGGGGACGGTCGGCACCGCGCTGGTGCAGCTCGCCGCCCATCTTGGGGCGATCGTCACCGCGGTCTGCAGCACGCGCAACCTGCCGCTGATGCATTACCTCGGCGCGCACCACGTGGTGGACTACACCACCACCGACTTCGCCACGATGGGGCGCCGGTACGACGTGATCGCCGACACCGCCGGCACGGCGCCGTATGCGCGCAGCCGCCACGCGCTCACGCCCACGGGGCGCCTCCTCCTCATCAACGCCGGACTGGGCGAGATGCTGCGCGCACCATGGATCACGCGACGGCACGGACACCGCATCGTCGCCGGACCCGCCGCCGAACGCGCCGAGGATCTTGCGATGGTGACATCGTTGGCGAGTGCGGGGCGCTTCACCCCGGTGATCGATCGGTCCTACCCGCTCGACGAGATCGTCGCCGCCCATCGGCACGTGGAGATGGGACACAAGCGGGGGAGTGTGGTGGTGGAGATGGGGTGAGGGGTCACCAGCCGGCAGTGTCAACCGCCGGACGGGGAGGGCTGTCTGCGTGTGGGAGCAACGAGGTCCCTCGCTACGCTCGGGACGAGGGACTGCCACCATTCGCTGTTCGCCGTTCGCCGTTCGCCGTTCGCCGTTCACGGCACCGGCTTCGCGCCCAACTTCTCCCATAAGTAGCTCAGCGTCAGCGCCTGGATCTCGGCCTGTTGCGCCGGGGTGACGCCGCTGCCGTGGCCGCCCTCGGTGTTCTCGAAGTAGCGCACCGGCTTATCCAGTGACTCCAGCAGCGCCGCCAGCTTCCGGGCGTGCCCGGGATGCACGCGATCATCGCGCGTGGTGGTCCAGATGAACGGCTCCGGATAGGTCGTGGCCGCGTTCACATTCTGATACGGTGAATACGCGCGGATGTATTCCCGCTCCGCAGGAATGCTCGGATCACCATACTCCGCCATCCAGCTCGCGCCTGCGAGCAATTGGTGATAGCGCATCATGTCGAGCAGCGGCACCGCGACCACCACGGCGTTGTAGAGGTCGGGTCGCTGCGTCATCGCCACGCCCACGAGCAACCCACCGTTGCTGCCACCCTGAATGCCGAGATGCGCAGGCGACGTGATGCCACGCGCGATCAGGTCCTCGCTCACCGCGATGAAGTCGTCGAAGGCGCGCTGGCGATTCTCCTTGAGTGCGGCCTTCCACCATGCCGGGCCGTACTCCCCCCCCCCGCGGATGTTGGCGACCACATAGACGCCACCGTCTTCGACCCATCCCTTGCCGGTGCTGCCGAGGTAGCCGGGCGTGCGCGAAATCTGGAAGCCGCCGTAGGCGCTGAGCAGCGTTGGGGATGTGCCGTTCAACGGCGTGCTTTCATGGCGCACGACGAAGTACGGTACGCGGGTGCCGTCGCGTGACGTGGCGAAATGCTGCTCTGTGACGAGGCCGGTGGCGTCGAACTGTGCTGGCAGTGATCGCACGGTGTTGCTCGCGCCGGCCGCGTCAACATAGTAGAGCGTGTTCGGTTGCGTGAACGAGGTGAAGGTGTAGAAGAAGCGATCGTGATCGTCGGCGCGCGCCACCACACCGACATCACCCATCGGCGGATTGCCGATGCGGTTGTGCTCCCAAATACCGTTCACGCGACGGAACGCCAGCAGCTCTCCCTGCACATCGTTGAGCTGAGTGACCAGTAACATGGTACGCGTGGTGGTCATCCCGTTGATGGTCGAGCGCTCACCCGGCTCGAGCACCAGTTCAACATTCCGTGCACCGGCGAGGTACTGCTCGAGGTCGGCGCTCACGATCGAGCCGGCGCGGAAGGTGTTCCCTGCGACCGTCCAATCCGAGACGAGCTCCAGCACCATCTGATCGGCCATCGCGGTCAGCTCCGCATCGTCGGGCACCTCGATCCGCACCATGGCACCGTCGCGCAGCAGGTATTGCTCACTCGTGAAGATCGTCGGCAGCCGGGAGATGACCGGCTCCTCGCCCCGTGCGGTGTGCAGCGTCCCGACCCAGACGCCCATGTCGGCGCTGTCCACCGCGAAGATTTGCCGAGCATCCGCCCATGGCGTGCCGCGGCGCCAGAGCTTCACGGCCGCGGCGTAGCCCGAGCTGGTGGTCGGCTCGCCGGGGAGTGCCGCGGCGACCAGCAGGTGATCGCCATCCACCCAGGCGGTGGAGACCTTCGCTTCGGGGAGGCGGAAGCCATCTGCAACAAACTGCTTCGTCACCAGGTCGAACTCGCGTTCCACCGTGGCGTCGGAGCCGCCGCGCGCCAGCGACATCATGCAGAACCGTTCCGCGGGCTTGAGGCAGTTGACGCCCTTGAGCACCCAGGGCACCTCTTCCGCCGCAGAGAGTGCGTCCACGTCGAGCACTGTCTCCCACGCGGGAGTGCCCGCGAGGTAGGCATCGAGCGACGCGCGCCGATAGATGCCGCGCGGATTCTCGGCGTCGGTCCAGATGTTGTAGACCTGCTCGTCGCGGAACGACGGATACGCGATCCGGTCACTCGACGTGAGGATCGCCAGGGTCTCGTCGTAGTGGCGCTGGTAGCCGGGGTTGGCTCGCAGGGCCGTGCGGGTCAGCGCGTTCTGGCGTTCCACCCATTCGAGGGCCTTGGGCGCCTCGACCTCCTCGAGCCACTGGAACGGGTCGGTGGTGGACTGGCCGGCGAGCGGTGCGGGAGTGGTCGTCATGAGCGGAAGGAATACCATCCCGGCGACAAGCGCACGAGGCAGGTGACGGAGCATCGCGTGGTCCTGGCAAGAGATGCCGGAAGTTACTCGGGGTGAGGGCCACGCTACCCCATGTCACCCCGAGCGGCGCACCCCGCAGGGGCGCACCAGCACCTGTCATCCCGAGCGTCGGTTCGCAGCGGCACCGCTCGGGATGACCAGGTGCTGGTGCCGCTACGCGCCTCCGCTCAGGCTGACACCGATCAGAACCCCCACTGCAGCCCGACGAGCAGGCGGTTGAAGTCGAAGAGGTCCAGCCCCTGATGCTCGATGGTGAACGCCGGCCGCCGACCGGACCGTGGAATCACCACACCATAGGTGAGGTTGAGCACGACATCGAGGCCATCCCGGTCGCTGTCGTCTGAGACATGGAGGAAGCCCAGTCCGAGACGCCCGCGCGGCAGCACCCGCGTGCCACTGACCATGAACTCCCCGAACTGCATCTCGGCGTTGCCTGCCACCAGGAAGGACGACCCGGAACCGAATCCCACCGCCGCCTCCGGCACGAACCGCAGCTTCTCCATGCCAAACAGCGAGCCGTAGTCGAACCGGCCACCGATCACGATCTGGGTAGGTGAGTTCAATGCCAGACCGCCGTACACCGCGGGGGCACGGAGCTTCCGGTCCATCGAGCTGGTCACAGCGCCGGGCTGCACGACCACGGGTGCCGGCGCCGGCGCTGGCACGAACTGCACCGGTGGCGGCGGCGGGACCTGGCGCGCCACTTCGGCCGCCACACGATCGGCAATCATCCGCTCCATCGCTGCGCGACTGACGGGATCCGGTCGTGCCGGCATCGGCTCCGCCTGCGCCTCGCGCGCGTCCCGCGCATCAAGCCGTGCGACGATCCGATCGACCATCTCCTCTTGTGAGGCCATCGGCTTCATGCTGTCACTGCGGCTGCTGCGCCCCAGCTCCTCGCGCACGATCTCACGGATCATGAGCCGCAGCTTCGCGGTATCGAGGCCGCCGGGCATCCCTGCAGGACGCAGACTGTCGGCGCTGCCGTAGCGGACATACAGCTCACCGTTGACCGGGGCGGGCAGCGTGATCATCCCCGTCCCAGCGGCCTGCCGCGTGGTGTCGGCGAGCGCGCGTGATGCACGGGCCGCGTGCGGGTCGTCCATCCGGTCGTGGCGGCGGGCCTCGGTGCGCTCGTCATCCGACATGCGACTGCGCCCGAGATTGAACGTCAACCCGGCCGACAGGAGGACGTTGTGCGTGAGCTGGTCGGTGTCCGAGACATCTTCCAGGTCGGTGCGACTCAGGACGTAGTCCCGGATCGCGGCGTTGAAGCGCAGCTTGTCGCTGACCCGGATCCCGATGCCGCCACCGACGATCAGCGCATTCTGGTTCTCGACCGTGGCGCCGGCGGCGTTGCGGTACTCGTCGCCGTAGTCGAGACGGCCGACGCCGAGGATCAGGTACGGCGCGGGCCCGAGCGAGGCGGTGAAATTCATCTGTGCCTCGAGGCCGTAGCTCGTGATCGGGGTCGTGTCATCGAAGCCATCGGTCACGCCCTGCCAGTAGTAGCCGCGCAGGCCGAAGTAGCTGCCGATGTCGACTCCGGCGCGTGCACCGATCAGGTAGGTGGTCGGTGCGGCTTCGTCCTCAAAGCGGAGACGCCCCACAAACGGCTCGAGGGGGATCGAGGCGAACGACCACTCGTCGGCATTGGCGTCGTCGCTCCCGGAGCCGCCGATGGCGTAGCCGAGGCTGGCGCCGAAGGAGCGAAACTCCTCGGAGGTGCGGACGGGGAGCGTGCCGGGGGCGACACCACCGATGCGGGCCAGGACCTGCCCGGCATCCCCGTTCATGCGCGACTCGGTGTACCAGATGTTCGCCTTCAGCCGATCGGTCAGCCCGAAGCGGATGCCTCCGCCGTAGCGGAAGGTGACCCGATCAATCTGGGCATCGGTGTTGGTGGTGAAGCGCGTGATGCCGGCACCACCGATCGCGTAGGGCTCGAAGCCACCTGCCCCGAAGTGGAGCTGCAGGTCGGCGCCGAAGGTACGCATGTCGAACGTGGAGTCGGGCGTGGTGGCATCGCTGGTGAGCTCGAGATCGTTGCGCATGCCGTAGTGCGCCTCGATCGAGGCCAGGCGGCCGAAGCCGAGGGCGAAGCGTGCACCGTAGAGCGTCGCATCGGGCAGGCCGATGTCGTTCTTCCACTGGAGATGTTCGGCCGCGGGGCTCAGCGTGTAGCGCACCCCCTGAGCGGATGCTGCGGGCGACGTGAGGAGCAGCAGCGCCGGCGCCGCGATCAGTGCGAGGGGCCAGCGGAACCTGGCGAGGGGTGACATCGACGACGTAGGCATGCGGATATGCTCCTCTATTGAGACAGGAGAGCCGCTGGTGCTCGACAGGCTTCGCATTGCATGGAGCAGACACGGGCGCGGTGCACGGCCAGTGGCTGAGCAACAGGAAGCTGACAGCAGACGTCTCCCCAGATGGGAATCTGTACTGTCACCGCATCCAGTTTTCAGTGGCCCGATTGCGCACTGGATCTCTCGCGCATGGTGGCGAAGATCACGGGTGGGGTGGCACGTCGTTCTGTTCAGAGCGACCCATGCAAATTAGCCGCGGCGGCCTGCATTGCCACGGGTCCACGCGGGGGCAGGTCGCCGCAAAGGTGCCCGACCAGGGGGTTCTGGGGTGATCCTTGGGGGGGGGGTGTCCATCTTGGACATCCACCCGACGATGGCACTGACTCCCCCCGGAGGACTACATCCCTCGGTGTGCGTGGCGGCGCGCGCTCCCTACAGTCCGCTCACCTTCGTCGGCAGGAGCCGCGTGGTGGTGGTTCCGTCGCCGAGCAGTCCCCTGGGATTGTCGCCCCAGCAGTACAGGCCGTCGGATGCGACGGCGCAGCTGTGGCTCGTGCCCGTCGCGATCATCAGATAGGTGCGTGTGCCCGAGACCTTGGTCGGCACCAGCCGGGTGGTCGTGGTGCCATCGCCCAGCTGGCCGTCAACGTTGAGGCCCCAACACCAGACCTCGCCGGCGGCGGTGCGACCGCAGATGTGCTGCGACGTGCCGCGCAGTTCGACGAATGCCGGGGCACCCGTCGTGATTGCAGGGGTGGAGCGGACCGCCCCGGCGGTGCCGTCGCCAAACACGCCGAAGTTCCCTTCACCCCAGCACCACGTGGTGCCGTCGGCCTTGAGACCGCACGTGGCGCCTTGGAGCACGGCGAGGTGAGTGAAGAGGTGACTGCCGACCACGGGCGTCGGGACATTGCCGGTGATGAACGTGCCGTTGCCGGCGGCCCCCATCGCATTGAATCCCCAGCACCACGGCACACCACCGGCCGCGAGCGCGCAACCATGCCAATTGCCCATCGCGAGACTCGCAAACAGCGGTGGCGCCACGGCGTCGGGCCGGACGATGTCGACCGCGAGACCATTGCCGAGCTCCACATTGTCGTTGTCGCCCCAGCAGTAGCGGACCCCACCGGTGGTGAGGGCGCAGAGATGACCGCGCTGCGACGAACTGACCTGCACGAAGGTCGTGAGGGTGACATCGCTCGCGGTGGGGACATTGACCGACGCCGGTGTACTGGCGAGGGGTCCGATGCCGAGCCCGTGATCGTTGTTGGAGCCCCAGCAGTAGAGCCTGCCGGCGACGGTGATGCCACAATTGCGATTGCCGCTGCCGGTGAGGCTCGTGAACACGAGCCCGCCGCTCACGGCGGTCGGCACCAGGCGATCGCTGTTGGCGCCGTCACCGACTGCGCCCAGGTCGCCGCGTCCCCAGCAGAGTACGGTGCCGTTGGTGCGCAGCACGCAGCTGTTGTCGGAACCGAGTGCGAGCGCCTGGATCGACGATGCGACGGTCAGTTGCAGCGTGCTGGTCACCCCTTCGGAGGTGGCGGTGATCGTCACGAGGCCGGGAGCCACGGCGGTGACGAGACCGCTCCCGGTGACGGTCGCGGTCGCGAGGCTGCTGCTCATCCAGGTCACCACGCGTCAGGTGAGCGCCGTACCGGCCGCTGACCTGGGCGTCGCGACGAGCTGCGTGGTCGCACCGACGCCGAGCGTGGTGGTGCCCGCCGTCACCTCGACCGTCGCCACCACATCGCCGGCGACTGTCACCTGTGCAGTGCCGCTTTTCCCCTCGCTCGTGGCGGTGATCGTCACCGGACCACCGGCGCTGACACCGCTCACCAGACCGGTACTCGACACCGAGGCGATCGCACCGCCAGAGCTCGTCCAGATCACCGCGCGTCCATTCAGCACCGCCCCATCGGCTCCCTTGAGCTCGGCGGCGAGCGACGCGGTCCCGCCGATGCTGAGGGTCTGTACCCCCGGGGTCACGGTGATGGTGACCACCGCGGCGGGCGGTGGGGGAGGCGGAGGGGGCGGCGGTGTGGTGCCGGTCGGCGCGGAGGAACAGGCGAGTGCCGCGAGCGGTAGGAGGGCGATCAAGGGGCGCATGACTGCTCCACCTGAGGGGGTCTCTGCATACGCGGCGGTTGCGGCCGAAAAGGCTCATCCGTCGGGGGGCAGGCTCCTCGACTTCGGCGCTGCGCGCCCAAGTTGCCGCGACTGTCACACCCTCGTAGGATCCTCTGGTCTGATTGTTCATCCCCTTCCCGGACCAAGCCCCCATGCGTCGCCTTCCTGATGGCTCCTGGCAGTACTCCCCCAAAGACCTGATCGCCTGGCTCGAGGGTGACTTCGCCGCATGGTGTGAGCGCGAGGCCGCGGAGCACCGTGGCACTGGCCACCGCGATCATCCCTCCCCTGCCCGGACACCCGACGCCAAGAGTGAGGATCTGGAGATCGCCGCTCGCTATGGCATCGCCCATGAGCTGGCACACCTGGCACGACTCCGCACCGCGCACCAGGGACTAGTGGAGATCGACACCAACGCACCACACCCTGGGGGCGTGACCCTCAAGGCACTGCAGGCGGGCGCCCCAGTCGTGTTTCAGGGATGGCTTCAGGCCGGTCAGTGGATGGGTATCGCGGACTTCCTCCACCGCATCGAGCACGCATCGTCACTCGGCGACTGGGCCTATGAACCTTGGGACACCAAACTCGCCAGGAGTGCCAAGCCGTACTTCCTGCTCCAGCTCTGCGCCTATGCAGAGATGCTCGAAGCGATTCAGGACCAACGACCCGAGCGCCTCGGCTTCATCCTCGGCGATGGCACCGAAAAGCACTTCCGAACCGAGGACTTCTGGCACTACTACCAGCGACTGCGGCGGACGTTCGAGCAGTTCCAGCAGGAATGGGACGCCGAGCAGATGCCTGACCCCGGCGCCGATCGCGGGCACGGACGGTGGAACGAGGAGGCGGCCCGACTGCTCGAGGAACGCGACGATCTCTCACTGGTCGCCGGGATCTCGCGGAGCCAGATCGTCCGACTGCGTGAAGCCGGCATCGATACCGTGGCCCTCCTCGGGCGGTACCCGGTGGGCGAGACACCACCCGGCATCGCCACCGCCTCGATGGCCAAGATCCGTGAGCAAGCTGCCATGCAGCTCCAGACCCGTGCATCGGGGGCGATCGGATGGAGCCTCCGGGCGCAGGACCCCGACGACCCTCGCAAGGGTCTTGCACTCCTCCCCCCACCCTCGGCGCTCGACATCTTCTATGACATCGAGGGCTTCCCGTATGCACCAACTGGCCTCGAATATCTGCATGGTGCCGTCACGGTCGAGGCGGGAGGAGCACTCGCGTTCCATGACTGGTGGGCCCACGATGATCCCACCGAGAAGCTGGCCTTCGAGGCATTCGTGGACTGGGCATGGGATCGCTGGGCACGCGATCCCACCATGCACATCTACCGCTATGCCGCATACGAACGCACCGCCTTGGCCAAGCTGAGCACCAAGTACGCCACGCGCGAGCATGCGGTCGATCAATTCCTGCGTCACGATGTGCTGGTCGACCTGCTGACCGTGGTCCGACAGGGAATGGTGATTGGAACGCCGAGTTACTCGTTGAAGGACATCGAGCATCTGTACATGCCGGCGCGTGATGGCGACGTGGTGAGCGCTGGTGCATCGGTGGTCGAGTACCAGCGGTGGATCGACAGCGGCGAGTCTCGTACCTGGCAGGAGTCGCCCATCCTTGCGGCGCTTCGTGACTATAACAGAGTCGACTGTGAGTCGACCGCACACCTCCGTGACTGGTTGCTGGCGCGCCAGGTTGAGGCCGGGGTTGCGCACCTGCGGCGCGAAGATCTCGCCGAGGTGGTGGTGGATCGGGAACCGACGCCGGCAGAGGAGTTGGCGCTGGAGTTGACGGCGCGGGCCGCCACGCTGGAGGGCGAGGAGCGCCGGGTCACCGAGTTGCTGGCGTGGTTGCTCGCGTTCCATCGTCGAGATGACAAGCCGATGTGGTGGCGGTTCTTCGAGCGGCTCACGAAGGATGAGGCTGCGTTGCACGATGACGCCGACTGTCTGGCCGGACTCGTCCGGACAGATCGCGAGCCATGGCCGGAGAAGCGCTCACTCGTCTACGAATATCACTTCGATCCGGAGCAGGACACGAAGCTGCATGCGGGGTCGAAAGTGTATGTGCTGTCTGAGCACCAGATGAAGTGCACGATCGAGACTTTCGATCCGATCGCTGGATTGCTCACGATGAAAGTCGGCAGGGCACGGACGTTACCCGAGGCCTGCCATCTGTTGCCGGATGAGCATGTCGCCGCCAAGCCGATCCCGGAGGCGGTGGAGCACTATGTCCGCGAGTGGTCAGAGGGGCGCATCGTATCGACCGCGGTGGATGACCTGATCCATCGTCGACCGCCGCGATTGCGCGGGCACGGTGGCGGTCCGGTGATTCCGGGCGGCGCGGATCTGGTCACGGAAACGATCGCCGCCATCCGTGCAATGGATGGCACCACGCTGGCGATCCAGGGGCCACCGGGCACCGGCAAGACCACGACGGCGGCCAAGGTGATCGCGGCGCTGCTCGATGATGGCAAGCGTGTCGGGATCGTGGCGAACGGCCATTCGGTGGTGAACAACCTGCTGGCAAAGCTCGTGCAGGTGGCGCCGCGCCACCTGCCGTTGATCCACAAGATCGGCGGTAGCGAAGCGCCGGACAGCATCGACCATGTGCATGATACCAAGGACGGCGTGTCGTTCCTCGGGGCTGGACCGGTGGTGCTCGGTGGCACGGCGTGGCTGTTCAGTCGCCCCGAGATGCGGGGGGGGCTCGACTACCTGTTCATCGATGAGGCCGGACAGGTTTCGCTGGCCAACGCCGTCGGCGTGGGTCAGGCGGCAGAGAATCTGGTGTTGATCGGTGATCAGATGCAGTTGGCGCAGCCGACCCAGGGTGAGCATCCTGGCGAGAGTGGGCTGTCGTGTCTGGAATATCTATTGGCGGGGCACCAGACGATTCCTGCCGCATTGGGGATTCTGCTCGACACATCGTATCGGATGCCACCCGATCTCTGTCGGTTCATCTCGGAGGCCTACTACGAGGGTCGGCTCTCCGCGGCGGCCAACACGCAGACGAATCGGGTCGGGTGGGACGGCCCACCGACGGGGGTGCGGTTCATTTCGGTCGTGCACGATGGGCGGACGCAGTCGAGTGATGAGGAATGCGAGGCGGTGGCTGGCCTCGTGGAGCGACTGCTCGGCAGCGCGGTCACGGTGGATGGCGTCACGCGGCAGGTTAGGCTCGCCGACATCCTCATCGTCGCGCCGTTCAATGCGCAGGTCCGCGCGCTCCGTTTACGGTTGGGCGACGCGGCACGGGTCGGCACCGTTGACAAGTTCCAGGGTCAGGAAGCGCCGGTGGTGATCGTGTCGATGTGTGCGAGCACGCTGGACGATGCGCCGCGCGGTGCTGGGTTTCTGCTCAGCCCGAATCGTCTCAACGTGGCGATCTCGCGTGCGCAGGCGTTGGCGCTGGTGGTCGGGTCACCGCGCCTGGGCGATGTGCGGGCGCGAAGCGTGACGGAGATGCAATTGGTGAACGGCTGGTGTCGGGTTGAGGGGTATGTGGGGGGGGCATAAGCCGGCGGGTGCTGCACGCCCCTCATCCCGAGCGAAGCACCTCATCGAGATGCGCAGTCGAGGGACCTGCGGTCCAGGCGGGCGGAGCGCTCCGCCGTGGCCGGGCACGCCCCAGATCCCTCGCTGCGCTCAGGATGACGGGTCACGCTCAGGATGACGGGTCACGCTCAGGATGACGGGCCGACTACGGCTGCGCCACCCGCACGAGAATGACATCGTGGGACGCCAGTGCCTTGCGAGCGGCCATCTCGAACGCCTCTTGGACCGCGGCCTGATCCGATCCTGTGGCGACGATGGTCGTTGCCGCATCCGCGGCACTGCCCGTCACCGACCCGGCCGCGCAGGTGACCTTGATGTTCATTGGTGTGTAGATCCCGAGCGTGAGGAACGCCACGAGACCGTTCACGAACGACTGCTGGGTCTCGACCTTGGCGACACCTGAGGGGCACTTGGAGGCGGTCTCCACCGTCTTCGGGGGCACCAGCCCACCAATGAAGCTCGAAGCGAACGGTTGCTCGATCACATCGAGCGAGGGGGTGGCGCCGGTGGTGACCGTGGCGTGGAAGCATCCGGTGGATGCGAGCACGAGGACCATGAGACTGCTTCGGGCGAGGGGCATCGACGACCTCTTTGGCGAAAGGTGAGGTGGGCCTGCACAACGGGACCCTGCGCTCGCAGGGACGTATGCACGGAGCGGGACGACATGCACGCCAGACCGACGGCAGCAGTGACAGCCTTGCGGGGGCTGGCTGCACGTGACCCACAGTATATTTACCGAGGCCCACTGACAGCCGTAAACCCCTGGGGAGGCGGGCCAACACTGAGGTGTGGACGGCCAATCCGGAGGGGCGCAGCAGCGAACCGACAGGAGGTCGATGGCCGCATCCGCCCCCCGCAGGATGACGTCGCCCCTTGGCCCCGCCGCCGCCGCCACCGCCGCCGCCGCCACCCAGCGGCCCGCTCGTCCTGTCGGCCACCCCGATCACCACGCCGACGATCGGCGCCACCCTGCCGTTCACGGTGACCCGAGATGGCCGGACGCTCAGCGCATTACCAACTCGTCCCCGTGAATGTCGATCTCGAGATTCCGCTCACCACGCCTTGCACACGCGCCCGCACCGGCGAGTTGGCGCTGGCCCAGGGTGAGTCGGCGGAGCTGACGTCGACGGCCGCGAACGTTCCCGTCGCCGGCACCGTCGTACAGCCAACCGACGCTGATCGCTGCAGCCACCGCACTCAACGTCGCTCCGGCCATCCATGTCGTATTCATTTTCATTGGGTCCATCCTCCTCGACAAATGAGGGGTGCAACGGCCGCCCAACGAACAATCGTCCTGCAAGTCAGGGTCTGCGCGACGCTATGGCGCGCCGCTCACCCGCCGCCCGGCCGACGCTGCAGTCACCGTGTTTCGGTGCGAGTGGTCTCTTCCTTCATCAAGCGGTCGAACTTGGCCCAGCCGATTTTGTGGCCCCGTGTTGTCGATTTGGGGAACCAGACCAAGGAGCCATTCGATACGGTAAGTGTGCCCAGGATCTTGCCGTTTGTCCGCACGACAAATTCTATGTCCGCGCGACCAAGTGGACGCGCAGGAACGTGAAACTTCACGCCATGTGCCATCGTGCCTCCAGAGAGAAGTGGTGTGCGTCGTGGTACGGTGTGGGGCGACGCGCCCTACCCCCCCTGCGCCCGCAACTCTGCCAGCCGCTTCCGCACACTCGCCACCGTGGGCTGCAGCTCCGCATCGGCGTCCTGCCACTGCGCCACGAAGGCCGCGTAGTACTTCATCGCATTCGCCCGGTCGCCCTTCGCATCGTACAGCTCACCGAGTCGCTTGTGCGTGATCGCCAACCCCCAACTGTCGGGGAAGAGGCGCTCGGTCGCGGGCACGTCCAGAAAACGCTCCAGCCACGCGACAGTGGAATCGGCCTGCCCGAGCGAGTCGAAGACGGTCGCCATCAGCGCCGCAATGCACGCCCGACACTCCGCCGGCGTGCCGTCACGGGTCTGTTGACTCGCGCGCGCCCGTGCCAACGCCTCGGTCGGCTTCCCCTCGGCGAGCAGGACGTACGCCTCCACCTCCGCGATCGCGCGCGCTCCGGCCGGGGTCGCGGCGAACTCCGGAACCGCCCTGTTCGCCTCGTCCAGAACCCGTCGCGCCTTCTCGGGCGCCCCGGCCTCTGCATACACGTTGATCACCACCGACCAAGGCCGTGCCACGGCAGCGATGGACCGCCACGCCTCACTCGCCAGGACCCGATCGAGTTTCGCGATGGCGTCCGCCGGGCGGCCCCGGAAGTAGACGTCGTGCTCGATGTTGAGCAGCGAGACCTGCGACACGCCGCGCGTCGCCTGGTACGCAATGCGCTCCCGTTCCAGTCGCTCGGCGGCAGTCAGTTGCCCCGTCGTGGACGCGACGGCACTCGCGATATTGAGACCGAACAGCCGGTTGCGCGCCACCGGGGAGCGCTGCACCACCTCCGCCACGTCACGCGTGCCGGCAAGGTCACCGGCCGCGTAGGCGAGCACTGCCGGGAAGTAGGCCGCCTGGACCACCGCGAAGACAGAATCCTCGACCCTGACGGAATCGTAAAGGGCGCGTGCACCCGCGGCGTCGCCGACACTCAGCAGGGCCTCGGCGACCTTGATGCGATTTGCCGGTGTCGGTTCGTGTTCCTGCTGCAGCCTGCTGTAATAGAGCGCGCTGTCGTTGGCGTGCTGGGCAGAGTACAGGAGGGCAAGCTGATTGGTGACGACACGGTTCGTCGGATCCACCACGAAGAGCCGACGATAGGTTTCCAGCGCCTTCGCAGGATCCGCGCGCGTCGTATGGAACTGGTACAACGCCCCCATCACCATCAATCGCTCGCGCTCGGGCAACTTGTCGGCATACCGCGCCGCCTTCTCCATCGCCGAATCCGCAGCAAGAAGAGGTAGCTGCGCGTTCCGGAGTGCGGCACTGAGCTTTCGCCACGCCAACGCGAAGGTGGAATCCAGCGCCACCGCCTGGCGCAAGAGCTCGACCGCCTTCTCATGATCGCTGGCGACGTCGTTGGCGTGGGTCCCCTCGGTGTAGAGCCGCAGTGCCTCGAGGTTGCTCGTGGTTGCCTGCTCGAGCGGGATGCTCTGCGCCACCTGCTTGAGCGACTCCCCCATCTTGCCGCGCAACTTCCTGGTGAGGTCGTCCACCACGGTGAGGAGATCACCGGGGCCGTCGGCCGTCCCCTGGAACGAGGCCAGGTTCACACCGCCGTCGGTCGCGACCAGATCGAGCGACACCGCGAAGCCGCTGCCCGCCCGCGCCAACCGCCCGCCAAGGATCGCCTTCGCCCCGGTCCGCACCGCGAGGTCGCGCGCCGTCTCGGCATCGAGTGCTGCCCCCGGTCGCTTCATCCGCTCGAGCTCGTCGGCCACCGTGGTGGCATCGAGGAGCTGCACGGCCCGGCTTTGTCCCATCGCCTCGCGCACCGCCGCCTGCACGATCGGCGCGAGCGCGGAGTCCTCCGATGCCGCCGTGAAGTCGGCCAACACGATCCGGTCGTCCGCGGCGAGGGAGCCCGTGGCGAAGAGCGATGCCGCCGGACCGATCCCCATCGCCCGCGTGATCATGAACCCCGCGATGAGCACCACGAACGCCGCCATCGCGTACATCCCGCCGCGCGTGGCACGCCGGAACGACAGGTGCCGGTTCGCCTTGATCGCAATGTTGGTCATGGTGCCTGACATCGGCCGCGCCACGTGCGAGCCACCGGGCGTGAGCGTCGGCGTGGCGGTCGACGCCCGGCGCGCCATCCACTTGGCCCAGCCGGTGGCGAGCAGCACCGGAAGCCCGAGCAGCATCACCGCCACCGCACCCGGCACGGTCCATTCCGGCAGCCCGACCCCGACCACCGCCGCCTTCGCCACGATCCAGACGATCAAGGTCGCCACCGCCCAGCCGACCAGCGACCGGACCATCCGGCCCTGGGGTGAGAGCGCGTCCGATTCCGATGAGGCCGTGCCGACGGCAGCCAACGCCTGCACCACCTCGCTGGCACTCCCGATCCGGTCGGTAGGGTCCTTCTCGAGCAGGCGCGCCACGAGCAGCGCGAGCGTGGGCGGGCACTCGGGTCGGAGCGTCTCGACCGGTGCCGGCGCCTCGCTCAGGTGCGCGGCCAGCAGTTTCTGAGGCGCATGATTCCCGAACGGTGTCTGGCCCGTGAGCAGCTCGAAGGCCACGCAACCCAACGCGTAGAGATCGACGCGGTGGTCGAGGTCCGGGTCGCCGGCAATCTGTTCGGGCGCCATGTAGGGCGGCGTGCCGATCGACGTGCCGACCATGGTGAGGGCGGTACCCGAGGGGTCCCTCGCAAGCTCGGGACGATCAGCGCCGCCCTTGGCGGCGCTGATCGCCTTGGCGATGCCGAAGTCGGTCACCACCGCGGTGCCGCCGCTCAGCAGCACGTTGTCGGGCTTGATGTCGCGGTGGACGATCCCGCGGGCGTGCGCATACGCGAGCGCCTTGCTCACGTCCCGGAGAATGGTCACGACCTCATCGATCGGCAGCCCAGGGCCGCTCAGGCGGTTGCGGAGCGATTCACCCTCGACGAACGGCATCGTGAAGTACGGCAGCCCGTCGAAGTCGCCGGCCGTGAGCACCGGGACGATGTTCGCCTGCTGCAGCGACGCAGAGAGGAGGATCTCACGTTCGAACCGCTCGGCATTGAGGCCCTGGGCCAGCTCCGGGCTCAGGACCTTGATCGCCACGCGCCGATTGAGCCGGACCTCGGTGGCGACGAAGACGCGCGACATCCCGCCGCCACCGAGCTCGCGCTCGATCTGGAAGGCATCGCCAAGGTGGTCCTGCAGCCGGGCGCGAATGTCCACGGGCGTCCTGGGAAGCGGGCAGCGGAGGGATGGGGAGGGAACCCTTTGAATCTAGAGCGTTTGCGCCCTGCCGGGTAGATCAGCCGGCGGCGTCAGCCGCTGGAATAACACAGCGCGTTCCGGCGGCTGACGCCCCCGGCTGATTGGATCATAGCGCCGGCGGCTGGGAGAGATAGATTCGTCTATGACCCCATTCATCGTGGTACTCGGCCTCCTGGCGGTCTGGCTCGCCTGGACCTGGAACCGGCTCGTGGCCCTCCGCGCCGCCATGCAGGCCGCGTGGGCCAGCATCGACGCCCTCCTCAAGCGGCGCGCCGACCTCGTCCCCCAGCTCGTGGCCGTGGTCCGCGGCGCCATGGACTACGAGGCCGACACCCTGACCACCGTGACGCACGCGCGGAGCGGTGCCCTCGCCGCCGATGAGGTCGCCTCCCGCGCCCGGGCCGAGGCGCTCTTCGGGGGGTCGGTGCGCCAGCTCATCGCGCTGGTGGAGAGCTATCCCGGGCTCCGTGCCAATGAATCGGCGCTCAAGTTCCAGGAGCAACTCACCGAGACCGAGAACGACATCGCCATGGCCCGCCGCTACTACAACGCCGTGGTGCGCGACTACAACATCCTGCGGGAGTCGTTTCCAACGATGTTCGTCGCCAACGGCTTCGGGTTCCGGGCCGGCACCTACTTCGAGTTGAACGACCCGGGCGAGGGGGCGGCCCCCGCCGCCCGACTGGAGCGCGAGCCATGATGCACCGCTGGCGCTGCCTGCTGCTCCTCCTCCTTGTTCCCCTCGGGCTGGCGGCCCAGGATCCCGACGACACGGGATGGGAGATCACCTCCTACCACGCCGCCTACACCGTCACCACCAACGGCACGATTGATGTGGTCGAGCGGATCACCGTGAACTTTCGCGCGCTCGAGCGCCACGGTATCTACCGCAGCATCCCGATCGTCTACCGGAAGGTGGCCCGGGCCGACGCCACGGCAGGCGTTGCGATCGCGGCCGGACGGGAGAAGGTGGACATCGAACTGCACGGCGTCACCGACGCGAACGGCGCAGCCCTGGAAACCAGCATCACCCGCGGCGACCGGCTGCGCATCCGCATCGGCGACCCCGACATCACGCTGACCGGCGAGCATGTCTACAACATCGCCTACCGCATCATGCGCGGGGTCGGCTTCTTCACGACCCACGACGAGCTCTACTGGCAGGTGACCGGCACCGAGTGGCCGGTGCCGATCCTCGAGACGACGGCGCGCGTGGTGATGCCTGCCGGTGGCGCGTCACGCGACACCGCCTGGGGCGCCTCATGCTATGCCGGCTGGGCCGAAAGCAACAGCGCCGAGCGGTGCAGCGCCTCGGTGACGGGGGACCAGGAGTTTCGCTTCAGCGCCGGCCGACTCGAGCCCGGCGAGGGGCTCACACTGGTGGCCACCTTCCCGAAGGGGATCGTGCCCGAGCCGACGGCCACCGAGGAGGCCGTCCGGCGGGCCGGAATCTGGTGGCCGGTGGCGCTGCCGTTCCTGGTGCTCTTTGGGATGTATCGCCAGTGGTACACCCGCGGCAAGGAGCCGCACGTCGGCAGCATTATCCCCCGGTGGAAGATCCCCGAGGAGATGCGCGCCGGGGCGGCCGGCACCCTGCTCGACCAGCGCGCCGACATGGACGACATCGTCGCCACCCTGCTCGAGCTGGCGGTGCGCGGCTACATCACCATCGCCGAGGTGTCCCCCGAGGGCGTCGTCGGCAGCATCAGCGAGAGCTCGTTCATCGGCAAGGCGCTCCGCTCCCTCGGCGTGACCAAGACCGACTGGGAGATCGTGCGCACCGAGAAATCCGGTGCCGACCTCATCGGCTACGAGCAGTTGTTGCTGGATGGCGTGCTCGAGGGCGCCCCCTCCCGGCGCCTCACCGACCTCCACAACGATTTCTACAAGCACATCCCCAAGATCCACGAGGCGATGTACGACGAAGTGGTGGCGCAGGGATGGTTCGTCCGCAGCCCGGCCACGGTGCGGACCCGCTGGGTGATAGGCGGCATCGCGGTCCTCGTGATCGGGGGCGTCGCCGGGGGGATGCTCGGCAACATTCTCCTGATCATCGGGGCGGTCGTGAGTGGCATCATCATGATGGCGTTCAGCAACGCGATGCCCGCCATGACACACACCGGGGCGCGCCGCTGGGGCGAGA
>JBBQQJ010000031.1:0-17892 GCA_038216165.1 Gemmatimonadales bacterium | reverse complement strand
GCCAATGCGATCCTGATCAAGGTCAACCAGATCGGCACGTTGACCGAGACACTGCAGGCGATCGAGAAGGCCGGCTACACGCCGGGCAAGGACATCGCGATCGCCCTCGACGTGGCCGCGACCGAGCTCTACCAGGTCGGCGTCTACGTATTCAAGAAGGGTGACGGCTCGCGCCGGACGGCGAAGGAAATGGTGGAGCTCTACAGCGGCTGGTGCGATCGCTACCCGATCGTGAGCATCGAGGACGGTCTGGACGAGAACGACTGGGATGGCTGGGCGCACCTCACCGAGGTGCTTGGCGATCGCTGCCAGCTCGTGGGGGACGACCTCTTCGTCACCAACGTCGCTCGGCTCGACGAGGGGATCGAGCGCGGCTGCGGCAACGCGGTGCTGGTGAAGGTGAACCAGATCGGCACGCTCACCGAAACGCTGCAGTGCATCGAGCTGGCCAAGGCGAGTGCATACGGCGTGATCATCTCGCACCGGTCGGGTGAGACGGAGGACACGTTCATCGCCGACCTCGCGGTGGCGACCGGGGCGGGGCAGATCAAGACCGGGAGTGCGTCGCGGTCGGACCGGATGGCCAAGTACAACCAGTTGCTGCGGATCGCCGAGGAGCTGGGGCCGACGGCCCACTACCCGGGCGCTGACCTCTACCCGCAATGAGACGGGGGCGCTGGCTGGCGCTGGTGGTGCTGGTGCTGGCCGCGCTCTTTGCCTGGACGGGCGGGATCTATTCGACGTCCGACTATCGGGCGCTGCAGGACGAGGCACAGCGGCTCGCGGCCACGCTCGACACGGTTCGGCACGAGGTCGACTCGATGCGGGCCTTCCGGGACTCGCTGGTGCGGGACCCGGAGGTGGTCGAGCGGGTGGCCCGGGAGGCATTCGGGCTGGTGCGACCGGGGGAGATCGTGGTGACGATCCTGCCGGAGCAGGCGGACACTGCGGTGGTGCTGCCCTGACCCCGTTCCCTTTCGGGGGGTGGGGCCTTAATTTGGGCCTCCGGTCGGGAACGGCCGGATTGGCTGGGTAGCTCAGCTGGTTAGAGCACGGCACTCATAATGCCGGGGTCGCGGGTTCGAGTCCCGCCCCAGCTACTGGACTCCGTAAGACCTCGCGACGAGCTTTCGGATATCGTGCCGCCGTGGCCTCTGGGCCTCGGCGGCGCTTGGTTATTGGTCGCGGGTGGGCGCCACGCTGCGCGTGACGCCGCCTGCGGCTCGAGTCCCGGACAGGACGCCCCTCGTCCCGAGCATCGCGCCTGCCCTGAGCGACGTCGAAGGGAGGGACCTCTGCCGCTGCCACCAGCAGGACCTTGCTGGCCACGCTTTGCGTGACGCAGCCTTTCCTTCGCTGGCGCTCAGGACAGGCGGCTCGAGTCCCGCCCCAGCTACTGAGTTCCGAGAGACCTCGTGACGGATGTCAGGTTCGACAGACGGCCGCCCACGGGGAACGAGGGGAGCGGGCACATCCGGGTTGTCGAATCCCACTGTTCAAGGTGTAACGCGTCGTCAGGACATGCCTTAACGCGACATACTTGCGGAGTCAAGAGGGGGGGGGGGTACTTTCCGAAATCCCTTCCCCGGACACGAAAATCATGGGACTTGCAGCTCTGCCCCCTGGTGGCCAGGTCGGATGTCCAATCGGCGACACGCCGTTCCCCCTCGGCACGATTCTGGTTGTGCAACGGAGTCCTGAAGACGTCACGGCGCTTCCGGAGGTGCTGGCAGCCCGGCACCGGAGTCCGTGGGCTCCGGTCGCCTGGCTGACTTCGTCGCCGGATCACCCGCTGTTTCGGGATCAGGTCTGGCGTACTCTCGCCGGAGGGCAAGTGCTCCCGGTCGCGCCGGCCAACGGTGATATCGCCGGGCAGGCCCGCCTCGCACTACGGCAGCGTCCGGGTGTTTCGGTGGAGGAGATGGTCGGGTTCTGTCGGGTTCGCCTCTCAGGCGCAAAAGCGGCACTGATCGAGGCAGCCCTCGAGGGGCCGGCTTCCCGTTCCCTGCGCCGGCATCTCGCCAAGCACGGATTGCCGGCAGCGTCGGTCTGGCAGCGCGGCTACGAAGCCGCGCGCTGCGTCACCGAGGCGATGCGCACCGGGAGGAGCAGGAGTGCGGTTGCGCTCGAGCGGCGCATCCCAGAACGCACGCTCGGCACGTGCTGCCGCCTGCTGCTCGGTGCTTCGTGGCGTGAACTGGTCGCCATGCCGGGCTGGGAGCCGATCATCGAGCTGATGCTTCGCAACCACCGCGTGGTGTCCCCGGAGTAGGCTGCTGGCCTGAATCGGCCACCGACGTGCTGGATGTGGCCGAATGTCTGCTTCCAGCGACCGAGCAGCGGCATGCGGCCCGGTCGCACGAGGTCGATCTTCAAGAAGTCTGATCCAGTCGCTTCGCTACACGGGAAATCCTTGGGGGCCAGATGACTTCTTTCCGCCGGTGGGGCGAGCGGCTTGTCACCGGGGTGATGCTGCTGTGCGCCGTGATCGTCACGTACGTGCTGGTGATCGGAGACAGGCCGCCGCCTCCTCCCCCAGACACTCCGGTGGACAACTGGAGTCAAGTCGTTGCAGATGGCCATCGGGCCGGCCCTGTCGAAGCGAAAGCCACCCTGGTGGTCTTTACCGATCTGGAGTGCCCCGCCTGCCGCAAGTTCCACACTGTGACGCTCCCCGCCGTGCGGGCCACGCACGGAGACAACCTTGCCGTGGTCTACCGGCACTGGCCGCTGGAGTACCATCGCCAGGCGTATCCGGCGGCACGCGCCGCAGAGTGTGCGGGGGCACAGGGTCGTTTCGAGCCGTTCCTGGACGCGGTGTTCGGTGAGCAGGGCTCGCTAGGCCAGAAGGCGATGTCGGCCTTCGCCCTCGACGCCGGCGTTCCTGACGTCGCGGCGTTCGAGGCATGTACGGCCCTTGCCGATTCGTTGCCACGTATCGCCGGTGATGTGGAAGCCATCAAGGCCATTGGGGGGCGTGGCACGCCGGCGGTCCTGTTCGAAGGGATGAATCTCGGCCACGTCCCCGACGCCAAGGAGTTGACGCGCCGCATTGACCGGGTCCTGCGGCGCCAATGACCCGTGTTGCCCGATCCGCGGGCGGTACCACTGGACTCGGCACGTTGACAGGAGGAGCAGATGCACACGAAGTTGCGGCTGATGGCGCTCGGCATGGTGCTGCTGGGTGGGGGCACGTCGATGGCGGAGGCCGAGGAAGGGCCGGAGTGCCAGCCCACCACGATTCAAGTTGAGAATTGCCCCGCTGAGCCGTTCGGATGGGGCATTTGCGCGAACCTCCAACCGACATGTGCCGTGGAGGACTGGGAGTGTGATGCATACTTGGAGCGACTGACCTGCTATTACTTCAGGTGGTAGCCAGCGCGATTCCGAGGTGGCGACTCCTCGCCGCCTACCGGAACGCCCGTCTAGCCGGTCTCCAGCTTCTGGCCGCTCCAACAGGGAGCGGTCGGAGGGGGCTGGTTAGTCGCTGCGCGGCAGCGTTCGTGCGGGTCTGCTTGGGCATCATCTTCCTGTTCCAAAACGACTTGCCCGCCCAACGCCATTCGCTTGATTCTCTGGTCGCCAGCACGGCGGAGCCAATCGCGGCGATCTGTGGGGACCGGCAGTCGGTGGATGAGCTCCTCCGGCAGGAACGCGTGCTGAGTGAGCGCGCCCCAAGCGGCAGCGCCGAAACCCTTGCGGATCTTGCCTGTACACGGGCCCGCCTCTACCTCACGGGCACGATCGCTCGCGAGAGCTGGAACATGCCATCGGGGACCTCGTGGCATGAGGGGGCGGTCCGCGCAACGCATGCGGCACTCACCCGTGGTGCTTCGGCCACCCCAATTGCCGAATTGCTAGGGCACTTGCTGCTCGCCGAGCCGAAGGTAGACTCTCAGTTGACCACTGTTGGTCTGCTTCGCGATCGGATGGATGGTGGCGCACTTCTTGGGAGTGCGGCGGTGCGCGGGTGCGTTGTGACCGCTGCGCGTCTCGCAGCGTGGGATGATCTGGAGCGCTGCGCCCTGCATGGCCTGCAGCAGGGGCAAGACTCCACCTGGCTCCTGATTGAAGTGGCGCGTAGCGCCTTCGCACAGAATGACGGGGCAGGGGGGCGGCGGTTCTTTGACCGTGCCATCGGAAGCGCTAGGACGCCTGCGGACTGGGAGGCCATTGGTTGGCACCTCGGATGGTTTCTTGAACCGGAGGAAGCGGAGGCATGGATCACCCTCGCCGACTCGGCGCGCACCGCCTGGGTACGCGACCGGCTGGCATCCCGCGACATTCGTGATGGCCGAAATGCGGACACCCGCATTGAGGAACACTTTCGGCGGCTCCGCGTGGCAGATGCCGCGTTCCGGTACACCATCCCGACGCGATTGCTCGCTCGATTTGAGAACGCCGCCACCCCGGAGAATCTCCCGGAGCCAGCGGACCCTCGGTACATCCAGCTGTTCCCGCACGGCGTGCGAGTCATGGAGGCATGGTATGACCCAGGGTTGGTCGCCGCCGAGCCGTTTCGCAATCATCGGCGGTACGACCCGCGCTACGATGATCGTGCGGCGGTGTGGCTCCGCATGGGTCCCCCCGTGAAGCGCATTCAATGGGCCGGGCGCGATACCACTCGCGTGGTGGGGCGGGCGACCCTCGACCAGCAGGCTCAAGCGCGGCGAGTCAACAGCCCTGCCGGGAGCATGGGAGGGGCGGTCGGCCCTGTCGAACTCCGCTCCCCGAATGCCACGATCACCCGGGAGGCATGGACCTACGAGATTGATGGCCGTGAGTTGCTGCTCCACTTCGAGGGGGAGCGATTCACAGGCACCACCGAGGCCACCCGTCTTGTTACCGGTGTCTTGGGCCACTACCTCTGTGACATTGATACGACGCGGTGCCATCTCTCGCTCAGGTCGCAGGGCGCCTTCGAACAGTTCTGGCGCTTGGATCCCAGAAGTCAGCAACGTCCGCCAGAATTGCGACCGGTCCCCCCCGAAACCATCGCCACCATCCGCGAAGCCGACCGCGAGCACCTGACGCAGGCCACCACCAAGGACGACCACGGCGTGCGCGCCGCGCGCAGCATCACTACCCTCGCGCGGCTGCATCGTGTGTGGGACCCGGCCTCGGGCGAGGTGCTCGGCGTGGTGCCCTATGCCGTGCGTACCGGCGACGTCGCCGAACGCGGCGATACCACCACCACCTTCACGCTCACGGTGCGGCAGTGGGATCCGGGCACCGGCGCGTGGCTCGAAGCGGCGATTCCAAGAGCGCTGCGCCTACCGCGGGATCGGCCTCGCGATGGCTACCTCACCGGGCACGCCGTCGTGGCCTCGGGCGCGGGTGTCAGTGCCTGGAGCGTGGTCGCGGCACAGGACACCACCGCCTGGGGCCGCGCGTGGGCCGACCGCACCGCACCGTTGGGGGGGGGAGCACTCGTCATCTCCGACGTGATCCTCGGCGCCACCTCGCAGGGCCAGCGCTGGCGCACCACCGGGGGCACCGAGGTCCCGCTCGCACCGCTCGGCGCCTTCGACCGCAACGAGCCGATGACGCTGTACTGGCAGGTCAAGAGCACCACGGCACGTGACGACCTCCGCACCACGGTCGCGCTCTACGAGACGGGCAACAAGAGCGAGGAGCCGGCGCTGCAGATCGCATTCACGGGCAGGGTGGCAGCCGGTCTCACTGAGGAACTGCGGGAGGTCGGAATCGCACGGCTCGATGGCGGGCGCTACCGGGTGGAGGTGGTGCTGACGGACCCGAGTGATGGGGCGACCGTGCGGCGGAGTGGACAGCTATTGGTTAAGTGAATCGTGGGATGATTTTATGCAGAGGCGCGGAGGCGCAGAGAACCCTTCGCGACTCTGCGCCTCTGCCTGACGCCGCCTGCGGCTCGAGTCCCGCCCGGGGCTCGTCGTGTGAAGGCCAAGTCCCTTGTCCCGAGCGTCTCGCCTGCCCCGAGCGAAGTCGAAGGGAGGGACCTCTGCACGCGCCACCGCTACGACACGCCGGTGCGACGTCGCTCCCGGGCGGCAACTGGGGACGAGGTCCCTCCTTCCGGTCGGGACGAGGGTGGGTCTCCCGTCAGCCCGGCCCGCGCCGTGTAGATTACAGCGCGCCTAGGCGTCACCTATTGAATGCCCCTCACAGGAGATGCTGATGCAGGTTGTTGCCGCTCGTACTGCCCTCGTGACCGCCATCGCACTCGCCACGCCACTCACCGCCCAGGGGATCAAGTCTCCCACACCCGCCTCCACGCCCGGCGTGGTCGTGGCCGAGACGGTGGCCGAAGGGCTCGAGAATCCGTGGAGCCTGGCGTTCATGCCCGACGGGCGCCTGCTCGTCACCGAGCGCCCGGGGCGGCTCCGCATCGTGAGCATGGATGGCACCGTGTCCGCCCCGCTGACGGGCGTACCGGAGGTGGTCGCTCGCAACCAAGGCGGCCTCTTCGACGTGGCGCTCGATCCGGCGTTCGCCCAGAATCGTCTCGTCTACCTCGCCTACGCCGAGCCCGGCGAGAACGGCACCAGCGGGACGGCGGTGGCCCGCGGGCGCCTCGGCGCCACCGGCCTGGAGGGCGTGCAGGTGATCTGGTCGCAGCGTCCCAAGGTGCGCAGCGGCGGTCACTACGGCGGCCGCCTGGTGTTCCGCCGCGACGGGACGCTCTTCATCACCACCGGCGATCGCATGAACCAGCGCCCGCTGGTGATGGATCTCTCCACCGGCATCGGCAAGGTGCTCCGCATCAACGCCGACGGATCGATCCCGCGGGACAATCCGTATGTCGGCCGCGAGGGCGCGCTGCCGGAGGTCTGGTCGATCGGTCACCGCAATCAGCAGGGGGCCACGCTGCACCCCGAGACCGGTGCGTTGTGGACCACCGAGCACGGCCCCAAGGGCGGCGATGAGCTGAACCACCCGGAGGCCGGCAAGAACTACGGCTGGCCGGTGATCACCTATGGCGAGGAATATCAGGGCGGCAAGATCGGCGAGGGTACGGCCAAGCCGGGGATGGAGCAGCCGGTGTACTACTGGAATCCGGTCATCGCCGCGTCGGGGCTGGTGTTCTACACCGGCGACGCGATCCCGGGGTGGAAGGGGAGCTTCCTGGCCGGCTCGTTGGCGCCGGGCGCCTTGGTGCGCCTCGAGATGGAGGGTGGTCGCGTGGTGAAGGAAGAGCGCTACCTCGGCGAGTTGGGCGAGCGGATCCGTGCCGTGACGCAGGGCCCCGACGGCCTGGTGTACGTGGTGACCGACAATCCCAAGGGGCGGGTGCTGCGCGTGAAGCCGGCCCGCCGCTAGGGGGGGGGGATGGACCGCACCCTGCTGCGCCACTTCGTCGCCGCGATCGCCTATCGCACGCAGAAGGCGCTGCGGGGTGCGCCACCGCACTATCCGCACTTCAGCGCCGGGCACCAGCTGCGCACGCCGGTCGAGATCCTGCGCCACATGACCAGCGTGCTGGGTTATGCGCGGACCTTCTTCGTCGGCGGCATCTACCCGATCACGCCCGAGCCGCTCGTCGACTTCGCGGCCGAACAGGGGCGCTTCCACGAGATGCTCGCCTCCCTCGATGCGCTCCTCGCCGAGGCGGCGATCGCCACCGAACTCACCGATGATCAGCTGCTGCAGGGCCCGCTGGCCGACGCGATGACGCACGTGGGCCAGCTTGCGCTCCTGCGCCGGCTCGCCGGCGATCCGGTGGCACCCGAGAACTTCATCCGCGCCACGGTGCGCCCAGGCGGTGTCGGGATGGATCAACCCGAGCCCGTGGCCCCCGATGCCGTCTGGCCCGAGGCGCCCCCCGGGCGAGACGCGTGAGTCGGCGGGACACCCGCCCTGTCGCAGGGGTCATCGCACCACCGCCGCTCATCTTCGGCGTGCCCCTGCTCGCCGGGCTGCTGCTGGCGCGCTGGGCGCCGCTGCCGCTCGTCCCGCCATCGCTGGCCCGGCCGCTTGGCGGCCTGATGATCGCACTCGGCCTGCTGGCGATTCCGGCACTGCTCGCGTTCCGTCGGGCGCGGACCCACCCCGAGCCGTGGAAACCGACGTCGGCACTGGTGACGAGTGGGCCGTATCGCTTCTCGCGGAATCCGATGTACCTCGGCATGACCCTCCTCTACCTCGGGATCACCACGTGGCAAAATGTGGCGTGGCCGCTGCTCGCCCTGCCGCTGGTAGGCTGGGTGCTGCATGTGGGGGTCATCGTGCGCGAGGAGCGCTATCTGGAGATGCTGTTCGGCCAGGAGTATCTGGATTACCGGCGGCGTGTGCGCCGCTGGCTCTGACACGACGGTTTGCCCGCCAGCCACGACGGTGCATCTTCCGGTGACCCCAACCCAGGTGCCGCCGCATGTCCCTCCCACACCGCATCGTCGGCGCACTCGCCGTGGCCGCGCTCGTTGCTCCCCTGTCGGCGCAGGCGCCGGACGGCCCCACCGGGCTGTTGCCCTGGTCGGCGCAGATCGATGCGCGCGAGTCATGGCTCGGCGCGCGCCACGACCTCCTCCTTCCCATGATGCGCCGCCACGGCATCGGGATGTGGATCGTGGTCAACGAGGAGTTCCACGACAATCCGGTGGTGCATGCGATCGCCCCGCCGCGGCCCTATACCGGAGGCCGCGACGTGTTCGTGTTCGTCGATGCCGGCGAGCGCGGGCTCCGCAAGGTGGCCCTCACCGGCTACGCCGAGGACAACCTCACCCGCTGGTTCGAGAGCACCGCGGAGCCGCGACCCGCGCCGGTGGTGCTGCGCGAGCTGTATGCGGAACATCAGCCCGCCACGATCGGGCTGCAGATCGGTGGCGGCCGGGGCCAGACGCGCGCCCTCACCCACGACACCTATCTCTGGCTCGCCGACGTCCTTGGGGAGGAAGCGACCTCGCGTTTCGTCCCGGCCGCACCGCTCATCGAGGAACTGCTCGACACGCGCCTTGAGGCGGAAAAGCCCCACTATACCGCCGCCGTCGCGGTGACCGAGCGGATTGTCCGGCGGGCGCTCTCCGACGAGGTGATCACCCCGGGTGTGACCACGGTGGGCGACGTGCGCAACTGGCTCTACGACGCGCTTTGGGCGCATGGGGTCCGGACCTGGTTCCAGCCCGACCTCAGGGTGCAGCGCAAGGGCGGCGGGCTGCCGCTCTCGCGGGGCTTTCTCGCGGTCGCGCCGGGAAAGACGGTGATTCTGCCCGGCGACGTGGTGCACATCGACTTCGGGATCACTTACATGGGCTTCGACACCGACTGGCAGAAGATGGCCTACGTGCTGCGGCCCGGTGAGACCGACGCGCCCGAGGGGCTCAAGGTCGCGATGCAGAACGCCAACACGCTCCAGGATGCCTTGATGCGTCGGCACTCGCGGCCCGGGCGCACGGCGGGGGAGGCCTACAAGGGCACGATGGAGGAGATGGGCGAGCGGGGAATCGAGGCGATGATCTACTCGCACCCGATCGGGCTGCAGGGGCACGGGCTCGGGGCGAGCATCGACTTCCGCTCGGCGCTGCGATCAGGGGGAGCCGATGGGAAGCGACTTCGCGAGGGGTCGTACATCTCGATCGAGCTGAATGCCAAGACGCCGGTACCGGAATGGAACGGTGAGGCGCTGTTCGTGATGTTCGAGGACGATGCCTGGCTTGGGCTCGATGGCTGGAACTTCTTCCGGCCCCGGCAGGAGTCGTGGTATCTGGTGGGCGCCCGCCCGGCCACCTGATCTGTCGGCACCCCGCCGACAACATTCACCCCCCCTCTGGCGTACAACATCTGAGGCGCCGGGTCCACGCGATCCGGCGTCGCAACTCTCTTGCGTCCTCCCGCGTCGTGGGAAGTAGCTCTCGCTGGTCCGTCCTGCCGCATTCCTCCGGAGTCGTGCGTGGCCTCACCTCTCGACGCAGTCACTGCGTTCCTGCTGAAGCATCCCCCGGCCGAGCTGGCCCGGGGCGAGCTGACGCTGGCGCCAGCGCTGCCGTGGCTGGTGGTGGCGCTGTTGGTGGCGGCCGGGATCGGCCTGACCGTCTCCGCCGTGCGGACGCTGCGCGGCACCTCCACGCGGGACCGCTGGACGCTGGGCCTGCTCCGCGGGGCGGCGTTCCTGCTACTTGGCCTCTGCCTGCTGCGGCCCTCGCTCGTGCTGTCGCGGGCCGTCCCACAGCGCAACATCCTCGCGATTCTCCTGGATGATTCCCGCTCGATGCAGATCGCCGATCAGGGGGGGCAGGCGCGCCTCGAAGTGGTGCAGGGGGCATTCGCCGACTCCTCCGCGCTGGTCGCCGCGCTCGGCGACCGGTTCGCGCTGCGCTTCTATCGCGTCGATGGCAGTGCCACCCCGATCACCGGCAGCAGCGCCCTCACAGGAACCGGGCACCGGACCGCGATTGCATCCGCGCTGGCGGACGTGCGCGACGCCCTTGCCGACGCCCCGCTGGCGGGGATCGTGCTCGTGAGTGATGGCGCCGACAACGCCTCGAGCGACCTCGCACGCGAGCTGCTGGCGCTGGCGGCCCGTGGCATCCCCGTCCACACGGTGGGGGTGGGCACCCCGCGCCTGCGCCGCGACGTGGCGGTGGAAGCGGTCCGCCTGCCCGAATCGGTGCTGGAGGGTGGGGAGGCGGTGGGCGAGGTCGTGGTGCGCCTGCGCGGCGTTGGGGGCGAGCGGGCGACCTTCACCCTCGAGGCGGCCGGTCGCCTCGTGCACGTGGATACGCTGCGCCTCCCTGATGATCAGGACCTCGCGGCGATCCCGATTCGTGTGCCGCCGTTGGTCGTGGGGGTGCACGAGCTCACGGCCTCCGTCACCCCGCTCGAGGGCGAGGTGATCGCCGCCAACAATGCGGGCACCGCCGTGCTGCGTGTGCGTGCGGGGCCGGAGAAGATCCTGCACGTGGAGGGGGAGCCCCGCGCGGAGCTGCCGTTCCTCCGCCGAGCGGCCGCGACCGACAGCGCGCTGCAGGTGGTCACCCTGTTGCGCAGCGCGCCCGGGAAGTACCTCCGCCTCGGCGTGGACGACTCGCTGGATCTGGTCGGGGGATTCCCGACCACGCGGGAGGCATTGTTCCGCTATCGGGCCATCGTGCTGGGGAGCGTGGAGGCGGCGTTCTTCACGGCGGATCAGTTGCGGATGCTCGAGGAGTTCGTCGGTGTGCGGGGGGGGGGATTGTTCGTGCTCGGTGGTCGCCGCGCGCTCGCCGAAGGGGGCTACGGGGGGACCGCGCTCGGGACGGTGCTGCCGATCGTGCTCGACGGCGTCACGGCCCTCGCGGCCGACGCGCCCGCGATGATGTGGCAGGCCGTACCCACCGCTGCAGGGGCGCGCCATCCCGCGCTGGCCCTCGCCGTGACGCCTGGCCTGACCGTGGCCCAGTGGGGACGCCTCCCGATGATCAGCACCGTGAACGCGCTCGCTGCACCCCGGCCGGGGGCCACAGTGTTGCTCGAGGGGCGTGATTCGCTGAGGCGCGGGGCGCGACCGCTGCTGGTGACCCATCGCTACGGCGCAGGCCAGGTGGCGGTGCTCGGGGCCCAGGATCTCTGGCGCTGGGAGCTCAACGCGACGGTCCCGGACAGTGACGCCTCCCTGGCGGCGCTGTGGCCGCGCATGCTCCGGTGGATGCTCGACGGCGTGCCGACCCGGGTGGAGGTCACCCTGACGTCCCCGCTCGTGAACCCCGGCGAGACCGGCACGGCGACGGTACAGGTGCGCGATGCGAGCTTCCAGGCCACCGACCGGGTGCGGCCGGTGGTGCGCCTGATGCCACCCGATGCCCCTGCCGTCGAGCTACCGCTCATCCCGGTGCTCGGGGCGGTGGGGCGCTATGCGGTACGCATTCCGACGGTCTCGGAGGGCGCCTATCACCTCGAGGTGCTGGCCGTGGCCGATGGTGACTCCGTGCGTGCCCCCCCCACGGCGCTGCGCGCGGCGCTGGCCGTGGCCGAGCCGGGGTCGAGCGAGCGGGATGACGCGTTGCTCCAGGACCTCGCCGCACAGACCGGAGGACGGGCATTCGACGTCACGGCCTTGGAGGAGCTTCCCGACGCCGTCACGCTCACGCGGGCCGGGATCACGGTGCGCGAAGCCAACGATCTCTGGGATGCGCCGCTGTTCCTGCTCCTGCTGCTCGGCGTGGTGGTCGCCGACTGGACGATCCGTCGGCGTCGGGGGTTGGCATGACGCGGCTCGTGTGGTGGGCTGCGGCGTGGGCCCTCTGTGCCCCCGCCTCCGCGGCCGCACAGGGTGCGCTCCACCTGCTGGTGGTGACGGGATTGTCGGGGGAGCCATCCTTCGCGACCTCGTTTGCGACCACCGCGGGGACGCTTGTGGACGTGGCCCGCACCCGCTGGGGAATGCCCGCCAATCGGGTCCAGTGGCTGGCCGAATCGTGCGAGGGGACACCACCGTCGGTCACCGGCGTCGCCACGCGTGAGGGGATCCGTGGGGCGCTCGATACCATTGCGGCGCGCAGCGATTCCGGTGACGTGGTACTGGTGATCCTGATGGGCCATGGCAGCGGGGAAGGCAGCGGCACCAGGTTATCGGTGCCGGGTCCCGACCCGACCGCCCAAGACTACCGCCGCATGCTCGGCGCGTTGCTCGGCCGCACCGTGGTGGTGATCAACGCTGCCTCGGGATCCGGCGACATGCTCGGCGAGCTGGCCATGCCGGGCCGGGTGGTGATCACGGCCACGCGGAGCGCCACCGAGCGCAATGCGACGATCTTCGCCAGCCTCTTCGTGCAGGGAATTGCGACCGACGCGGCCGACGGCAACAAGGATGGGCGCCTGACCGTGCTGGAGGCCTATGATCATGCGCGTCGCGCGGTGGAAGCGGCCTATGAGCGCGAGGGGCGCCTCCTCACGGAACACGCGCAACTCGATGACGATGGCGATGGCACCGGCACCGCCGACCCCACGTCCCCGACGGCCACCGATGGTCGTGTCGCGGCCCGGATCGCGCTGGTGGCCGCTGCGGTGCCGGCGGACCCGCGCGTCGTGACCTTGCTGACCGAACGTCGCGCGCTGGAGGCGGCCGTGGAGGCGCTCCGGACCCGGCGGGATGCGATGGCGACGGAGGCCTATCTTGACGAGTTGGAACGCCTGCTGGTGGCGATTGCGGAGCGGACGCGCGCCATCAAGGCGATCGAGAGCGGGGCGGGGGGGGCACCATGAATAAGGTGGCGCTGTTGCTCGTGCTGGGCCTCTCTCCGCTGGGCGCGCAGGTCCCGGCTGCGGCCGGTGCCGATCGCGCTGCGGCCGCGGAGGCGGATTGGGAGCGTGGTGATCGCACCGCGGCACGGGCATGGGCGGATGCGGTGACCCGGGCCTGGTCCGCCGCCGCGGGCGGTACCCAGTGGCCCGCCTCCGCGCACCTCGCAGCCGGTCGGGCGTGGCGGCTTCTCGGGGCCGGGAATCCCGCGGCAGTGCGCCAGGCGTTGGCAGCCTTCGATGCGGCGACGGCCGCGGATACCGGTGCCATCGAGGGGCGCCTGCGTGCTGCCGACCTGCTGCTGGAGCGCTACAACGCCCCGGATGCGCGGGCCGGCTACCGCGAAGTGCTCGCACGTGACTCCAGCAACGCCGCCGCGCTGCTCGGTTTGGCGCGCGCTGCCGCGTTCGAGGGGAGCAGCGATGCCGCACCACTCGCCGACCGCAGTGTGGCCGCCGATTCCACCTATGCTGCCGCCCAGTTCTTCCGGGCCACCATCCAACTCGAGGCGGAGCAGTACGCTGCCGCACGGACCACCGCCGAGCATGCGATGACGCGCGATGCGACCAGTCTCGAGGGCTGGGGCACACTGGGGGCCGTGGCCTGGCTGGCTGATGATCAGCCGGGCTTCGCGGCGGCAGAACGCGGCGCCACCGCGCTCAACCCGCGGCCGGCGGTGTTCTACGTGACGCTGGCGGAGGCCGCAGCCCGGCACCGGCGCTACGCCGACGCAGTGACCTTTGCGGCACGGGCCACCGCGCTCGATTCCCTCCACGCCAACGCGTGGGGTGTCCTCGGCACCAATCAATTGCGCCTCGGTCAGAGTGGCGCAGGCCGCGCCAGCCTCGAGCGCGCCTTCGCCCAGGATCCGTTCCACATCTGGCACAAGAACACGCTCGACCTGCTCGATCAGATGGCTGGTTTTCATACCGTCACCACTGCGCGCTTTCAGATCGTGGCACCCGCCCGCGATGCAGAACTCCTCGGCGCCATCCTCGGTCCGCTGCTCGAGGAGGCCTACGACTCGCTGGTGGTCCGCTATGCCTACCAGCCAACAGCCCCGATCCGTCTGGAGTTGTTTGCGCGCCATGCCGACTTCTCGGTCCGCACCGTCGGCCTCGCGGGGATGGGCGCCTTGGGCGTGAGCTTCGGCACCGTGCTGGCGATGGATGCCCCCGCGGCCCGTGCCCCGGGGAGCTGGAACATCGGTTCCACCGCCTGGCACGAACTCGCCCACACCTTCACGCTCGGCGCATCTGGACACCGCGTGGCACGGTGGGTCTCCGAGGGGCTCTCGGTGGTGGAGGAACGGCGCGCGAGGTCGGGGTGGGGAGCACACGCGTCGCTGGACTTCGTGGCGGCGCTGCACGCCGGCACGCTCCTGCCAGTCGGCCGACTGAACGATGGCTTCACCCGTCCCTCGGGGCCCGGGCAACTGTCGCTCAGCTACTACCAGGCCTCGTTGGTGTGCGAGCTGATCGAGACGACATTCGGCATGGATGCCATTCGTGCACTGCTTCGGGCCTACGCCGATGGGCTCGACAGCGATGCCGCCCTGCAACGCGCTACCGGTGTCACGTCCGATTCCCTCGACGCACTCTTCCTGGCGGAAATGCGCACTCGCTTTGCGGTGCCCCTCGCGGCAGTGGAGCGAAAGGATGGCGGGGTGTTCGGGCCGGCGCTTGCCGCAGGACGCGAGGCGCTTGGCCGCGGCGATGCGCAGGCCGCCGTGGTGGCGCTGGAGGAGGCCCGGAACCGCTTCCCGACCTACGGCGGTGCCGACGGGCCCCACGGTGGATTGGGTGTGGCCCAGCTCGCTGTGGGGGACACGGCGGCGGCACTCCGCGCGCTGGCAATGGTGACCTCGCGCGATGAGACGGCCGGCGAGGCCAACATCCTCGAGGCAGCGGTGCGGCTGGCCCGCCGGGATACCACCGGGGCGATGGCGGCACTGGAGCGGGCGAGCTGGATCCGGCCGGAGGCGATGCCGATTCGGCGTCAATTGGCGGACCTTGCGGCGGCCAGTGCTCACCATGCGGTGGAGGTGCGTGAGCGTCGCGCACTGGCCGCGCTCGACCGCACCGACCCGCTCACCGCACGGGCCGATCTGGCCGACGCCCTGCTCCGCGCCGGGGATCCGGCCGCGGCACGGCGGGAGTTGCTCACCGTGCTGGAGACAGCCCCTGGGTATGAGCGCGCGCAGGCGCTGCTGTTGCGGGCGCGGGCGCGCATGAACGGAGGGGGGACACCATGAGCTCCCGGTGGCATTGGCTCGTTCTCGCGGCACTGGGTGTGGTGTCGGCCCTGCCCGCGCAGGGGCGTGGAGGCGATCGTGGCGTGAGCGCCCCGGTGATGGTGAACCTTCCCTACGACGGTCGTTTCTCGTTTGCGCGCATCCGGTACGGATCCGCGAGCGCGAACCTGTTCAGTCGGGGCGGGATGATGTGGGCGCACGACTACCCCCGGGCCGAGGTCAACTTCACCAAGATCCTCGCGGAGGTGAGCACCGTGGGCGCGCGGCTCGGCAGCAGCAGCGTGCTGAGCCTCGATGATCCGGCGCTCTTCGACCACCCGATTGCGTACATCGTCGAGGTCGGGGCGTGGGCGCCCACCGAACCCGAGACGCTCGGATTGCAGCGCTGGCTCCGACGCGGCGGGTTCCTGATCGTGGATGATTTCGACAGCCGGGATTGGTTCAACTTCGAGCACCAGATGGCGAAGGTCCTGCCGGGGGCCCGGTTGCAGCCGATCCCGCCCGAGCATCCGATCTTCGACGCCTTCTATCGGATCACCACGTTCGACCAGGTGCGCCACCCATACTCCGGTGTCCAGACGTCGTTCTGGGGCATCTACGAGGACAACGACCCCGCCAAGCGGCTCATGCTGATTGCCAACCGGGATGGGGACATTGCCGAGTTCTGGGAATTCTCCGATCAGGGATTCTTCCCGGTCGATCTCTCGAACGAGGCCTACAAGCTCGGCATCAACTACATCGTCTATGCGCTCACTCGCTGACCGAAAGGGACCTGCGTGACCACCACCGCCCCAACGACCGACCTGGCCGCCCTCGACGACGCCGCACTTGCCGATCGCCTGCACGATGCCGGCCGGCGCGTGGCCGCCGAGCTCCGGAAGGTGATCGTCGGCCAGGACGACATCGTGGAACTCGCGCTCACAGCCCTCTTCGCCGGGGGCAACGTCCTCCTCGTGGGTGTGCCGGGCTTGGCAAAGACCCTCCTCGTGCACTCGCTCGCGCAGGCGCTCGACCTCCGGTTTGCGCGGATCCAGTTCACCCCCGACCTCATGCCGTCGGACGTGACCGGCACCGACGTGATCCAGGATGATCCCGCCACCGGGCGGCGCACCCTGACCTTCCTGCCCGGTCCGGTCTTCGCGAACATCCTGCTGGCCGACGAGATCAACCGCACCCCGCCCAAGACGCAATCGGCACTGCTGGAGGCGATGCAGGAACGCCGGGTGACGGTGCAGGGGAAGACGTATCCGCTGGAGCCGCCGTTTTTCGTCTTCGCCACGCAGAACCCGATCGAGCTCGAGGGCACCTATCCGCTGCCCGAGGCGCAGCTGGATCGCTTCCTGTTCGAGATTCTGCTCGACTACCTCCCCGAGGCGGACGAGGTGGCGGTGGTGCGGGCCACCACGGCAGCCCCCCCGGAGGCGATCACCCCGGTCCTCTCGCGGGAGGAGATCCTCGCCATGCAGGCGGTGGTGCGGCGGGTCCCGGTGGCCGACGAAGTCGTGCGCCATGCGGTGCAGATTGTTCGCGCCACCCGACCGGGGGAGGGGGCGGCCGACTATGTGGGGAAGTGGCTCGCCTACGGCGCCTCCGTACGTGCGGCCCAGGCGATGGTGCTCGGCGGCAAGGCGCGCGCGCTGCTGCGCGGCCGCAGTCACGTGAGCTTCGAGGATGTGCGGGCACTGGCGCGACCGGTGCTCCGGCACCGGTTGTTGCGCACCTTTCAGGCGCAATCGGAGCGGGTGACCACGGACATGATCGTGGCCCGGGTGCTCGAGAGTGTCGCCCCCCCCCGGTCGGGGCTCTGAGACCCGCATGAGCCGTGTCGCGCCGTCCACCCTGCTCGATCCTGCGGTGCTGGCGGGGATTGACGACCTTGATCTGCTCGCGCGGACGGTCGTGGATGGCTTCGTGCACGGCCTCCACCGGTCCCGGCAAACTGGCCTCTCGCTCGATTTCGCACAGCACCGGGCCTACCAGCCGGGGGACGACCTCCGGCGGATCGACTGGCGGCTCTTCGGGCGCACCGATCGCTTCTTCCTCAAGACCTACGAGGCCGAGACCACCACCGACCTGCTCGTGGCGCTCGACGTCTCCGGCTCGATGGACTTTGGCACCGGGGCGATGACCAAGTTCGCCTGGGGCCGCGCCCTGCTTGCCTCCCTTGCCTGGCTGGCGCGTCGCCAGGGAGATCGCGTCGGGTTCGTTCCGCTGGGGGGGGCAGACCTCGGCGGCATCGTCCCTCCCGGGGGCCGGCACCTGCCGTTGGTGCTCGAGGCGCTCGCGCGGCTGCAGCCGTCAGGGCGCGTCGCGCTCGGCGATGCGCTCACGCGGCTGGCCACCATGGCCGGGCGCACCGGCGTGCTGGCCGTAGTCTCCGATTGCTACGACGAGCCGCTGGCCATTGCCCGGGGCGTCGGTGCGTTGCGGGCGCGCGGCTGGGATG
>JBBQQJ010000030.1:0-17911 GCA_038216165.1 Gemmatimonadales bacterium | reverse complement strand
GCCTGCAGGATGGCCTGACGAATCCACCACACCGCGTACGAGATGAACTTGATTCCTTTCGTCTCGTCGAACTTGTGGGCCGCCCGGATCAGGCCGAGGTTCCCCTCGTTGATCAGGTCGCTGAGGGAGACGCCCTGGTTCTGGTATTTCTTGGCGACGGAGACGACGAAGCGGAGGTTGCTGCGGATGAGGATGTCGAGGGCCTCCTCGTCACCGGTGCGGATCCGTTGCGCGAGCGCGACCTCGTCGGCCTGGGTGATCAGCGGATAGCGGCTGATCTCGCTGAGGTAGACATCCAGCGACCCCTCGTCGGCGCCGCCACCACGTCCGCCTGTGCTGCCACTACCGACCCGCAAAGGTCGCATCGCACAACCTCTCGTGCGCCGCTTGCCGCGGAATTCACCTGCAGTTTGTCCGGAAGTGGATGGAGGATACGTATGCCCCGGAGCGGATGCAAGGGGATCGGAGAGCCAACGGGGGCCCCGGACGATCCGGAGCCCCCGTTGGCTGTGCCGATGTGCCCGTCAACTCTTGTACGTGTCCATCTGTGCCCGCTGCAGGGTCCCCGAGAAGTCCACGTAGCAGACCTTGGTCTCGGAGTAGAACTCGAACACCTCCCACCCGCCTTCGCGGTGCCCGTTGCCGGTCTGCTTCACGCCGCCGAACGGGAGGTGCGCCTCGGCGCCGATGGTCGGCGCGTTGACGTAGGTGATGCCGTTCTGCAGGTCCTCGAGCGCACGGAACGCCAGGTTCACGTCACGGGTGTAGATCGACGACGACAGGCCGTACTTGACCTCGTTGTTGACCCGCACCGCCTCCTCGTACGACCCCACCTTGATCACGCTGAGCACCGGACCGAAGATCTCCTCGGTGGCGAGCCGTGACCCGGCCTTCACGTTGGTGAACACCGTCGGCTTGAAGAAATAGCCGTTGGCCAGTCGGGTGCCGCGCGGCCGCACACCACCGCACGCCAGCTCCGCCCCCTCCGCCTTGCCAATCGCCACGTAACGCTCGACCTTCTCGCGCGCCGCCTCGTGGATGAGCGGACCGACCTGACTCTTCTTCTGGCGGCCATCGCCCAGGGTGAGCTTCTCGGCGGCCTCAACCAGGCGGGCGACGAGCTTGTCGTGCACCTTGCGGTGCACGATCAGGCGTGAGGTGGCGGTGCAGCGCTGGCCCGTGGTCCCGAAGGCGCCCCAGAGGACCCCCTCGAGTGCGAGCTCGAGATCGGCATCGTCCATGACGATCTGCGCGTTCTTGCCGCCCATCTCGAGGGACAGCCGCTTGTGCATCCGGCCGCAGGTCTCGCCGATCTTCGACCCCGTGTCGGTGGAGCCCGTGAACGAGATCACCGGCACTTCCGGGTGCTCGACCAGCGCTGCACCGGCGGCGCCGCCACCGTGCACGAGCTGGATCACCTCCGGCGGCAGGCCGGCCTCGAGGAGGCTCTCGACCAGCAGGTGCGACGAGTGGGGCACGTCCTCCGACGGCTTGAGGATGACGCTGTTCCCACAGAGGAGCGCCGGGAACATCTTCCAGGTCGGGATCGCCAGCGGAAAGTTGAACGGCGCGATCAGGCCGGTCACACCGATCGGCCGCCGCACGCTCATCGCCCACTTCTGGCGCAACTCCGAGGGCACGGTGTGCCCGAAGAGGCGACGTCCCTCGGTGGCGGCGTAATAGGCGGTGTCGATCCCCTCCTGCACGTCGCCCCGGGTCTCGTCGAGCACCTTGCCCATCTCGCGGGTCATGGCGTCGGCGAGCTCCTCCTTGCGCTCCGTGAGGATGTCGCCGAGGCGGCGCAGCACGTCACCGCGAAGCGGCGCCGGGGTGCGCGACCAGCTCTCGAAGCCGCGCTTGGCCGACGCCACCGCGGCGGCGATGTCGTCGGCGCCCGAGTCGGGAAAACGCCCGATGATGTCAGTAGTGTCGGCCGGGTTGCGGTTCTGAAAGTGCTTCCCGGTCGTCGGTGCGACCCAGCGGCCGCCGATGTAGTTCTTGAAGGTCTTCGCCATTGGTCCGTCGGTTCAGGTGGTACAAGCCCACGTGAGGGCAGTGGCCGCGTAGCCGATGCGCGGCAGGATCTCCAGAGCGGCGAGCCCAAGGGCTGCCAGCAGGGTCGCGAGGCCGAGGAGATGCAGGAGGCCGCGTCGTGCGACCCAGGCCGAGCGCATCGTCCAGATGCCGGCACCCGCCACGGCTGCGACCCCGACAAGGTACACCCCCAGCATCGTGCCGCAGCCCTTGGCATAGGGCCACACCGCCAACGCCCCCGTGCCCAAGAGCCCCAGAAGCGCCATGAGCCAGAGGCCCAGCAGGCTGCCACGGGACACCACCGGCGGCGCCAGGCGGGTGGTCGGCGCGGGCGCTCGCGGGGTGGCAGCGCCCGTAGTCGGCGGTGCGGCCGGCGCGGGGGCGGGCGCGGGCGGGCCGGCCTTGGCCTCCTTGGCCATCAACCGGTCGATCTCGGCCATCTGCTTGTCCCAGTCGTTCTGGTCCGCCATTCAGCGCTCCCGCTCGATGCCGTATTTTTCGATCTTGTTGTACAGATTCGACCGCGGCATGCCGAGCACGCGGGCCGTCTCCGCGACGTTCCAGTAATGCTCGCGGAGCCGCGCCACGAGGAAGGCGCGCTCGGCGTCCTCCCGGAACTCCTGGAAGGTGACCTCGCCGGCATCCGCCGCGAGCTGGTCGGGCTCGATCGGCGGCCCGCTCTCCGGCGGCAGGACGAGATCGACATCCGTCTCGGTGACCTCCGGCCCCGCCGCCAGGATCAGCAACCGCTCGACCGCGTTGCGCAGCTCGCGCACGTTGCCAGGCCAGCGCCGTCGCTGCAAGCGGCGGAGCGCCTCGCCCGAGAACGGCTTGGGCGCCATCCCGGGGCCGTGCCCCAGCACCGACACAAAGTGCGAGACCAGCGCCGGGACGTCGCGCGAGCGCTCCCGGAGCGGCGGAACGTGGATCGGCATCACGTTGAGCCGATGGTAGAGATCCTCGCGGAATCGGCCGGCCTGGATGTCCTGAGCCAAGTCGCGGTTGGTCGCGGCGATCACGCGCACATCAATCTTGATCGGCTTGGCATCTCCCACACGGACAATGACGCCCTCCTGCAGTGCGCGCAGGATCTTGGCCTGGGCGTTGAGGGCCAGGTCGCCAATCTCGTCGAGGAAGAGCGTCCCACCGTCGGCCGCCTCGAACTTCCCCGCGTGGTCAGCCACCGCCCCGGTGAACGACCCCTTCACGTGGCCAAACAGCTCGCCCTCCACCAGATCGGTCGGGATCGCGGCGCAATTGACCTCGATGAACGGCCCCACACGTCGGGGCGAGGCCTCATGGATGGCACGCGCCACGAGTTCCTTGCCGCTGCCGTTTTCGCCGGTGATCACCACGCGCGCGTTGGTGGGCCCCACGCGCGCGACCAAGTCGCGGATCTGCTGCAACCCCGCGCTCTCGCCCACCATCGCAAAGCGGGCGTCGGTGGCCCGGGCGAGGCCCTCGCGCAGTCGGGCATTCTCCCCCACCAACTGCCGGTGTTCGAGCGCGCGCTGCACGGTGACCAACAGGCGATCGCTGTCGAGTGGCTTCTCGAGGAAGTCGAACGCCCCCTCCTTCACCGCCTGCACCGCGGTGGCGATGGTGCCATGCCCAGAAATCATCACCACGCGCGCATCGGGGTCCTGCAACCGCACCTGCGTGAGGGTGTCGAGCCCATCGATGCCCTGCATCTTCACGTCGAGGAGGACGAGGTCGAATGGCCGCTGCCGGTAGAGGGTGAGCGCCTCCCCCCCCGATGCGGCCGTGGCCACGTCATAGCCCTCATAGCCGAGCACCTGCGCCAGGACCTCGCGAATCGAGCGCTCGTCATCGACCACCAGCAGCCGCCCCTGCTTCACATGACACTCCGGTAGATGGCCACACCCTCGGGACGCACCCGGAATCCGCTCACCTCCCGGGGCAACACCACCTCGACCCGCCCGTCGCTCGCCTGCTTGGTCACCCGACCCAGCACGCGCGCGACCATGTCGGCGGGCAGCGGCAACCCGCGCACCAGCACGCGGGTGAACTCCCATTCGGCGATCCCCGGCCGCGCCGGCGTGAGGTTGCCGACAATGATCAGCTCCTCATAGGGTGCCGGGGTGCCCGGGATCAGGTCGCGCAATCTGGCGGGCAACCGGTCCGTCGCAAGCATCGCGCGCACCCGCATGGAGCGATCGCCGAGTTCGACCTGCACGGAGTCCATCCCGTCGACACCCAGCAGGTCGCTGCCCGCCACGACCAGCGAGGCAAGCTCCGACGCGGTGAGCAGCACCGAATCCGGCCGGGTGGTGACCAGCGCACGGAGCTTCTGCTCGGCGCTGGCCCTCGCGGCCGGCGAGGGGGCGCCCGTGCGGCGCACCACGCTCATCGGGTCGACGATCCCTCGGCCCCACCGGACCACCTCACCGCGATACAGCCACCCCGCTGCGAGCAGCAGGATCAGCAATACCGCCACCACCAGACGTCCGAGACAGCGCATGGGGTCAAAGCTAATCCGACGGCCACCCCTCCCGCCCCGCCCCGCGCGGGGTTAGCGTCGGGGATGGCCGACGCCGACCCGATCGTGATCACCCCGCGCCTCGCGATCCCCCGCGACGAGATCACGATGCGCGCCTCCCGCAGCAGTGGCCCGGGCGGCCAGCACGTCAACACGTCCTCCACGCGCATCGAACTCACCTGGAACGTGGCCGATTCGCCCTCCATCAGCGGGGAGCAGCGCGCCCGCCTGCTGGCCAAACTCGGATCGCGACTCGACGGGACCGGCACGCTCCGCCTCGTGGCGCAGTCGGGCCGGAGTCAGCTTCGCAACAAGGAAGAGGCGCTCGCCCGGTTCGCCGAGGTGGTGGCCGAGGGGCTGGTGGTGCCCAAGGCACGCCGGGCCACACGGCCCACCAAGGCGGCCAAGCGGGAACGCCTGCATGACAAGCGCAAGCGCGGGGCGCTCAAGAAGGAACGGAAACGCCAAGACGACAACTGAGGCGGGCCTGTGCTCGCGCTCTCGACATGATTAGCCTCGGGCATGACACCGCGCATCCTCCCCGCCACCGCCGAGGCAATCGCCGAAGCAGGGCAACAGCTCGCTGCTGGCGGGCTCGTCGCCTTCCCCACCGAGACCGTCTATGGGCTGGGCGCCAACGCGCTCGATGCCGATGCGGTGGCCAGGGTTTATGCGGCCAAGGGACGGCCGGCGTGGAATCCGCTCATCGTGCACGTGGCCACGGTGGAGGAGGCGCAGCAGTTGGCGGCGGCATGGCCTGAGGTGGCCGCGCGGTTGGCGGCCACCTTCTGGCCGGGGCCGTTGAGCCTCATCCTCCCCCGTGCGGCGCACGTGCCTGCGGCGGTGAGCGGCGGCGGCGACACCATCGCCCTGCGCATGCCAGCCCACCCGGTGGCGCTCGCCCTCGTGCGCGCGGCGGGTCTACCGATTGCCGCCCCCAGTGCCAACCGGTTCATGGCGCTCTCGCCCACGACGGCGCAGCATGTGGCCGACGGATTGGGGGGGGCGGTGGTCCTCATCCTCGATGGGGGCCCGAGCACCGTCGGCATCGAATCCACGGTGGTGGACCTCACCGGTACCACACCGCGGGTGCTACGCCCCGGCATGATCTCCCGCGCCACGCTGGCCCGCGCCCTCGGCGCACCAGTGGGTGGGGACGAGGCCACGCACGCGGACGGCGTGCCACGCCCGTCGCCGGGGATGGTGGCCCGGCACTACGCGCCGCGGGCCACGCTGCGGGTGGTTGCGCGGGAGGCGATCGTGGGGGAGGTCCGGGCTGCCCTGGACGCGGGAGCGCAGGTCGGGGTGCTGTTGCGGACCGCACTCCCGCTGGCAGGGGCCACGGTGGTGGCGCTGCCGGAAGACCCGGACGGATTTGCCCGAGCACTCTACGGCGCGCTCCACGACCTCGATGCCGCTGGCAGCACGCAGGTGCTGGTCGAGGCGGTCCCGGACGAGCCGGCGTGGGACGGGATCCGCGACCGACTGCGTCGGGCCGGCACCGCCTGAGCCAACCTTTCGGGGCGATAGCGCGCACCACAGGCATGCGACCACGCCTGCTCCTCATTGCGCTCTCGTGTCCCGTCCTGCTCGGGGCCCAAACGCTCACGCCCGGCACGTGGCGCGGGGTGCTTGCCCTCCCGGAGGGGGAACCGATCGTGGTCGCGATGGTGGTGGAACGCGAGAAGGGGAAGCTCTACCTCGAGATCCGACCCGACGGCGCGCCGGCCTATGGCCTCGCCAATGTACGGGAGCGGGACCATCGCGTCAGCTTCCGCTGGGCGCTCGGAGCCGGGACGGCATTCACCTGCACACTCTCCGGCCGGGATGATGGTCGCTTCGAAGGGTTCTGCGAGGACCTGGTGCGCGGGGCAGACGGGAAGTTCCTGCGGGTGCCGCTGTCGCTCTTCCCGCCGGTGGCACCGCGGGAGTAGCAGGCCTTCACCGTTCCGACGCCCGATCGAGCACGCGGTACTGCACCGCCTCCGCCACATGGCTCGGCCCTACGGCATCATGACCCGCGAGGTCGGCCAGCGTGCGCGCCAGCTTCAGGATCCGGTGGTACGCCCGCGCCGAGAGTCCCAGCTTCTCCACTGCCGCCTTCAGGACGACTTCGGTACGCGGACAGACGGGGACAAACCGCGCAATCTCCCGCGGCCCCATGTGCGCATTGGCGTAGAGGCCCGGCACGTCCCGGAAGCGCTCCAGCTGCCGCTCCCGGGCCGCCTCCACTCGGCCGCGGATCACGGCGCTGCTTTCCGCCGCCTCCCGCGCCACCAGCTCGCCATACACCACCGGCGGCACGTGCAGGTGAATGTCAATCCGATCGAGCAGCGGGCCGCTGACGCGGGCCAGGTAGCGCTGCACCGCCGCGGGGCCACAGGCGCAACTGCGCTGCGGATCGCCAGCGTGCCCGCACGGGCAGGGGTTCATTGCGGCCACGAAGAGGAACCGCGCCGGGTAGCTGAGCGTCATCGCGGCACGCGAGATGGTCACGTGCCCATCCTCCAGCGGCTGACGCAGTACCTCGAGCACGCTCGCCGGGAGCTCGGCCACCTCGTCCAGGAAGAGGACGCCGTGATGCGCGAGCGACACCTCACCAGGCCGCGGCACGCTCCCCCCCCCAATGAGCCCGGCATAGCTCACCGTATGATGCGGCGCCCGGAACGGCCGTCGGGCCACCAAGGCCTGGCCACCCGGCAGCAGCCCGGCCACCGAGTGGATGCGGGTGACGTCCAGCGCCTCGCCCAGCGTGAGCGGGGGGAGGATACCAGGGAGCCGTCGCGCCAGCATCGTCTTCCCCGCCCCGGGTGGGCCGATCAACAGCACGTTGTGCCCCCCCGCAGCAGCCACCTCGAGCGCGCGCTTGGCCGCGCCCTGCGCCTTGACCTCGGCAAAATCGGCCGTGAGCGCCGGCAACGCGGCCATCAGGGCCGTCACATCGGTGCGCACCGCCGGCAACTCGCCGGCGCCGGACAGGTGATGGCACACCGCCCCGAGCGTGGCCGCACCACGCACCGTGACCCCCTCAACGACGGCGGCCTCTGCCACGTTGCCGATCGGCAGGATCAGCTCGCGGCATCCCATCGCCCTCGCGGCGAGGGCGATCGGCAATGCTCCGCGCACCGGACGGAGGTCACCCTCAAGCCCGAGTTCGCCGAGGAACAGGATCTCCCCCAGCCGACCGGCCGGCACCTGACCACTCGCGGCGAGGATGCCGATCGCCACCGGGAGGTCGAACGCCGCGCCACGCTTGGGCACATCGGCGGGCGCGAGGTTGACGGTAATGCGCCGCAGCGGGAGTTGCAGGCCGGTGTTGCCCAGGGCCGCGGCCACGCGTTCGCGACCCTCCTTGACCGCCCCGAGCGGGAGGCCGACGGTGGTGAAGGAGGGCAGGCCGTTGGCGATGTCCACCTCGACGTCGACGGCGAGCGCGTCAACACCAAGGACAGCAGCGGAGCGGATCCGGGCGAGCATGACGACCTCGGCGGTGAGGAAGCCGCCAACGCTCGCGCCCCAGGGAGCGCAACACGGCGCAACCCGACGCCGCGCGGCACCCGCCTATGCCGTCAGGGGATGATCACGACCACCCCGCCCGCACTCTGCCGCTCGAGCGCGGGGAGTTCGTGGGCCACGTCCTCAAGCCCGATCGTGCGGGCAATGAGCTGATCGGGTGCCAAACGCCCGTCGAGGATCATGGCCATCATCCGCGGATAGGCGTGGGCTGCCATGCCGTGCGACCCGAGGATCTCAAGCTCCCGCGCGATCACCAGCTCCATCGGCAGGGCCGGACGATGATCAGCACCGACCAACAACCCGACTTGCACATGCCGACCATTGGATCGCAGACATCGGAGACTGTTCGTGGCCGTCTGTGCCGAGCCCAATGCATCGAGACTCGCGTCGGCCCCGCCGCCGGTCGCAGTCACGATGGCGGCCACCACGTCCGTGGTCGCGCCCTCAAGGACCACTTCGGCGCCCAGGGCCTGGGCCCGTGCGAGGGTGCGCGGGTCGAGGTCCACGGCGATCACCCGGGCACCGTGTGCCGCCGCGATCATCACCGCCGAGAGGCCCACGCCGCCACAGCCATGCACCGCCACCCACTCCCCTTCCCGGACACGGCCCTGATCCACCACCGCACGGAAGGCCGTGGCAAAGCGGCACCCGAGCGACGCCGCCGTGACCATCGGCAGCTCGGGCGGCACGGCGACGAGGTTGCGGTCGGCGTGATGCACCGCCACCAGCTCGGCATACGCGCCCCAGTGCGTGAATCCCGGCTGCGTCTGCCGCGCACACACCTGGGCATCACCGCGGGCGCAGGCCGGGCAGGTCCCGCAGCCGCACACGAAGGGCGTGGTCACGCGGTCGCCCACGGCCCACCCCGCCACATCGGGACCGAGGGCGGCGATGGTGCCCGCCAGCTCATGCCCGGGGACGTGCGGGAACCGCCGGATGTCAGGGTCGTGGCCCTGCCAGCCGTGCCAATCACTGCGGCAGAGGCCGGTGGCCTCAACGGCGATCAGCACACCATGTGGGGGGGGGACAGGATCGGGCAGCGTCTCGACGGCAAGCGGGCCCCGGAAGGCGTGGTACGTCACCGCACGCATCGGATCACCTCAGCGGAGGAGGAGGACGACATAGACGACATAGACCCCGATCAGCAGGCCACCCTCGGCGCGCGTGACGGTGCGGCCGGTGTGCAGGATCGGCCACAGCCCGAGGGTGACCGCGAGCAGCCACACCAGGTCCGTCCCCGCCAGCGCGGGGTCGAAGCTGAACGGCAGGATCAGCGCGGACGCGCCGAGGATGCCGAGGAGGTTGAAGATGCTCGAGCCGATCATGTTGGCCACGGCGATGTCGGACTCCCGCCGCGCCGCCGCCACCAGCGACGTCACCAGTTCCGGGAGCCCGGTCCCCACGGCCACGATCGTGAGGCCGATCACGCGGTCGCTCAGGCCGAACCGTTCGGCAAGGGTCACGGAGCCATCCACCACCCACTGGCCCCCGAGCACCAGCAGCGCCACCCCGGTCACTACCAACCCGACCGCCGCGGACCGCGGGAAGCGCTCCACCAACCCCGGGCGGCGAGCCACCACGTCCTGCAGATCGGCGCGCTCGTCAGGGGTGAGGTTCTTCCGTGCAATGATCACGGTCCACGACAAGAAGGCCACCAGTCCGAGAACCAGGACCGCCGCTTCCAGTCGATCGAGCGAGGCGTCGCGCAGGAACACGAGCGTGACAGCCGTGGCGAGGAAGAGCACCGGCCATTCGAGGCGAATCGCCTCGCCGCGCACCGACAGCGGCGCGACCAGTGCTGCGAGCCCCAGGGCGGCGCTCAAGTTGACGAGATTGGAGCCGACCACATTGCCGACCGCTAGGTCCGGCGCCCCCTGCGTTGCGGCCAGTACGGCCACCACCAACTCCGGCACCGAGGTGCCGATGGCCACCACGGTGAGGCCGATCACCGCCGGCGAGACACCCAGTCGGCGCGCGAGCAGCGTGGCACCACGCACCAGCGCCTCGCCCCCCAGCACGAGGAGGGCGAGGCCGGCGAGGATCAGGAGCGCGAGGGGCACTCAGGAAGGATAACGCACCCCGAACGCGGCAAGGCGCGCCTGCAGGGTATCGAGCACGACGCGTTCCCGCGCCATCCGATCGGCCTCCGGCACGCTGACCGGGATCAGCGTGGCGTCGGTCCAGAGCACCAGCCGGTCGGCGTCGAGGAAATAGGCCGCGAACGGCTCCTGGACCACCCGCACCTCGCCATGGACGAACCACGCCGCCGTCTCGCCGGTCATCTGCCCGGCGTCATTCGGTTCGGTGGCCAGCAGCTTGAGCAGTTCCCCTCCCCTGGTGAAGAGGGTGAGCCGACGGGGCTCGCGGTCGGGCCCCACCGACAGGGTGGTGTCCCGCCGTTCCGTGACCAGAGCGACACTGTCGCCCGCGGTCATCACCCGATGCATCAGGCCGAGGATCGCTCCGGTGTCGCCCGGGGCGATCTCGGCCAGGGAGGAGGGTGCGACCGAGGGTTGGGCCGCCGTGGCCGCCGCCGATCCGTCGTCGGGCTCAGGGGCGCTCGCCCCGCAGCCGAGCAGCGCGAGACCCACCATCCACGGGGTGGCCCCGCGCATCACGCCGTGCACCGGATCACGTGCCTGCCCGCCGCGGGCGCGGCAACGCACCGCGCCACGGCAACCATCGTGAAACGGAGCGGCATGGTCAGTACTCCTGGCTGGATCGTCAACCCTCGCCAGGCCGCGAGAATCGCGGGCGGCAGGGTTCGGAGGTGTTACGCCCCGGCTGGGTCGGGGGTTGGCGCCGCAAAGGTGATCGTGAACGCGGTCCCCTCCCCCAGGGTGCTCTCCACGGCGATCTCCCCGCCCCACCCCTCCACCAGGCGCCGCACGATCGCCAGTCCGAGCCCGGTCCCGCTGGTGGTGGTGGAGAAGGTCGGCTCGAAAATCCGCGCCACCTGCTCCGGGGCGATGCCGCTACCATCATCCACCACGCAGAGCCGGTCCGGGGCGAGCTCGAGCCGGACCGTCCGTGCCCCGGCGCCCCGCGCGTTGTCGAGCAGGTTGAGCAGCACCTGGATCAATTCCTCGCGCCGCGCGGCCACGAGGCCCACCCCGGTCCCGCTCCCCACCAAGGCGACCCGGGGCTCCGCCGTGGTCAGACCATACAGCTCCGCGACCTCGTGCACCACCGCCTCCAACGGTAGCGCGTCGAGGGGACCGTCACTGCCCGTGGTCGGGGCACCGTACCGGGCAAAGGCCCGGGCGATGCGATCGAGCCGATCGATCTCCGTGAGCAGTCGCTCGGCCGTGAGGTCCACCTGTTCGGCGAACTCCTCGCGCCCGTCGGCCCGCAAGCGCTGCAGGTGCTGCAGCCCAAGGCGCATGGGCGTCAGCGGATTCTTGATCTCGTGCGCCACCTGGCGGGCCATTTCGCCCCATGCAAGGACGCGAGCCGCCCGCGAGGCCTCGGTGATGTCAGTGACCGCGAGCACGAGACCGCCATCGGCGAGCGGCGCCAGGGTGACGGCCACCCGCAGGTTGCCGACCTCGAGTTCCCGGCTCTCGGCATCGCGCGTGGTCTGGCCCAGGAGGCGGCGCACCCCCTCCGCCACGGCCTCCCATCCCGCCGGCAACTGGTCGAGGATCGCCCGGTCACGGATCATGGCGTGGCCCAGGAGCGCCTCCGCGCGTGGGTTGGCGTGGATCACCTCACCCTCGGCCCCGACGCCGATCACCCCGGTGGTGACGGTGGAGAGGATCGCCTCGGTGCGCGCGCGCCCGGCCTCGAGCTCCGCCTCGCTCTCGCGGAGGTCGTCCTCCATCTGGCTGATGGCGCCGAAGACCGGCTCGAACTCCGCCGGAGGAGCGTCCAGGCGCGGCAACGGCTCGCGCCGCCCGATGGCGAGTGCGGTGCGGGTGAGCGCATCAATCGGTTGGCCGAGCGCCCGGGCCACCAGCCCGGCGACCAGCACCGACGCGATCCCCCCCCCCAGTGAGGCGAGCAGCAGGAGGAGGGCGAGGTCCACCTGTTCCCGCGCGAGCTGTGCCTCCGCCCCCGGCAGCGCGGCGGCGAGCACTGCCGACGGATCACCGGCCGGCACCGCGCCGACGCGGAGGTTCACCCCCGGCAGGCCGGCCGCGGCGGTGGAACCGTCGCCCGGCCCGCGGGCCAGCGCAGGGTCGATCACGGGGGCAAACAGGCCCAGGTCGGCGAGGAGCGGGGTGCTCGCCGCCACGAGGCGCCCGCGGCGGTACACGGCGAGGTCGGCGCCGTAGGCATCGGCGACCTCCGCCAGCGCCGCGGGCCGCGGCGAGACGCGCTGTGCCTCGGTGATCCCCCCCCCCATCGCCGCGTTCCGGAGCACCCGGGCCACCTCGCCCCCCCGCTCGCGCGCGGTGTCCTGCTGCAGGCGGAACAGCGACCAGAGGGTGAACAGGATTGCCGGGACCAGGAAAAACGCGGTGAGCGCCGTGGCGATCGTGCGACGATAGGACCGGCGGAACACCCCGGTGGCAATCCCCCCCCCACCACCGAGGAGCCAGCGGCACAGGTTCCACGCCAGCAACACCAACAGCACGTCGAGCAGCAGCGTCACCGCAGCGCGTACCGCGAACGGCCGTGGCGGCGCGATCTCGATCTCGGCCCGCGCCACCACCGGCACCGCGCCAGCCTCCACCAACCGGTCCGCCCGCACCCAGCGCCCGGTGCGCCGGAACACCCCGTCCGCCGTGGTGAGCCCCACCGGCAGGGCACGGACCCGGTACGCCGGCTCCACGGGGGAACGCCAGTCCACCAACCGGCCGAACCGCGTGGGCGGGATGATGCGCGAGCGCGGCCCGATGGTGACCGTCACCGTCGTGTCGCCGGCGAGCGGGACCACCAGCACGTGATGCCGCCCGCTCCCTCGAGGGAGCGCCACTCGGCGCCGCACCCCCGGGGCACTCTCCACCAATTGCTCGAGATCGGACCAGCTCACATTCAGTGTGTCGAGGGCGACATACTCGAGCGGGTCTCCCCGCACCCACACCGCCAACTGGGTGGGCGCCTCCAGCGCCGCCAGCTCCGAGGCGCGCCAGGTGGTGTAGAGCCGGTCGAGCCGGGTGACCTGCTCCACGGCGATCTGGTCCCCCAGGCGCGTGAGCGCCAGCGCCGTCCGTTGGTCGAATCGGGCGCCGAGGCGGTCGAGGTCCGCCTCGGCGAGGTGCTGCCGGCCGTCGAGCGAGGCCCCCCATGACGCCAGCGCCGCAAGGACGGCCGCCAAGGTGGCGATCGCCACCCGGCGGGCACCCGGGGCGGTCACTGGGAGGAAGGTTGCCAAGGGGAGGACCCACAGAAACCCAAGCCACCACGCCCAGCCCGCGGGTGTCCACGCATCAATGCCCGCCGCGCCGACCCCGATCGCGAGCAGTGTCGCGATGATCCCCCAACGCCGGGAGGCGGTGGCATCGCCGGGCGCGCGCAGTGGCGCCGCAGCGATCGCCAGGTACGCGCTTGCCCCGAGCGCCAGCACGGCCTGCCAGCCGAACCAGCCGAGGACACCGCTCGGTTCAATCGAGGGGGCCAGCACCCGACCGACAGCAAACAGCATGGGGGGGGCACTCGCGAGGAGGAGCACCGCGGCGACCAGCCCGATCGGCGTGCGCCGCGCCGGACGTCGCCACAACACCACCGCGCACATCAGCAGGGAGAGACTCGCCAGCATCCCGAAGGCGACCGGGCCGCCCGTGACGGCAGGCAGGGCAAAGGTCCGCGCCATCGCCCAGGTGGGGACGAGGAGCGTCGCCGCCCGCACCAGCGGCGGCGCGCCGGCGAGGATCACCATCGCCGCCAGCCCCATCAACGCCAGGACCGCCAGCACGCGGGTGAGGCGCAGTTCGCGCGCCACCAGCGCCTCCCGACTCGGTGCCACCGGCTGCATCACGGTGGCAAGGTGGGCAGCCACCGCCTCGGCCGATGCAAACCCCTGTACCGCCTCCGTCCACGGTGTCGTCCACCGCCATCCCACGTGGTACCATCCACCGCTGCGGTCGGCCAGGCTGCGACCTGGCGCCGGGAGCCCGGTGCCGGCCGCGAGCAGCAGCGCGACCTGCGCCTCGCGACCGGCACCCACTTCCCGCACCACGAGGAGCCGAGCGAACGGCGTCGTCACCACCGCCACCGGTGCCGTCCCCTCCAGCGGTCCGGTGCGCCGCGCCCCCCCCACCGCCACGATCGTGTCGCGCCCCAGCACGAGCACGCCCATTTCCGGCCCCCCCCCACCCAGGAGGTCATCCACAGCGGGGGCCTCCCCCGGGCGGGCGGTGCCCACCCGCTGCAGCACCAGCCGGGCTGTCTGGCGGGCGCTGGCGATCGTGGCCGCCAGTTCCCGGTCACGGAGCGAGACCGCCGAGGCCACCGCCCGGCGGCCCACCGTGCCCGGGTCCCGCACGATTCCCACGGTGCGCCAGCCCGCCGTGCCAAGCAGCAGCGTGATCCCCAACAACCCGATCGCTACGGCCCGCGCTGTCCGCCCCCCGGCAGCAACCACAAACACCGCCGCACCCCCAGCCAGCGCCGCGACCGCCGCCAGCCAGCCCCACGTCCCCTCGCCGGCCGCCTCCCCCACCAGCAGCACGGTCCCGGCAACAGCCAGCCACCGACTCAGCCCGAGCCCGGCCGATGTCGCAGCTTGAAACTTTCGCTCAGGTGGGTCGTACGATGCCACGTTAGCCTGCTTCGGTTGCGGGGCGCACCATTCAATCAGCCTGAAGGATGCCACATGATTGGTCGTATCGGACGTTTGCTGCTGGTGCTGGGTCTCCTCGCACCGGCGGTGGGCACCGCACAGGGGGTGCCAGCCTCGTTGTCGCTGGCCGAGGCGATCCGGCTGGCTCGCCAGAACAGCCCCGTCTACCGACAGTCCCTGAATGATGCCGACCCGGCCGATGTCGCGCTCCGCTCGGCCAATGCCTCCCTCTTCCCGACCGTCGGGGTGAGCGGTGGCGTCGGCTATACGGGTGCGGGCCGGTCCACCTTCGGTGGCTCGTTCTTCAACCAGAGCTCCCCGGCGGTCTCGTCGAGCTACTCGATTGACGCCTCCTGGAGCCTCAACGCACGCACGTGGCTGGCGCCGGGGCAAGCGCGCGCTCAGCAGCGGGCCACCGAGGAGGCCATCGACGGGGCGGCCGTCGACCTCACGGCCTCGGTCACGAGCCAGTACCTCAATGTGCTCCGGGCCACCGCTTCGGTGGAAGTTGCCGAGCAGCAGGTGCGCCGGAACCAGGAGTTCCTCGATCTCGCCCAGGCCCGGTACGACGTGGGCCAGGCCACGCTGATCGACGTGCGGCAGGCCGAGGTGACCAAGGCGAGCGGCGACGTGCAGTTGCTGCGCGCCCGTCAGGCGGAGACTGAGGCCCGGCTCGAACTGGTGGTGCGCCTCGGCCTGCCGATCACCGACGGCGCGGAAACGCTGCAGCTCGCCGAGGGCTTCCCGCTCGCCGTTCCCGACTTCGACGCCACCGCCCTCACCGGGCTCGCGCTTGGCGAGAACCCCAACCTCCGCTCGCTCGAGGCGCGGCAGGACGCGTCCCGGATCGGGGTGCGTGCCGCCCGCTCCGAGTATCTGCCGTCGTTCTCGATCTCCACCGGCTTGAGCGGCTTCACGCAGCAGTTCACCGACGAGGGCACCCTGGTCCAGAACGCCCTCAGCTCGGCGCTGGGGTCGGCCGCGAACTGCAGCTTTCAGAACGGGATCCTCGAGCGGCTGACCTCGCCGCACCCGTCGCCGAACGGCGGAATCATCGCCGACTGCAACGCCTTCGCGGGGCTCGATGCCACCGGGAGCGGGCTCCAGCCTGACTTGCGCCAGTCCATCCTCGACCGCAACAGCGTCTTCCCATTCAACTTCTCGCGCCAGCCGTGGTCGATTCGGCTCGGCGTCTCGCTCCCGATCTGGGATGCCTTCTCGCGCTCGAGTCGCATCGCGCAGGCCCGCGCCCAGCTCGATGATGCCGAGGAGCAGGTGCGCGGCCGACGGCTGGAGGTGGCCGCGCAGGTGCGCGGGCGCGTGGCCGGCGTGCGGGCCGCATGGGAGACCGCGCAAATTCAGGAACGCAACCGCGCCTCGGCGCGTGAGCAACTGCAGTTGGCGCAGGAGCGCTATCGCATCGGCAACGGCACGGCCCTCGAGGTCGCCGACGCCCAGAACGCCGTCACACGCGCAGAGGCGGACTACGTCACTGCCGTGTACGATTATCACCTCGTCGTCGTCGGGCTCGAAGCCGCCGTCGGCCGCCCCCTTCGCTGACCGGGAGAGGACCAAACAGATGTCTCGTGGAGCCAAGATTGGACTCGGAGTCGTGGCCGTCGTCGTTGTCCTCATCACAGTGGGGGTCATCCGCGGTCGCGGTGATGGCTCGGTCGAAGTGCGCGAGGACGCGGTGGCCCGTCGCGACCTGGTCGCGGCCGTCACCGCCAGCGGCCAGATCGAAGCCAAGAGCCAGGTCGACGTGCAGTCGGAGGTGACCGCGCGGATCCTCCGGATCACGGTCAAGGAAGGCGACCGTGTCGAGCGCGGCCAATTGCTGATCGAGCTCGACCAGGTGCAGTTCAAGGGCGCCGTCGATCGTTCGGCGGCCCTCCTCGCCTCGGCGGAAGCCTCGCTGATGCAGGCCACAGCCAACCGCGACCAGGCCCGGCGCTCGCTCGACCGGACCAAGGAGCTGAAGCGCAGTTCGCCGACCCTGATCTCGGACGAGGCGGTCGAGCAGGCACAGCAGGCGTTCGACGTGGGCTCCGCGGTGCTCCGCTCGAACGAGGCGCAGGTGATGCAGGCGCGCGCCTCGCTCAAGGAGGCGCAGGACAACCTCGCCCGCACCCGGCTCTTCGCCCCGATCTCGGGCCGCGTGGTCCGGCTCGCGGTCGAGGAGGGGGAGGTCGCACAGACCGGTACCTTCTCGCGGGACGTCGGCCTCCTGATGCGCATTGCCGACCTGTCGGTGATCCAGGCGCTCGTCAAGGTGGACGAGACCGACGTGGTGCGACTCGCCCTCGGCGACTCGGTGAGCGTCTCGATTGATGCCTTCCCGGACACCGCCTTCGCGGGCACCGTCACCAAGATCGCCAATAGTGCCGCCGCCACCTCAGCGGCCGGGCAGTCGACCGACCGTGCGGTGGACTTCGAGGTCGAAGTCACCCTCACCAACCCGCCGGCCGATGTGCGTCCCGACCTCTCCATGACGGCGCGGATCATCACCGACGTGCGCCCGCAGACGCTGAGCATCCCGATCATCGCACTCACCACGCGCGCGCATCAGGCGGTCGGCGACTCGGCACCGGCGGTCAGCCTCGGCGACTCCGCGAGTGCCAAACCGAAGGAGCAGGAGGGGGTGTTCGTGATCAAGAACGGGCTGGCGATGTTCCGGCCGGTCACGGTCGGCATCGCGGGGGACGAGCACTTCGAGGTGCTCTCCGGCCTGACGGCGGGGGAGAAGATCGTGGCCGGCAGCTATCAGGCGATCCGTGACCTCAAGGACTCGACCAAGGTCAAGGCGGCCGTGACCCCGGCCGGGACGGTGATCAAGTGAGCGGCACCGCCGCGAGACCCGTGATCCGGCTGGAGGGCATCACCCGGCAATACGTGATGGGGACCGAGACGGTCCACGCCCTCCGGGGCGTGGACCTGCAGATTGCCCGCAACGACTACGTGGCGATCATGGGACCGTCAGGCTCCGGCAAGTCGACCATGATGAACATGCTCGGCTGCCTCGACACGCCGAGTGGCGGGGCCTATTGGCTGAACGGCCAGGAGGTCTCGCGGATGGCCGATGACGACCTCGCCCGGGTGCGCAACCGCGAGATCGGCTTCGTCTTCCAGACGTT
>JBBQQJ010000029.1:0-18211 GCA_038216165.1 Gemmatimonadales bacterium | reverse complement strand
GGGCAATCGGCGGTCGATACCCGGATGCTCTGAGGGAAGCCAGCGGGCCGAAAAGCGGGCTGGGGAGCAGGTCCCAGGACGACCAGCGCCACCCCGCACACTTGTGCGGTTCCCGGACGGCCGGCTCGCCGACCGTCTCGGACACCACCACGAAGTGAGTCAGGTAGGGGATGCCCTCCAGCACGTCATGCGTCGTATGGCAGTGCGTTGCCGCGTCTGCCCGCAGTCCGGTCTCCTCCTCGAGCTCGCGCAGGGCGCAGCCCTCGATGGTTTCGCCGGGGTCGAGATGTCCGCCAGGCAGCGCCCAGCTGCCCGCGCCATGGGCGCCCCGGCGTTGCCCCAGGAGCACCAAGCCATCCCGGACCACCAGGACACCCACGCCAATGCGCGGAACATGTCCCATCAGGTCACAGCACCGCATATGGGTAGCATCCCGGGGACCCCCGATCCATACTTGAGTCATGCCCACGCCTCGACTTCTCCTGATCGGCCTGCTGCTCGCTGGCGGTGTGGGGTCGTCAGGGGCGGCGCAGTCCCCGGCGATTCCCGAGACCACGGTCGTCGCGGACTCCCTCCCGCCCGAGCCGGTCAGCGGCCAGCGCGCCGATCAGGACGAGCTGATCCGGAACGCGCTCCAGGCGGTCTTCGACCGGGTGCCCGGGCTCACGCGGGTGGACGTGGTGGTCGACGCCGGCGTGGTGCAGCTCAGCGGCACGGTGCTCAACGGCAACACGCGGGACCGCGCCGTCGAGCTGGCCGCGCAGATGGACGGCGTGGTGTTCGTGGACAACCGGATCACCGAGTCGACGTCGCTCGAGGAACAACTCCAACCGACGTGGGCCCGGCTGCGGGAGGCGGGTTACGGGCTGGTGGCCAAGTTGCCGCTGCTCGTCGTCGCGCTCCTGATCGTGGTGCTGTCCTCGTGGCTCGGCGCGACCCTCGCACGCTGGGGCGGGCCCGCCTTTCTCTCCACCCGCAATCCCTTCCTGCAGGGCCTCATCCGACGGTTCCTCCAGGCGGCGGTGGTGGTGGCGGGCATTATCCTCGCGCTCAGCCTCCTCGATGCCACTGCCCTCGTGGGAGCGCTCGTCGGCACGGCCGGCCTCGCCGGTCTGGCGATCGGTTTCGCCTTCAAGGATATCGTCGAGAATTACCTCGCCGGCACACTCCTCGCCCTGCAGCAACCGTTCGCGAAGAACGATCATATCCGGGTGGACCAGTTCGAGGGGAAGGTGGTGCGCCTCACCCCGCGCGAGACGATCCTCATGAGTCTCGACGGCAACCACATCCGCCTCCCGAACGCGCTGATCTTCCGCAATCCGATGGTGAACTTCACCCGCAACCCGCTGCGCCGGTTGGAGTTCACCGTGGGCCTCGGCACGAACGATGACCTCGTGCTGGCTCGACGGGTCGCGGTCCAGGCCATGATCGCGATGGACGGCGTGCTCAACGAGCCCCCCCCCCAGGCCCTGGTGACCGGCATCGGCGACTCCAGCGTGACCATGGAATTACAGGCCTGGGTGGACCAGCGACAGGTCGACTGGCTGCGTGCCCGGAGCGAGGCGATCCGCCTCACCAAGGCGGCCCTCGAGGGGGCGGGGCTCACGCTCCCCTCACCGGAGTTCCTGCTCAGGATGCAGGAATCTGCGCCCGCGGCGCCCGACGCCGTTGTCCCGCGGCGACCTGCCGAGCCCGCGGAAGGCGACGTGACCGTCGACCGGTCGCTCGATGCACAGATCGAGGTGGATCGTCAGGCAAGCGGCGAAGGCGACCTGCTCGACAAGAGCTGACCGGTCACGTCGCGAGCCGCGCGAGGTAGCGCTGGATGCGGCTGGCATTGGCCCCCGCGTCGCTGCCGCCCACCCGCGAGACCGATCGGACGTCAACGCGCGTGCGCGAGCCGTCAGGGGTGAGTCGCACCACCACGTCATCGATGAACCCGAACCAGCGCGTGGTGGCCACCGCCTCGATCCGCCCGAGGGCTGAGTCGGCGACGATCACCTCCCACCCCATGTCGCGCGCCGCCGCGAGGGCCCGCGTGAACGCGGTCCCCGCATCGGCCTCGAGGAGGAGCGGGACGATGTCCGGATAGGCGGCCCGTTGCTGGGCAGCCACCTCCGGTCCCCCGTACTCGGCGCTGTTGGGCGCATCAGCACGGAGCGGCAAGATCGCCAGGAATGCCGGCGGGTTCCCGAGATCCGTGGTGATGTCGTGGATCGGCGGCACGCTCTGCGCCATCCGGCGGGCATTCCACGGCACCCCGAAGGTGATGAGGCCGATGACCAAGGCTCCGAGCATCAGTGCGAGCCCCCCACCCGAGGGGCGCCGCACCGCCAGGGTGAGCAGCGCCGCGACCGCCCCTGCCGCCCCGATGTAGGCGGCCCAGCGCAACAGGGTGAAGCCGAAGCGGAAGTCCCACACGCCCATTCGCGCGCCCACGCCCGATGCCAGAAGGAGGAACGCGCCCGCGGTGGCGATGCCGAGCGGGATCCAGCGATAGGTCGTGGTGGGGTTCATGATGCTCACCTCGGAATGGGACGGCGGCACCGGGGCGCGCCAGCCTCAAGGGTAGCGAGTCGCCGTGGCCGGCGCCCGTTCAACTCAGCTTGCAGCCTCCACCGTCACTTCGGCTGCTCCGTCGAGGTCGAAGCTCACGTGCAGCTGCCACGGCCGGCAGCACACTTCGCAGTCCTCGACATACTCCTGCACGGCCCCGCCGTCGGGATCGAGGGTGATCTCCACCTGTTCCCGGCAGTACGGACAGGTGACCGTCGCCTCGGTGTCAAACGCGAGGCCGTCCTCGGCCGGTTCCTGTTCGTCGTGGTCGTCCTGGTCATCGTCGTGCATCGGGGGCCCTCCTGCGTGGCGCCGTGAAGTTGTGCGGTATATGGTATCCCCCGGGCCGCCCCCGGGCAATCGTGGCGACGTGACCCGCGCGTGACGCGGCGGACGATTGACCCCGCGTGCGCGACGCGCGAGCTTGCCCGGGCCATCCAGCGGAAGCGAGTCATGCCTATGTTCCACTCACCCTATCGCGCCGGCGCCCGGGCGTTCCCGCTCCTCGTCGCGACGCTGGCGTGCGCGACCGGCATGCCACCCTCATCCGGGCCACCGCCGATGACCACACCCCTCGAGCCGCATCCACTGATCATCGCGCATCGCGGCGCCTCGGGCTATCTCCCGGAGCACACCCTCGCGGCGTATGCCCGGGCGGTCGAGATGGGCGCCGACTACATCGAGCCGGACCTCGTGATCACCCGCGACGGCATCCTCGTGGCGCGGCACGAGAACGAGATCGGCGAAACGACCGACGTCGCCGACCGATTCCCGGATCGACGCACCACCAAGGTGATCGACGGCACCAAGGTGACCGGGTGGTTCACCGAGGACCTGACCTTCGCCGAACTGCGCACGCTGCGCGCGCGCGAGCGACTCGACTTCCGCTCCCATGCCCACGACGGGTTGTATCTGGTGCCCAGCTTCGCGGAGGTGATCGCCCTCGCCGACTCCCTCGGCCGCGCCCGTGGCCGCACGGTGGGCATCTATCCGGAGACGAAGCATCCCAGCTATTTCCGCACGCTCGGCTTGCCGCTCGAGGTGCCCCTGCTGGCGGCACTCCGCACCGCGGGGCTCGACCGGGCCGATGCCCCGGTGCTGATCCAGTCGTTCGAGGTGGGCAACCTCCGCGCGCTCGCCACCATGACCCGCGTCCGCCTGATCCAGCTCGCCGCGGCAGGAGCCCCGGCCGACCACGCGCCGGGGGGCGATGCGCCGACTTACTCCGAGATGCTCTCGGCGGAGGGGTTGCGTCGCGTGGCAGGGTACGCGCACGGGATCGGGCCGGACAAGGCGCTGGTGCTGCCGCCGGACGGGGGCGAGACATCGCTCGTGCGCGACGCGCACGCCGCCGGGCTCCAGGTGCACATCTGGACGCTGCGTGCGGAGCCGCGCTTCATCGGGGCGCGCTTCGCGGGGGACTTTGCGCGTGAGGTGGCCGCGTTCCTCGCGGCCGGCGTGGACGGCCTCTTCACTGACCACACCGATCGTGTGGTGGCGCTGGTCAGGCCGTGACGTCGCCCGGCGTCACCCGGCGTGGGTGACGCACCGGGAACCGAGCCAGGCGACAACGGTCGCGCAGTGGCTCAGGGGGCGAAGTCGCCGAGGATCTCGTGGAGGTGGCGGACGCGTTGCTCAACCCCGGCACGATCGCGGGACGCGGTGACGCCGCGTCGTGCCAGCGCCCCGATTTCGCGCGCATGCGCCCGGAGCACGTCGCGCCGGGGGGGGGAGGTGGTGACACCTGCCACCAGCGCGAGGGAGTCCAGGAGGGCATCAAGCACCTCCACGTTGCCCGCCGCATTGCGCCGGACCCGGTCATAGGCGACGGCAAGGAAACGCTCGTAGGTGGGGCCCGTGAGCAGGACGCGGACGGTGCCGTCGTCGCCTCGGAGGGTGTCGACGATGGCGCGGTCGGTGAGGCGGACCAGAATGGCGGTGAGGTGGTGCACGCACATCACGGCGGTGGTCGTGTCGTTGATGCCGGGGGAGAGGGACTTCAAGGCGACGTCGGTGATCTGGCAGAGCCCGAATTCCACGTCCTGTTCCACGGTGCGCTGCCGGGCCACCACGAAATGGCTGCTGAGGTGTGCGTCATCCTCGGCAGCTGGCGGAGCGCCGAGCATGGCAGCGATCGGCGTGCCCGCCACCATGAAGTCGCCGACTGCGTGCTCGATCCGGATCACGATATCCCGTCCGGCCGCAAGGCGAACGAGGCCGCTGGTGTCGATGGTCTGGATGTAGCCGCTGCGTGTTGCGCGGATCACGTGCCAGCCGAGCGCCGGGCCGACCTCGTCGCGGTCCACCGGCGTCTCCCCGGTGCCCATCCGGTCGGGGAAGACGGATTCGACGGCCTCGAGTGTCTCGTGCGCGGCCGTGGCCAGAATTTGGGAGGCCTGGATGGAGGACGAGATGTGGTGGATGAAATAAATGAGGACGAGAATACCGACGAAGGCGAGGATCAGGCCGCCGAAGGCGGCGAGGGGCGGCACGAACGCGCCCTCGTCGCCGGCCCGGATGGTCCGCAGCACGATCAGGCAGTAGGCAAAGATCCCGACGAACACGCCGAGGACTGTCTGATTGACGTGGTCGCTCATGAAGTTGCGCAACACGCGGGGGCTGTACTGGCTCGAGGCCTGGCCCAGCGCGACGATCGTGATCGAGAACACCACGCCGGCCACCGTGATCATCGAGCTCGCCACGGCGGTGAGCAGGCCCCGGGCCCCGGCGGCGCCGGAGCCGAAGAGCTGCGGCCATTTTTCCACGAGGCCGGATTGGAGGTCCCGATCGAGCGCGATGAGACTGAGCGCGAGCACGACGGCCAGGGTCAGGATGATCCCCGGCAGGAACCAGAGACTGGCGCGGACATCCCGCCAGAACTTCGCGACGTGGATCATCGACTCCCCCGCAGGCCATCCCACACACGGTCTTTGACGTCGTCCACGAAGAGCTGGAGGTGCGGGAAGGGGATCTCGATCCCAGCCCGGTCCAGGGCGACCTTGCACGCCTCCACCACCTGAAAACGCACCGGCACCTCGTCGACCGCCTGCGCAATCCAGACACGCACCGTGAGGTTCACGCTCGAGTCCCCGAGGCCTGCGGCCACCACCGTGGGCGCCGGATCGCGCATCACGCCGTCGAGCCCTGCCACCGCCTCGAGCATCACCCGACGTGCCTCGGCGATCGATTCCTTGTAGGCGATCCCGATCGGGATGTTCACCCGCGTCTCCCCGTACATCGAGTGATTGATGAGCAGTTCGCCGATGACCTGCTTGTTGGGGATCACCACATACGTGTTGTCGAGCGTGCGGATCCGGGTGGTGCGCAACGTGATGTCGCGCACCTCGCCGTACCGGTCCTGCGTGGTGACCCAGTCGCCCACCTTGAAGGGACGGTCCCAGAAGATCAGGAAGCCGGCGATCATGTTGGCAATCGTCTCCTGGGCCGCAAAGCCCACCGCGATGCCCAGCACACCGAGGCCCGCGAGGGCCGCTGCGATGTTGATCCCGAGCTGGCTCGCCGCCATCACCAGGCCGAGGATGATCACGGCACCACGCACCACACCGTCGACGAGGAGGTGGATCAGGGCAGGTGCGAAAGCGGCGCGCCGGAGGATCGCGCGGAGCGCGGGTTGCATCACGCGCAGCAGCACATAGAAGGCGAGGAAGACGATCACCGCGGCGAGCAGTTTCGGCAGCACGGTCGAGGCGAGCGAGAGCGCCTCCTCGCGGGTGAGCCACGGCAGGGCGTCGAGCATGGGGTCTCCGGTGGCAAGGGCGTAAGGTGGGGCGGACGAGCTCCCGGGCTCCTGCTCCCGGCAGGAATGCCCTCCCCGTCGTGGTCCGCTATGATTCCGGAATGTACCCCATCGCTCCCGCCACGCGTCCTGATCGCTTGAGGCGGCCATGACCAGTGCCGTCCGGCTCGACGGGCTGCGCAAGGTCTATCCCGGGGCCACCAACGCCGCGCTGGATGGGATTTCGCTCGACGTCCCGGCCGGCACGATCTACGGCCTGCTCGGCCCCAACGGGGCGGGGAAGACCACCACCATCGGGATCTGCACCACGCGCGTGCGCCCCACCGCCGGCACCGCCGTGGTGGCGGGGCACTCGGTGCTGGAAGAGGCGGTCATGGTGCGGCGCCGGATCGGTGTGGCGGCGCAGGCCCTCACCCTCGATCGATCCTGTTCGGTGGCCGAGAACATCTTCTACCACTGTCGCTACTTCGGCATGGGGCGGCACGAGGCCCGGCTCCGGACCGCGGAACTGCTGGCGCGCTTCCGGATCGCCGATCGCGCTGATGCCATGCCGATGACGCTCTCGGGCGGCCTCGCCCAGCGGGTCCAGCTGGCCCGGGCGATCGCCCATCGCCCCGCCGTCCTCTTTCTCGATGAACCGACGGCTGGCCTCGATCCGCAGAGCCGGCTGGCACTCTGGGACCTCGTCCGCAGCCTCGTGCCGGACGGGATGACGGTGGTGCTGACCACGCACTACATGGAGGAGGCCGACCAGCTCTGCGACCGGCTCGCGGTGGTGGACCACGGTCGCATTCTCGCCGAGGGGACCCCTTCCGAGCTCAAGCAGTCTGGGGGGGGGAGTGCGGTGATTGATGCCACCTTGGCCGGACCCCTCGTCGCGGCGCAGGCGACTGTGGCGGGGGTCGTCGGCGTGCGCGAGGTGCAGGTGACCGAGCGTGGCCTGCGGGTGCTCGTGTCCCCCGACGATGCCGGCGTGCCGCGCGTCGTGGCCGCCGTGGCCACCTTCGGCCTGACCGATCTCAAGGTGGTCGAGCCGTCCCTCGAGACCGTGTTCATCCGCCTGACCGGACGGGACCTTCGTGAATAGCACCATTCCGCCCCTCTGGGCCTGCCTCATGGGCCTGTGGGCTCGTGACCTCACGGTGCTGCGCCGCGAGTGGCTGCCGTTCATCCTGCGCGTAGTGGCGAACCCGTTGCTGACCGTGTTCGTCTTCACGTACGTGTTGCCCAAGAGCGGTCAGGCGCTCCCCACGGCCCCCGGCGCCGGCAGCTTCGCCACGGTGCTCGTCCCGGGGCTGGTGGCGGTGGCGATGATGTTCACCGCCATCTCGGCCGTGGCCCTGCCGCTCTCGGTAGAGCTCGGCGGCACGCGCGAGATCGAAGACCGCGTTCTCGCCCCGATCCCTCTCGGCACGGTGCCCTTCGCCAAGGTCGCCTTCGGGGCCTTTCAGGGCATCCTCGCGGGCGCGGCGATCTTCCCCATCCTGCTCGTGCTCCCGGCCACGGAGGTGGCGGTGCGCGTGGGGAGCTGGCCGATGCTGTTCCTGATGCTCGGTTTGGCGAGCTGGACCGGTGCGGCGTTGGGTCTGTTTCTGGGCACGGCGATCCGCCCACAGCAGATTGGCCTCATGTTCGCCATCGTCCTGACACCGATGACGTTCCTCGGTTGCGTCTACTACCCCTGGGCATCGCTCGCCCCGATGCCCTGGCTGCAGATCGGGGTGCTCATCAATCCCCTCGTCTACATGACCGAGGGGCTCCGGGTCGCGCTCACGCCCGACGTGCCGCATCTCGCCCCGGCCGTCACCGCCACGATGCTCGCCTTCCTCGGGAGTGTGCTGACATGGCTCGGCGTGCGCGGCTTCATCCGGCGCGTGGTCGACTAGGCGGGCGGTGCCATTCACCACCCCACCATATTGTCTGGATGAAATTCGCCTTCATCGGGTCGCACGGTGTCGGGAAGACCACCCTCTGCTACGAGGTGGCCGCCCGCCTCAAGCGGCAGGACCGCACCGTGGAGCTGGTCATGGAGGTGGCGCGTCGCTGCCCGCTCCCGATCAACCAGGACACCACCTTCCAGGCCCAGGCGTGGATCCTCCACACGCAGGTGGCCGCCGAGCTCGCCGCCGCGGCCGAGGCAGAGATGGTGGTGTGCGATCGCTCCGTGCTCGACAATTACGCCTACCTCGTCTACCAGGCCGGTCGACAGCCGGCCTACGATGCGCTCGTGGCCAACTGGCTCGGCAGCTATGACGCGCTCTTCAAGGTGCCGATCATCGAGCCGCCGAGGTTCGATGGCCGACGCGACGTGAGCCAGGAATTCCAGTTCGGCATCGACCAGACCATTGATGCCCTCCTGGCGGCCTTCGACGTGCCCTACCACGCCCTCGACCCGGACCGTCGTGGCGACTGGGTCGACGACGTCCTGCGCAGCGTTGGGCTTCCGCTGCATCCCCCACAGATCGATCTCTTCCGCGCAGGGTAGGGGGCCCCCTGTGCCCCGGCCGCGCGGGTGCCGATGCTTCGATCGTTGGCTCCCCTCCGTGAGGCTCACGATGCGCATTCGCCTGCCTGTCCTCCTTGCTGGCTGCCTCTTGGCGGCCGGATGTGCCCCCGACGAGCGCCCCGATTCGGTGCTCCCCGATGTGCCATCACCCCAACCCCCGCCTGCCCCTGGGCTCCCGCGGTGGTCGGAGGCGGCGACATGGGCCCCCGGGGCGATGCCCACGGCAGGTCAGGACGTGACCATCCCGGCCGGCATCACGATCGTCCTCGATGTCGCGCCACCCCCGCTCGCCCAGCTGCGTATCGAGGGGGCATTGGTCGTGAGCGACAGCACCGATCTCGAGCTGCAGGCCCAAGAAGTCCTGGTGGCGGGTCGCTTGACGGTCGGGACCGAGGCGGTACTCCACCAGCGGCGCTTCACGGTCACCCTCAGCCGTGGGCGCGGGGCCCCTGGGGTGGGCACCAAGGTGCTCGCCGTTTTGCCGGGCGGTACGCTCGATCTCCACGGAGCACGGCGGCTGGCCTGGACGAGGTTGGCGGCAACCGCCGAGGCTGGGGCCACGGTGCTGCAACTGGAGCGGCCGCATGATTGGCGCGCCGGAGATCGTGTGGTGATCGCCTCCACGGACTTCGACCCCAACCACGCCGAGGAACTCGTGGTCTCGGGAGGGAGCGGGACCCAACTCCAGTTCGACGCGCCGCTGGTGCATCGCCATTGGGGGATCACCCAGCAGGTGGCCGGCGGCGCGGTGGATGAGCGGGCGGAGGTCGGGCTCCTCAGTCGCAACATCGTGGTGCGCGGCGATGCAGAGAGCGATGGGGGGTTCGGTGGTCACGTGATCTCGCTCGCCGGGGCCACGATGCGGGTGGAAGGGGTGGAGCTCTACCGCATGGGGCAGGCAGGGATTGTCGGGCGGTACCCACTGCACTGGCACATGGCCGGCTCGGTCCCCGGCCAATATGTGCGCCAGAACGCCATCTGGCGGACCAACCTGCGCTGCATCACGATCCACGGCACCGACGACGCCGTGGCGGAGGACAACGTCTGCTATGACCACGCCGGCCATGGCTACTTCCTCGAGGATGGGGCGGAGTCGGGCAACACCTTCGCCGGCAACCTCGGGCTGGTCTCGCGCATCCCGGCGCCGGCCGTGCGGGTGCTCGCGAGCGATGCCAACCCTGCCACCTTCTGGATCACCAACCCGGCCAATGCGGTGCACCACAACCATGCCGCGGGGTCCAGTGGCTTCGGTTTCTGGTACGCCCTCCCTGCGGCGCCCACCGGGCTCAGCACGGGGCAACCCGACGCCCCACGCCTGACCCCCCTCGGCAGCTTCCGCGGCAACGCGGCGCACTCCAACGTGCGGGCCGGGCTGCAGGTGGACGATGGCCCCAAGGCCGACGGGACCACCGAGACCACCAGCTACAATCCCAGGGTCGGGGCGGTGGCCGGGGGAGCAGTGGTCGCGGCGGTCTTCGAGGACTTCACCGGATGGAAGCACCGGGGCCGCGCCGTCTGGTTGCGCGGCACGGGCCATCGGCTCCGCCGCACGGTGCTCGCCGACAACATGATCGGGGCCACCTTTGCCTCGAACGACTCGTGGCTCGAGGATGCCCTCGTGGTCGGCGAGACGGCCAATCTCACCAGTGTGCCGAATCCGTCGTTCCCGATCCGCGGCTACGAGTTCTACGACGGCACCGTCGGGGCCACCCGGGTGACTTTCGCGAACTTTGTCCCCAACGGGCAACGCGCCGCCTCGGCGCTGGGCTACAACCGGAACAACGGCTTCGCCATCAGCACCGACAACGCCAGCGCCTCGCTCACACTCGTGAACGCCAACCCCGTCTGGCTCGAGAATCCCAAGGCCGACAAGGATGGCGACAAGGCCGCGCTCTTCCGCGACGTGGACGGCAGCGTGACCGGCGTGCCCGGACATGCCGTCGTGGCCAACTCCCCATTGCTCGTCACCCCCGCCTGCACGTGGCGCGTGGAGTGGAACAGCTGGAGCTGTCCGCATCGGTATGTGCAGTTGCAGGTGCGCAGCGATGCGAATGAGGCGGTCGCGCCGTTCGCGTTGGCGCGCGATGGTGGCGCCGCCACGACGATGGTGGGCATCCCCAACGCGCCCACGCGCGCCTACATGTCGGTGCTGCCAGGGAGTCAGTACGCAATAACCTGGCAGGGCACCACGCCGCAGCGACCGCGAGTGGTGCTTTCGCGCGTGATGGCGGGCGACCGGGTCCGCGTGGATCTGCCCTATGGTGGGGTGCCGACCAAGGTGGTGCGCGACTACCAGACCAGCGCACCGCTCCCTGCCGCCGCCTCGCTCGCGGAGGCGGAGGCGGCCAACGGAGATCGCTGGTACCGTGACCCCACGACCGGCGTGATCACGGTGATCCTCCTCGTGCGATCCGGGCGCACCAGCACCACGGTGGAATTGCAGCCGTAGCCGGCTAGTTCCACTGCGGTTGCAGGACCAGGAGCAGCAGCACAAACAGCGCTGCGATGATCCCCGGGACCGCCGTGACCGCGAGCGCCAGGATTGCCAGCCCGGGTCGACCGTGCGCGTGGAGCGCATGCCCCCCCCAGACACTCGTGGCCGTGACCGCCAGTAGCACGAACCAGATGCCGGCATTGAAGGCGGCGATGGTGCCGTCGCCGAGGCCGATGAGGAAGAAGCCCACGACGACCAGTGCGACCAGCCAACTGCATGCCCGGAAGGCGAGATGGGTGCGGCGCCACGGCCGCCTCGCTGGCCCCTCCGGTTCCCGGTCGCCAACGACCCCGTCGGCGGGCGGTTCGTCCGTCACCATTCCATCACCCACCCGCCGACCGTGCTCCCTGCCAGCAGTACGCTGCAGATCGTTGCGCCCCAGTACGCCGCGAGGCACCACCAGGTCGTCGGGTGGACCCGACCGAGCGTGCGACGATCATGCACCGGCAGCGACAGGGTGAGGCCGAGCAGGGCGCCGAAATGCACCAGCGGCTGGAGCACGGGGACGGTCAGGCCCGCCACCGCCCCGCCCAGTCGTGCGGTGGCGGCAAAGAGGAAGGTGATCCCGGAGAAAAACATCAACCGCTTGTGCACCTGCGCTCGCCGTCGCGCCAGGATGCCGCCACCCACGAATGCCACGAAGAGAATGCACATCAGCAGGTCGAGCCAGAGGATGCCCACGAGGCCCGGCTCGATCGCGTCGATCGTGGTGCTGTGCTCTGCCGCGAGCGTCGCCATGCGACCGGGAAAGTTCTTCACGATCGCCACCGTGGAGGCGAGGACTGCAATGGCGAGGCCGGCGCCGACCCATCCCGCGGTGCGGTGCCTGGCGATCTTGCGCTGGTTGATCCAGCGCGCCTGCAATACCAGGAATGTGTACCACGCCACGAGAAGGATTCCGTGCACAGTGAACAGCGTCGGGAGCCGCGGCATGTCGAGGACGGGCGGCTGCGGCACGATGCTCCGCAGGAGCGTACTCGGGGCGAACCCGAGGACCACGATCACGAGCATGATCAGATGCGCGCGCAGGAAATTAAGTTGAGCGCGCACCCACCGGCATCTGCGTCACCGGCGCACCGCGATCCCCTGCAGCTCGAAGCGGGCCCCCAGCAACAGCGGTCCCGAGCCGAGGAAGGCGCGCGCCGGGTAGGCACCGGTGAAGAACTCCCGATAGACGGCGTTGAAGGTCGCGTAGGTGCTGATCTCCGGCGTGAACACCTGGACGCTCACGAGGTCGTCCATCATCATCCCGGCATCGGCCAGCACCCCCCGCATCGCCTCGAGCGCGAGCCGCGCTTCCATGGCGGTGTCGGCCGGGACCGCGCCGGTCGAGTCGAGACCGAGGACGCCCGAGAGATAGACGGTGCTGCCGACCATCACGCCACCGCTGAACGGCGCCCCGGCGCTGTCGGCGGTACGAGGGCGGAGATGGATGCGGGTACCGGTCTCCGGCTCGGTGCGTTCCACGGGTTCGGCGCACGCGGTCAGCGCCACGATACCAAGCAACGTGCGCCAGACCGGGCGGACGACAGGGGAGGTCGGGGACATGGCCCCTCCATGAACGGGGAATGACAATCCCGAAAATACGTCCGATCCGGTGCTCCCGGGAGGCCCCCGGGTTGCAAGTACCCGGTGGCAGCCACCACCGGTCGGTTCTCCCCTCCCACCTTTGCCCCTCTCCGTTTTACCCTTCCTGCATACCCACCACCGAGATCCTCGGTACCGGCCTCGCCGTCCCCGACCGCGGGCGCAACACCACGGTGATCTTCGCCGATGCCGCCGGTGCCGCCGTGGTCCGTGGCCAGGACGAGCCTGAGGCCGTCCCGATGACGCCATGGCGTCCTGTGCAGCAGCGCGACGAGGCGAGGTAGCGCGTCGGCGTGTCACGGCCCCGCGACCAGGCGCTACTGGCCGAACAGATCGAACGCTGGCCAAGTGGTGATGGAGCCGAAGGCGGTGCGAATCGCCGCTTCCGCCGTGCTCCCACCATTGCCCTGGCCGCGGGTCAGATTGAATTGTACCGCGACCCCGGCGCCGTTCGGGAAGAGCGAGAACCAGGCATCACCGCCGTCCTGTCCGCCGACATGCTCGCGCGCAAAGCCACCCGCGACCGCGTGATTTTCCCAGCCGAGCGAGTAGTAGTACCCCGATCCCGGGAAGAGTACGGTCGATCGGCTCCACATCGTCGCCAGTGTCGGGGCCGAGAGGAGGTCCGGGCGTGTTGTATTGCCATCGAGCGCGGCCAGCACGCGGGCCAGATCCACGGATGAGCCGATCCATTGCCCAGAAGCCTCGGCGTACTCCTGTGCGGCGCCCACGTTCGGCCAGATTCCCACGCCGTAGAAGCCGGTGATCGGGGCGCGTCGATCATATGACACGACTTCCAGCGGGTCCCGTTGCGCAATCGGCGTGACGCCGAACTTCATGCCGCTGGCGCCGATTGGGGTAAGAATGTTGGCCTGCATCCAGGCCTGATAGCTCTGTCCGGTGACCTGCTCGATGATCCGACCCAGCAGGAGGTAGGCGTAATTGGAGTACCCGTACACGGTTCCAGGGTCATTCAAGAGCGGGACGCCGCGGCCGACGCGCGACAACTGGACGGGGTCCACCGTGACAGCGGAGTAGACATATGCGAAGACCGAATCGTCGACGTTGCGATTCGGGTTCCACCCGGCGGCGTGGTTCAGCAGGTGGCGATTGGTGATGTTGGCAAAGCGCGGGTCCTGCGTCTTGCCCGGAAGGACCGGTACGACGCCGAGTCGCGGCGCCGCCAGCTCATCGAGGGTGAGCTGGCCGTTCTGCACCAGCTTCATGATGCCGAGCGCCGTGAGTGGCTTCGACAGCGAGCCGATGCGCCACTTGTCGGTCTGGGTCGGGATTCGCTTGGCTGCGCTGTCGGCGTAGCCGTACGTCCGCGAGCAGACGAGCCGCCCGTCCTTGACGACGGCCACGGCGCCGCCCGGTTCGCCGAGACGCATCATCTCGCTGATGACCACGCTGTCGAGTCGCGAGAGCATCGGGACACGCACGCCCGCACCGGGAAAGACTCTGATGCTGGCCGTGGTGATGAGGGCGCCGGCGGTGGCCCGCACGGTGGCTAGCCCGGGCGTGAGGCCCGTGAGGGTGGGCCCCGCGAGCCAGGCGATGGTCGGCTGTTCGACGGTGAAGGTGACGGCGGCACCGGGAATCTCTTGCCCACCGGACGACAGGACCCGAGCGGTCAACTGCAACGTGTCACCCGTCAGGATGAAGGAGGAGCTGCGGATGATCTGCACCGATGCCGGGATGAAGGCCACCGTGATTGCGACGGAGGCGCTCTGCCCCTCACTGGTGGCACTGATCGTGGTCATGCCCACCCCAACGGCGGTAACGGTGCCTGCAGTGACGGTCGCGATGCCTGGGGACGTCGAGTTCCAGGCGATGGTGCGACCGCTGAGTGTGTTGTTCGCGGCGTCCCGCAGCACTGCCGTCAACTGTGCCGTTGCCCCCGGAGCGAGCGGGCCGGTCGGCGTCCCGCTCAGGGTCACCGTGGCAACGGCAGCCGGCGGTGGCGGTGGCGGTGGGGTGGTGGGGTGGTGGGGGTGGAACCGCCGCCGCAGTTCGACAAGACGGCAATGCCAAGGAGACTGAGGATCGAGCGATGCATGAGAACCTCCGAAAGGCATCAGTAACGAATACGCGCGAGATCTCCGCAAAACGGCTCACGCGTCTCGGATCGATCCCCTCAGCCGCCGCAACGCCGCCCAGTGGTCACGTGCCCTCTGTCCCGGATGTGGACCAGGACCCGCGAGAGGAACTCCAGTGCGTCGGCGTGTCACCGCCCCTCGGCAGCCCCCTCCCGCGCCATGGCCACCAGCGTCCAGTACGCCGGCGGATACCCCCGGGTGGCAGTCCACGCCGAGGCCGCCGCCCGCACCTGGGCCGCCAACGCGGCGTGACGTGCCTGATAGCTGCGATTCCGGAGCGCCGCCGGAGCCGACATCCCTTCGGGAATCGGACCGATCCGCCCCACCTGTTCGAGCACCCAGCTGTACCCCTTGGCCAGGCGAGCCAGGGGCAACGCATGCCAGGCGTAGGTGAGCTGATCGCCCGCATCGGCACCCTCGAGCATCACGTCGGTCACGGCGTTGGCGAGATGGTCCTCGCCGAGCCGCGTCGGATCCCGCCACTCCGCCACCACGACCAGTTGCGGGTCATACTCGAGGTCGGATGGCTCCTGCGTGGCAAAGTGCTGCACCCCGAACGCACCGAGCCAGTCGCGCAGGCCGGGACGGGAGATGGTCGAGATCCCCATCCACAGCGTGATGCCCGCGTCGGCATACGCGCTCGAGGCCACCTCCGAACAAAACAGGCGGGCGGGGTCGCGATAGTCCATCGCGAAGTCGTAGGGGATGTGCCCGGCCAGGGCGCGATCGCGGATGGCGGTGGCGGCGCGATGCGGCAGCCACGGGTCGCTGACGAGCTCCGGGAGGTCGGCGCGGGGGCGGAGCACCATCACGCGGAGTTTCTTGTCGGCGAGATAGCCCGCCGCCGTGGTGATGGCCACTCCGAGCTCGATGTGCGCCTCGATCACCGAGACCGCCCCGGTGAGGTCGTCGACGTGCACCAGGCCGATGTGGGAGAAGTTGCCAGGGTAGTCATTGCCGCGCGCGATCAAGGCGGAGGTGGGGTACCCACCACGCGAGACGAGGAGGTCGCCCGAATGGATGGTCACCCCCTGCACCACGGCCGAGGGCGTGGCCGACGGCTCCGTGACCCCGAGCTGGAGGGCAGGGAAGCCGTCCGGATGCTGCAACAGCACCTCCTCCACGGCGGCCCGGCTACCGTAGAGGGCGCGGTAGAGGCGATCCCGCACGACACGGTCCTGCACGTCCCAGCGCACCGACTGCCGCTTGACGGCGTCACGGAACGCGGCTTGGAGCCCCACGTAACGCTCCAGTGGGGCGGGACATGCCGCCACCCCCGCGCCCACCTCGAAGAACGCCGCCTCCACCCGATCAAGGATCGGCGCCGTGGCGGCCACAGGGTGCTGCGTGAGGGTGTCGATGGTGGCGTGGAGGTTGTGGAGTTGCCGCTCGGACTGCGTGGTATCGGTGCATCCCACCGCACGGGCCGCCACGAAGCCGGCTTCGAGCGACTGCCAACGGGCATCCTGATCCCAGGTAAACGCGCCACCACCCGGTGGCGCAGGCGGAGGCGGGGTGCGCCGTTCGGGTACCACCAAGAGCGCCGCTGCGAGAGCGAGCGTCAGGACCGCGAAGCGACGCGAGCGGGAGCGGGTGATGGGCATCGGCTCAAGTGTAGTGCCACGCCTGCCGGTCAGGGAGCTACGCCCCGGCCGCGGCCATCCGTGCGAGCACCAGCGCTCGCACAGCCCGGTCGTTCATCATGAAGGTGTGGAGCACCGGGAAGGTGTCGATCGGATCGTCCGGGCGGAGCCGCGTCTCGTCGAGTGCCACCACGCCATCGTTTGGCGCATCCCCGAACGGACTCCACCGGCTCCGGGGCCCCCGCGTGCCGGCGATGATCGTGATCGGCACGTCCGGCATGGCGAGCGTGGCGAAGTAGTCGGGATCGGCGAGCTTGCGGCCGCAGTCACCCGCCAGCCACCGGAAGAGCCAGCACGCGGACGCGCGGGGTGCGAGCCGCGGCAGGCGGTTGGGCGTGCCGAGCATGATAAGGTGCTGCAGGGCGACCGGTCGGGCGGTGGCGATCGTATCCCGCAGCAGCAATCCGCCGAGGGAGTGGCCGATGGCCACCCAGGGCTCACCTCGCGCGTCGAGCACCCGTGCGCGCGCCACGAGCCGCACCTGAATGCCGTCATACGATTCGGCGAGCGGGAGGTAACCGAAGCTCTCGGGGAGGTGGCCAGCCTGGCGCAGGTGATGCCCCAGGAGCGCCATGGAAAGGGGGCTGCGACCGAGGCCGTGCAGGAGCAGTGCGCGCATGGGGGAAGGTAGTGCGGGAGGAGCGCCTGCGGTCGGCAGGGGCTGTTCCCTGCTTGCGCCGCCGGAGACGCCGCCCTACAATCCTCGCACGTTCCCCACACATTCGGAGGCCCCACCATGGCAAGGTCGGCGCAGGCAGGCGCGTTCGTGGTACTCGTCGCAGCACTCTCCGGATGCGCTGGCGCAGCCGATACCCCGACTGACGACGCGCCACCCGCGGTCACCGAGCCCCAGGTCCTCGAGATCGCGACGTCCGACTACGCCTTCACCGGCCCCGACACCGTGGCGGCCGGCTGGGTCACCTTGCGAATGACCGCCGGTGGCAACGAGCTCCACCATGTGCAGGTGGTGCGCCTCGACGAGGGCCACACCTTCCAGGAATTCACGGCGGAACTCGCCAAAGGTGAAGGCCCCCCCCCAGCTGGGCACACCTGCTCGGTGGCGTCAATGGCGCCGATCCCGGCGCCTCCCAACAGACCTCGATGCTGCTCGAGTCCGGGAACTACGCCCTCATCTGCTCGATTCCGAGCGCCAGTGACATGACGCCCCACTTTGCCAAGGGGATGATGCGCCCGCTCACCGTGACGGGCACCGCTGCGGGGGCCATCGTGCCCGACGCCGACGTGACCCTCACGATGTCCTCGGGGGGCTTCGCCTTCAGCGGACCGGTGACGGCCGGGGCGCGCACGATCCGCGTCGAGAACACCGATGCCATGCCTCACGAGGCGATCTTCGTCAAGCTCGCCGACGGCGCGAGCGCGTCGAGTCTGGTGGCATGGTTGCTTGGTGGCATGCAGGGTCCGCCGCCGGGATCGGGGCGGGGCGGCACGGTTGCGCTGGAGCAGGGCGCCTCGAACATGGTGCACGCCGACCTCGCGCCCGGCAAGTACGCGGTGGTGGACTTCACTCCCAATCGTACCGACGGCCGCCCGAATGCAGCCCATGGGATG
>JBBQQJ010000028.1:0-18233 GCA_038216165.1 Gemmatimonadales bacterium | reverse complement strand
AAAATCGACGGCCGGCCCACGGCGGCGCGCGGGGCGCCGCGATGTCGGATGCGCCCGAGCCCGATCAGCACCGCGAGGTAGCTCACGGCATTGACGGCGAAGCACGCCCCCGGACCGGCCACGGCGAGCACGATACCGGCGATCGCGGGGCCGATCACGCGCGCCAGGTTGTAGATGGTGGAGTTGAGTGCAGCGGCCGAGACAAGATCGCCTGGCGGCACCAGTTCCACGAGGAACGATTGCCGGGCCGGCACCTCGAACGCGGTGGCGAGGCCGTGCACTAGCGCCAGGGCCCACACCATGTGCACCGTCACGACGCCGCTGAGGGTGAGGCCGGCGAGCACGGCCGCCTCGATCATCATGATCGACTGCATCACCATGATGAACCGCCGCTTGTCCACCCGATCGGCGACCACGCCGCCATAGAGGGTGAAGAGGAGGATCGGGAGCGTGCCGAGGGTGGTGACGAGGCCGACATCGAAGGCCGAGCCGGTCAGGGTGAGGACCAGCCACCCCTGGGCGATCGTCTGCATCCAGGTGCCGACCAGCGACACCGTCTGGCCGGTGGCGAAGACACGGAAGTCCCGATGCCGGAGCGCCTGCATTGGTCCCCCCGCCAATGCCCGCCCCAGCCCGGAGAGGGCGAGGCGGGCAGAGGCGAAGGGCGTCGGCATGAAACAAAGTATACGGCCCCCGTCCCCCGTTCCCCGTTCCCCCCGCGCGGCGCAGCCGCGTCCCCCGGCGGCTGATGCCGCCGGCGGGGACGGTCGTGAAAGGCACCATCCGCCTCCTCCGGAGTACCTTGAGGGATGCGCTCCAAGACCTACGGCAAACACGTCGCTGGCCTCGCCGACCAGCTCAACCTCCAGGCGCTGCTCGACCAGCTCGGCGATTTCCTCCTCCAGTCCGGCTTCAACGGCATGCCAGCGTGGTGGGGGGAGCCGGGCGACGAGGACGACGGGCGGTCCCTCGACTCCCTGCGCGAGGCGATCCTGCAGGCACTCATGGACTCGGGCCAGCTCACGCAGGAGATGCTGCGGCTGCTCACCGACGGCACCACCGGCGACCCGGCGCGTGATGCGGAGGTGCAGCGCGACCTCGCCCAGATGCTCGATCAGATCGTCCAGCGGCTCGTGGATGAGGGCTACCTCAACCTGACCGATCAGGCCGGCAAGACCCTCCCCCCGGACCAGCTCCCCGGCGGCGAGGCCCGGGCCGCCTCACGCGCGGTGCACTTCAACCTGAAGGAAAAGGGCGCCGACTTCCTCGGCTACAAGACACTGCGCGAGCTGCTCGGCGCGATCGGACGGAGCGCGGTCGGGGCCCACGAGACACCGGCGCTCGCAACGAGCGTGGAGAGCGAGGCCGCGAGCAAGCCCTACGAGTTCGGCGATGTGATGAACCTCGACGCCGCGGCCACCCTCACCAGCGCCATCAGCCGCCATGGCCTCGGGGTGCCGATCGCGCTCGACTGGCAGGACCTCATGGTCACCCAGTCGGAGTACCGCAGCAGCTGCGCCACCGTGCTCATGCTGGACTGCTCCCACTCGATGATCCTGTACGGCGAGGATCGCTTCACGCCGGCCAAGAAGGTGGCCCTCGCGCTCACCCACCTGATCCGCACGCAGTTCCCGGGCGACGTGATCAAGGTGGTGCTCTTCCATGACAGTGCGGAGGAGATCCCCCTCGGCGCGCTCGGCAACGTGCAGGTGGGGCCCTACCATACCAACACCGCCGGCGGCCTTGCGCTCGCCCGCCGACTCCTGGCGGGGCAGCGCACGGAGATGAAGCAGATCGTGATGATCACCGACGGCAAGCCGACCGCCCTCACCCTGCCCGACGGCCAGATCTACATCAACTCGATGGGGCTCGACCCGACCATCCTCAAGGCCACCTTCGCCGAGGTGTCGGCGTGCCGGCGCGCGAACGTGATGATCAACACCTTCATGCTCGCACGCGATCACGCGCTGGTGGAGTTCGTGAAGCAGGTCTCGCGCATCTGCCGCGGCAAGGCATACTTTGCCGACCCGATGACGCTCGGCCAGTTCCTCCTCATGGACTTCCTCAAGGGCAAGACGCGCCGGGTGGGCTGAGGCTCAGGGCACCACCCGGAACGCTCGCACGACCTCCCCCCCCCCAGCCGACACCGCGATTGCGCGCACCTGCGGCGCCAGCGGCGTCGGGATCGGCACCACCCCGCCGAACCCACGGACCGCCAGGCCCCGCGCGCCCTCCCGACCGACCGCCTCGCTGGGGAGCGCCCACCGCAGCAGTTCGGTACCGTCCGCCGCCAGCAGCCGCACCTGCACGTCACCGCCGCGTGGCGTGGTGCCGCCCGGTGCGATCGCCGGCCGGACGAGTCCGAGGGTCACGGCACCATCGTGCCCCACCACACCGGTGACCGTGGCCCCGAGCGCAGTTCCCCCGGCCACCGCGGCCGCCTGCAGCGTGGTGGCGGTGCGGCGCTGGTTGAGGATGGCGAGGTAGCTTGTCGGCTGGATCCAGACGTAGCCCGGACAGTAGCTCATCACACTCACCGCGGATGATGGCACCTCGTTGCCCGTGCGTGGGTCGTAGCCCGGCAGGCCGATCACCGCGCCCGGGGCCCCCGGCGTGCCGTTGCCGCAACCGCTGGGGTGCGCCAGGCCGAAGTTGTGACCGACCTCGTGCGCCACGATCGCCGGGGTGGCCCATCCCATCGAGACCGTGCCCGGCAACCGACCCCACCCGGCCGCGCCGTTGATCGCCGTCGAGGCGGTCACGCCGAAGTAGTAGGCCGAGGAGCCATCCTCGGTGCGGCGCGCATTGAGTTGATTGAGCGCGTCAGTGACGCCGAAGTCGGAGTTCCAGGAGCCGTGCGACGTGATGAGGCCGGCCACCACTTCCACCTGCACCCCGACCGTCGGATAGATCAGCTCCATGAACGCCACGAGCTGCGCCGCATCCGACGGGGTCACCACCGGGGGCTGTTGCCCCGCCGGCGCGAACGGCACCAACCGCAACCGCACCTGCGGGAGAGTGAGCGCCGCGAGGGTGACCGGGGCATCGCGGAACAGCGGGAAGTCGTTGTCCCATTCATCGGTCTCCGCGAGCCCTTCATCCGGATCGATCCGCACGCTGAGCGCGGCACCGTCCAGGTCGAGACCAGGCGGCAGCGGAACGAACCGCGCGGCACCGTCGGCGAGCGGATCGAAACTGGTCCGCACCGCTCCCGTGGTGATGCGCTGCTGGAAGATGGTCGCACCGCCGCGGCTCAGCCGCACGTCCAGGGGGATATTGCTGGCGCCGACCTGGGCGGCCACGGCGAACACCCGCACCGCCGACGGCTTGCCGACCACGATCGGCACGCTGCCCTGGGATGTCTGCGCCACCTGGATGATGTCGGCGTGGGCGACGCGCACGTTCTGACTCGCCGTCGAGACCGTCACGCCCATGGCTTGGGTGAGCGCGCCAGAGGCGGCCGTGATCGTGGCGCGGCCCGTGCCCTGCGCGGTGACGCGGCCGGTGCCATCCACGGTCGCCACCGTCCCGTTGGAGGTCGACCAGGTCACCGGGAGCCCAGGAATCGCCCCATTGGCCCCCAGCACCGAGACCGTCAATTGGATGCTGCCGCCCGGAGCCAGCGGCGCCGTGGCCGGAAAGAGCGCCACCGCCACCGGCGTCGGCGCGGTGACCGTGAGCCCCACTTCCGCTGTGCGCCCGTCCCCGCTCGCGCGCAGAGTGGTGGCGCCGGCCGAGACCGCCGTCACGCGACCGCTCGGATTCACCGTGGCCACCGCCTGCGCCGTGCTGGTCCAGGTGATCGCCGGGTTGGCCACCGTGACCCCCGCAGCGTTCCGGGCCACCACCGCGAGCTGTGCCGAGGCCCCGATGGCGAGTGCAGCCGGGGCCCCCTCGATGGTCAGTGTGGCAATGGTGGGCGGGGGCGGCGGGGGCGGCGGGGGCGGCGGGGTCGGGCCGCTGCCGCCATCCCCCCCCCCGCCACAGGCGAGCAGCACCAGCACGGCCGCCCCGGCGCCAATGTGCCCCCCCCTCACCTGAACCGGACCGTCTTGACGGTCCGGCCCGCGGGAATCGTCCCGCCGACCTCCATGGCATTGATGAAGGCGATCTCGGCCGCCGTGGCCGCGCCGCCACTCGCTGCCGCGAGCGCGTCGGGGGTGGTCGCCCGCGATGGGGTGAGGATGTTGAGCTCACGCACCCGGCGGAAGGTCTGGTTCGTCGCGGTCGGCGCGAACGAGCGGAGCGCCCCGCCGAGCGTCGAGGCAAGCTGCTGGGCCGCCGCGGGCACCACGAGCCCCATCATCCGGAACACCGTCCCCCGATGCTCGATGAAGATCGCCTCGCCCTCGATGACCTGACCCTGCTGCCCGGTCGTGGCGCGAAACGCCACCCCCGACGCCCGCAGCCCGTTGACAGTCGTGGTCCCGGAGCGGAGCACGGTGAGCCCCTGCTGCCCCGCGAACGCCAGTGCTGCGGCATTGGCGCTCGCCTCAGTAGCGTTGCTCAGCTCGAGCTGGGCCCGGCCGTTGGGGTCCACCGCCACCACGCGGGACGCCTGATTGACCGTCTGCCATCCCTCGGGCACGCTGAACTGCAGTCGCAGCGTCGGGTGCAGGAAGCGGTTCCCCTCGAAGTAGCCAATGCGCGGGTCCTCGGCGAAGACCAGCCCGTCCAGCATCCGCAGGAACCGGTCGCGCCCGCTCACCAGGTTGGCGAAGCTCGAAACGGTGTCGGCCCACATCCGGGTCTTCTCCGCACGGTCACCCGGATCGGGATGGCTCGACAACAGGGCGGGCGGCCCGGACTGGCCACTCGCCGCCGACATCCGCTGCAAGGTCAGGAAGGTGTTGGCCATCTCGCGCACGTCATAGCCCGCGCGCAACGAGTACTTGTGCCCGAGGGCGTCGGACTGACTCTCGTCGTCGCGGCCGTACTTGAGGAGCAGGAGTTGCGTGAAGCCCATTGCGGCCTGCCCCGCCACACCCTGGGCCAGATCGGGCGCGGCGATCGCCCCGATCAGGAGGCCCGCGCCGAGGAGCTGCTGCTTGCTGAGCTGGTTGGCCGTGTGGCGCGCCGTGACGTGCCCGATCTCGTGCCCGAGCACCCCCGCCAGCTCGGCCTCCGAGTTCATGTATGAGAGGATCCCGCGGGTCAGGAAGATGAAGCCGCCCGGCGCCGCGTAGGCGTTGACGACAGCATCGTCGAGCAGATGGAACTCCCACGGCAGCTCGGGGCGCTCACTCTGCTCCGCCATCCGGAGACCGATCGCGGCCACGTAGCGCGTCAGGGCGGTGTCAGGGTAGAAGCCCGATTGCTGCCGCGATTGCGCCAGCAGCTCACGGCCCATCTGGATCTCCTGCGCCTCGGAAATGAAGGAGAGCTCCCGCTTGCCGGTGACAGGATTCACGGCGCAGGAGCCGGTGATGAGGACAAGGAGTGGAATGCTGATGAGACGTCGCATTGGCCCGCCGGGTGAGGGATAGCGTATCATACCGCCCGAGATGACGAAGATGCCAGAACCACACGCACGCAGCGCCTGGACCGGGTGGACCCCGGCCCACGGGATTCCGTTGCCCTCCTCCCTCTCGAATGCCGACCCACGGGTGGCATTCGTCCTCCGGCTCGGCCGGGCGCTGCATACCTCGGGGTATGCGGCCAACCGGCTCGAAGAGGCGCTCTCCCTGGCCAGCGATCGCCTGGGGCTCACGGGACAGTTCTTCTCCACGCCCACTTCGATCATGGCCTCGTTCGGCCCGCAGGACGACCAACGGACCTTCATGATCCGGGTCGATCCGGGGGAATCGGACCTCGGCAAGCTCGCCCGGACCGACCTGGTGACCCGCGAAGTGCTCAACGGCCGGCTGACCCCGGCCGAGGGCACGGTCCGACTTGAACAGTTGGAGCAATCGACCCCGGAATACGGGCGCCTGCTCACGACCGTCGCGTTCGGGGTCGCCTCGGGCAGCGCCGCGCGCTTCCTGGGCGGGGGGTGGCAGGAGTGCCTCGCGGGGCTGGTGATCGGCCTGGTGATTGGAGTGCTGGCGCTTGTGGCCGGCCGCCTCCCCGCGCTCGGGCGGGTGTTCGAACCCCTGGCGGCACTGTTGGCCTCGCTCCTGGCGGCCGCCATGGCGGCGCTGGGCTTCCCGGTATCGGTCTTCCTCGCCACCCTCGCCGGCGTGATCGTCCTGATCCCGGGGCTGATGCTCACGACTGCGATGACCGAGCTCTCGACACGGCACCTCGCCTCCGGTACCGCGCGCTTCATGGGGGCAATCGTCCTGCTGCTCGGTATCGCCTTCGGCATCGCCCTCGGCACCAAGGTGGTCACCCTCGTGCACGGCACCATCGCCGTCGTTCCGGTGCAACCGCTCCCGGAGTGGACGTTGTTGCTGGCGCTGGTGATCACCCCGCTCGCGTTCGTGGTGCTCCTCAAGGCGGAGCGACGCGATGCCCCGTGGATCGTGCTGGCGGGGGCGCTGGCGTTCGTCGGGGCGCGAGTCGGCGCGGCCACGCTGGGTCCCGAGCTCGGGGCCTTCGGCGGTGCGCTGGTGACCGGCGTGGCCGCGAACTGGTATGCCCGGCTCACCAACCGGCCCTCGCAGATCGTGCTCGTGCCCGGGCTCCTGCTGCTCGTGCCGGGGAGTGTCGGCCTGCGGTCCCTTACCTCACTGCTTGATCGCGACGTGCTGCTGGGCGTGGAAGGCGCCTTTCAGATGGTGCTGATCGCGGTGTCGCTGGTCTCAGGGATCCTGATCGCGCAGATCATCTCGCCCAAGCGGACATTGCTGGACTGAACGGTCACCGCCCCTCCACGATCGTCCCCAGTTCCCCCACGGCCACGAAGCCGCGCGTCCCGCCGCCGTCGACGGCGAGGAGGAAGCCCGGGAAGCTGAGCGGCTGCGGCTCCCAGGCACTGCCGGTGTAGCGCCAGATCCCGCCCAGCTCGCCGAACACGAACACGCCCCCCGCCACCCCGCGCACCGCCCGCAGGTCGTTCAGGAGGCCGCTGACGCGCGTCCATCGGCCATCAACGAACCGGAGCACCACCCCACCGTCGCCGACCACCCAGAGGTCGTTCGCACTCCGCCCCCACACGCCCCGCAGGGTGCGATCCGGCGGGGCCGGGGTGGCCACCTGGCGCCAGGCTGCGCCGTCGAAGCGGAGCACCGTGCCGCTGTCACCCACTGCCCAGAGGTCGGTGAAGGTGGTCCCCCAGACGTGGCGGAGGAAGCGGGTGGTGCCGGTGGGCACCGACTGCCATCCCCCCCCCTGACCTGACAGGGCGACGCCCTCCGCGCCGACGATCACCGCCCGCGTGCCGCCGTCCCACCACACGCTCCGGAGCAGCCCGGGATAGGGCGAGGCCTCGGGCTGCCACTGCCCCGCCTCGAGGCGGAGGATCGTGCCGCTGTCCCCCACGGCGAGGCGGCGCGAGGCGGATGGCCCGGCCACCCCGTACAAGGTGGCGGGGGCCGGCAGGCCGACGGGGCGCCAGCTGCCGCCGACCCGTTCATAGCCCAGCCCTCCCGCGCCAACCGCGAGCGGTGCGCCCACCTCAGGCACGTGGATGCCATACAGCCGGGCGCCGGAAAGGGTCGGCGTGAAGCCAGCGCGCTCGTCGAGGAGGGTGCCGAACCATCCCGCCACCAGTTGCTCCCCGGCACGGCCGGCGATCGCCCGGAGGTTCTCGCGACCGGCCGGAACGGCTACGGCGCCGAAGGAGGTGCCATCTCCCTCGAGCAGCGTCCCGCCGTCACCGGCGATGAGGAACTGGCCCGCACCGGTGCTCCAGACGGCGAAGAGATTCCGCGTGGTGGGGACGGCAATGGTGCTCCATCCGCCCCCGGGGGCACGGCGAATCACGGTGCCGCCGGTGCCCACCGCAATCACCTGCCCGGTGGCATCGCCGCTGACGCCGAAGAGCCCCGCGGTCGTGGGGGGGGGGATCGCCCGCCATGTCCCGCTGCCGTCCCACTCCAGCACGACACCGGATTGCCCGATCGCCACAAGGTCGTCGGGCGAGCGACCCCAGATCCCCCAGATTTCTGCGCTGCCCTCCGTCGGCATCAGTTCCCAAGCGCCACTCGGCAGGCGGCGGACGATCGCCCCGGCGTTGCCCACCACGTACACATGGTCGTCGTCGAGGGCCCAGGCATCGAGCAGGAGGCTCCCCTGCACCTCCACGGCAGGGACCCAACCGGCATCACGGCGCTCGAAGATGACGCTCCCGGCGGTCGCGTAGAGCGTCGCGCCATCGGTGAGGCCTGCCAGCCCGGTGACGATGTCCACGTCGGTGGGAAACGCCTCCTGCTGCCAGCGCAGCCCGTCGTAGCGGAGCACGGTGCCGGCGGTGCCGCCGACCCACGCCGTGCCCTGCGGCGCCACCCAGGCCGCCAGGAAGGAGGCGTCGGTGATGCCGCCCTGGACGATTGCGAAGCTGGTGATCGGCGCGCCGTCATCCGGACCGGGGCCATCGCTGGGGCCGGTGACACACGCCGCCAGGGAGGCGAGCAACGGGAGGAGGGGGAGGAAACGCATCGAGGCGCCCGAAAGGACGCCTCGATGGTGGTGCGGATGCAACCCGCTCTGCTTAGCCGTTGTTGCGGCGGCGACGACGCGCGGCCGCCATGCCCACGAGACCGGTGGCGAGGAGGGTCATCGTGGCCGGCTCAGGAACAACTTCCGACGTGTCGGTCGGAACGTTGAAGCCGAACACGGCATCGTTGAAGTCCCAATCGGACCCACCGAAGTCAGCTGAGCAGGTGAGCTGCTGAGCGTCATTGTACTCGTACTCGGCGCACTGGTCCTCGAACCCGAGGAGGAAATCGTAACCTTGAGCGCCAACATCGGCGAGCGTGGTCACCCGATCGTCGTTGAGCACCTTCTCGTCGAAGTATGCAGCATGGGCCGCGTTGTCGGGATTGCGCGACGGAGTTCCGGAGAAGAGCCAGTAGCCTTCGCCATTGTAACCGTCTGCCGGGTACGTCCCCGTAGCCGTCGGAATGACATAGAGGCCGAAGATGGCCGTCCCGCCGCCCCATAGAACACTCTGCTGCGACTGAAGAGGCGACGGCGTGCCGTTCACGGTGCAGTCGATGAACTTGCAGGTGATCAGCTGGCCGCTGACGCCCGGATTGATCGGAGAGGCGGGCAGCGAACCGGTCAGCTGGTCCGGAGTGAACACCCAGAGCGAATGCCAGTAGCTGGCGGAGCTCCCCACATACGTCACACTGAAGTCACCAGTAAGAATGATGTCATTCGTGCAACCGGTGACGGGAAGGGACGAGTTGTCGGCGAGCGGAGTGCCGAAGCACTGGGCTTCAGCCGCCGATGGCGCCACGGTAGTGAGTGCGATCGCAGCAGCAGCCGCGAAGAAAATACGAGTATTCATGATGCGTGTACCTCTCAAGAGGGAAGAAGGTAGTGATGACACTATGTACGACATGCCGGTACAGCGCATTCAGTATGCCACTGGTACAAGCCACCGTAAGACGTTTGCCTGCAATAGGTTAACAAAAAACAAGTTCTGGCAATCTGGCGACAGTGTTGCTCCAGCGCAACGATTTTCGATGCCTTCGCGCAACAGGACACTGATTCACCCATGCATCAATCGTGTCGGGGACACCGCCCCACCTCACCCCGCAGACCCACATCCCTCCAAAACGAACCGGCCGGGGACGCATCCCCGGCCGTCTGGGCGGGCGGCTTCCCGCCCACCCTCCACGGCGTTGGCGACGTCAGCTGGCGCGGCGGCGACGACGCGCGGCCGCCATGCCCACGAGACCGGTGGCGAGGAGGGTCATCGTCGCCGGCTCCGGCACCACCTCGGACGGCGTGGTGGCCACGCGCATCGCGAAGACGTTGTCGTTGAAGTCCCAGTCGGCCCCGCCACGGCAATAGACCTGGTCACCCGCCGTGATGCTGGACCGGCAACGATCCTCCCAGCCAATCAGGAAATCGAACCCCACCGGCAGGGTCGCCAGCACCGAGGAGCGGTTGTCTGTGTTCACCTGGTCGCTGAAGTAGGCGACGTGGGCCTTGTCGTCGGGATTTCGGGTGGTGACGCCGGAGAAGAGCCAGTAGCCATTGGTTGACGCGGTGTAGCCGTCACCCGTGGCCGACCCGCTCGTCAGCACATACAACCCGAGGATCATTTCGGTATTGCCGCTCAGCAGGAAAGTGGGGTTGGCCGCCAGGCCACAGTTGTCGTTCTTGCACATCAGCAACTGCCCGTCGGGCTCACCACCACTGTACAGCGGCGCCGCCGGCAGTGCGCCGGAGAGCGTGGTGAAAGCCCACATCGAGTGCCAATACCCAGCGGACGAGCCCAGATAATCGAACGCGACGGTGTGGTTCCCGGGCCCGAAGCTGAAGGGATCGGCGCAGCCAGTGAGCATGGTGGGCCCGCCAACCCCGCTGACCGGCGACCCGGCACACTGGGCCTCGACAGTGCGCGGGGCGGCAAGACCGAGAAGCAGGACGAGGGCGGGCAACATCGTGACAGATCGTGGCATAGGTCGGTGGTCCTCAGGATGGACGGTTGGATGATACCAGGAAGAAAAGCACGCCCCATGCCGTTACCATAAATCTATGCACATCAATCACTTGGCGAGTATCGACCTATCCTGTACTGTTGCGTACAGTCTACATCCAACGGTTGAGTTGTTGCATCAAAGCATCACTTCTCCCGCGAGATGACCGTCCCCACCCCGCGTCGGGCAGCGCGCGCCCGTAGCGCCACCACATGATCACGCTGGAACGTGTAGAGCGCCGCCCCGAACCCCGCCACCAGCGCCCCTGGCAGCACCAAGGACAGTCCACCCAGCCAGGCGCCGAGCACGCCGCCGCCAATCCCGGGCAGGAGGAGCGCACGAGCCAGCCGGAGCTCGCGCCGGCCCAGCGCCTCCGCCACCAGGTAGCCACAGGTCGTGAGCACGGCCCCGCGTGCGAGCCAGCGGATCACCCACTCCCGTGAGAGGGTGCTCGCCTCGCCCACGCTGCGCCCACCCCCCACCAGATGCACGAGGACCAGGACCAGCACCACCGCCACCACGACCGGTTCCAGCCGGCGCTCGCGCTGACGGCGCCAGCGCCAGATCGGATCAGCGATCTGCGCCACGGTGATCGTCAGCGTCAAGCCGACCACCACGATGAAGGGTGCCGTGGCCAGCATCGGCACCGCAGCGACCAACCACCACACGGCGGCGAGCACCGCGACCAGCCCGGCAATCCCCCGATCCGCCGCCTCGGCGGTGCGGGCCGCGCCGGCAAGGGCCACCCCGCCTGCCGCGGCCAGCGGCAACTGCAGCCACACCCCGACCGAGGGTGTCCCGAGCGCCAGTCCATCGAGCCAGAGCAGCGGAATGAGCAGGTAGGCGATCCCGATCAACGGGACATCGAGCAGCAGACGGCGGACGGCGTCCCCCTCACCGCCCAGCACGGCAGCCGCTCGAGCCGACAACAGCGCCCCCACCCACGCCCCGAGCGCGTTCGCGAGCACGTCGGACACGGTCGGGTAGCGAGAGGGCAGGAAGAGCTGGGTCGCCTCCAGCACCACGGACACGCCGAGCCCGAGCCAAAGCCACCGGCGTGGGCTCGAACCGCCAAGCCCCGGCGTGCGCTGCCCGATGAAGCCCAGGGGCAGGAAGAGCACGACGTTGAGGAGGAGGTCGCTGAACCAGCCGGACTCCACCACCATCAGATGCGGCGCGAACCGCTCCGGCACCCCAAAATCGAATGGCGCCAAGACGATCCCCGCCACCAGGAACATCAGGTAGCCGAGGAGCAGAGCGCCGAGGCGCCGACCGGTGGTGCGCGGGGAGGAAGCGATGGCGGAGTATCGTTGATTGTCGTCCCACCCGGAAGCGCCCCGTCCCCCGTGCCCCGCCCCCGTTCACCGTTCACCGTTCACCGTTCACCGTTCACCGCCTCCTTCCTCAAACCCTATCACTATGATATCATACCGATGTCACCCTCTATCTGGATGCCATCGAATGATCCGCGAAATCGAGCACAAGGCAGTCAACGGAGCCCTCGCCCTCGTCCTCCTCATCACGGGGACGCTCCTCGCCGTGGGCATCTTCATCCGTGGGGCCCGCACCGGCGACCCGGGCGCCCTCATCCTCGGCCTGGTCGGCGGCGTGGTGCTCCTCCTCTGCTGGACCGGCCTGATCACGGTGCAACCCAATCAGGCCCGGGTGCTGACGCTGTTCGGGAAGTACAAGGGGTCGGTGAAGACCTCCGGCCTGGGTTGGGTCAATCCGTTCATGGTCAAGAAGCCGGTGTCGCTCCGCGTGCGGAACTTCGAGACCGCCAAGCTCAAGGTGAACGACCTCGACTCGAACCCGGTCGAGATCGGGGCCGTGGTGGTCTGGCAGGTGGTCGATAGCGCCGAGGCGCTGTTCGAGGTCGACAACTACGAGGACTACGTGCGCGTGCAGAGCGAGTCGGCGGTGCGCTCGCTCGCCACGCAGTATCCCTACGACGCCCACTCCCCGGAGATCGTCTCGCTGTCGCACAATGCGGCCGACATCGCCACGCAACTGGCCGTCGAGGTGCAGGATCGCTTGCAGAAGGCCGGGATCAAGGTGTTGGAGGCGCGGATCACGCACCTCGCCTATGCGCCCGAGATCGCCAGCGCGATGTTGCGGCGGCAGCAGGCCAGCGCCATCATCGCGGCCCGGGAGAAGATCGTCGAGGGTGCCGTGGGGATGGTGAACATGGCGCTCACGATGATCGAGCGCGACGGCATCGTGACGCTCGACAACGAGCGCAAGGCCGCGATGGTCTCCAATCTCCTGGTTACGCTCTGCGCCGACCAGCCCACGCACCCGGTGATCAACACCGGCTCGCTCTACACCTGAGCCGGGCAGGTCATGGCCGAACGCAAGCCCGTCCTCCTCCGTCTGGACCCCGCGCTGCACGCCGCCGTGCAGCGCTGGGCCGCCGACGACCTGCGCTCGCTCAACGCCCAAGTCGAGTTCCTGTTGCGGCGGGCGCTCCGCGACGCGGGCCGCGGGCCGCCCTCCGGCACATCACCGATTCCCAGCCCACGCCTCCCCGATTAGAGTCCGAGGATTGACCGTCCAGCCCGGCGAGAACCCTTTCGGGTCCGCCGGGTATGGTTGTTTTTTGCCCTCCCCGTTCCGGAGCATCCATGACCGCTGCGACGCCTGCCCCCCAGACGCCGCCCATCCCTTCGGACAAATCCACCTGGCTCAAGGACGATCTCGCGGCCTCGGTGGTGGTCTTCCTGGTCGCCCTTCCCCTGTGCCTCGGCATCGCCCTCGCCTCGGGCGCTCCCCTCATCGCCGGCATCATCGCCGGGGTGGTGGGGGGCTTGGTGGTGGCCCCGATGAGCGGCTCCGCCCTGCTGGTCAGCGGCCCCGCCGCCGGCCTCACCGCAATCGTGGTCACCGCCATCTCCGACCTCGGCGGCTACCAGCCGTTCGTCGTGGCCGTCGTGGTGGCCGGGGTGATGCAGGCGGGGCTGGGCCTCCTCGGCGCCGGGGTGGTCGCCTACTACTTCCCGTCGAGCGTGATCAAGGGGATGCTCGCCGCGATCGGCGTGATCCTGATCCTGAAGCAGCTCCCCTACGCCGTCGGCTACGAGGCGGAGCCGATGGGCGACGAGTCGTTCACCCGCGACGGGGCGGGGGGCAACACCTTCACCTCGCTGCTCGAGCTACCGACGCAATTCCAGACCGGTGCGGTACTGATCGCGCTGATCGGCCTCGCCCTGCTCGTGCTGTGGGAACGGCCCGCGCTCAAGCAGCTGCTCTTCCTCCCCGGCCCGCTGGCGGTGGTGCTGGCCGGCACCGGGCTGAATGAACTCTTTGCCCTGCTCGGCTCGCCCCTCCTCCTCACGGCCGAGCATCTCGTGCAGCTTCCCGCCGCCAACGACCTGCTCGGCGAGTTCACCTTCCCGACCTGGAGTGCCCTCGCCAACCCGATGGTCTGGCGGGTGGCGGTGGCGCTGGCGATCGTGGCCTCGATCGAGACGTTGCTCTCGATGGAGGCCACCGACAAGATCGATCCGTACAAGCGGCAGTCCCCGCCCAACAAGGAGCTCATCGCGCAGGGGGCCGGCAACGCGGTGAGCGGCCTGCTTGGTGGCCTCCCCGTCACCGGCGTGATCGTGCGCTCGTCGGCCAACATCGACGCCGGCGGCAAGACCAAGCGTTCGGCCATCGCGCATGCCATCCTGCTCGGCCTTTCGGTGCTGCTCATTCCCGCGCTGCTGTCGCACATCCCGTTGGCTGCGCTCGCGGCGATCCTGCTCTACACCGGCTATCGCCTCGCCTCGCCCAAGCTGTTCCGCGTGACCTGGGGCTTGGGCCGCGAGCACTTCATCCCGTTCGCGGTCACCATCGTGGCCATTCTGCTGACCGACCTCTTGATCGGGATCGGCGTGGGGCTCGCGGTGGGCGCCTACTTCATCCTGCGCGAGCACGCCGACGCCCCCGCCCTGCAGAAGGTCTCGCCCGACGGCGCCGTGCTGCAGCGCTACGTCCTCGGCGAGCAGGCGACGTTCCTCGCCAAGGCAAGCCTGTCCGACTTCCTGCAAAAGGTGCCCGACGGGTCGCGTCTCGAGGTGGACGGGCGCGAAACGCGGCGCATCGACTACGACATCGCGGAACTGCTGCACGATTTCCGGCAGACCGCCACCGCCAAGGATATCGATTACCGCCTGATCGGCGTCCCCAACGTGACCAGCACGCCGTCCCACTGACCGAGGTTCGCGCCATGGAACACTACGATCGCATCCTGCAGTTCAATGCCCGTTGGGCCGCCGAGATGGTGGCCGAGGACCCGAGCTACTTCGAGCGCCACGCAAAGGGACAGACGCCGCACACCCTGTTCGTCGGCTGTTCGGACTCGCGCGTCCAGACCAACACGTTGACCGGCACCGAACAGGGCGAGATGTTCGTGCACCGGAACATCGCCAATCAGGTCTACTCCTCCGACCTCAACGTCCTCTCGGCTCTCGAGTACGCCGTGAATTTCCTCGACGTGAAGCACATCATGGTGTGCGGTCACTACGGCTGCGGCGGTATCAAGGCGGCGGCCAACACCGCCGGCACCCACGGCATCATTGATCACTGGCTCGGGCAGATTCGCACCATCATGCGCCTCCATCAGGAGGAACTCGACGCGATCGGCGACGCGGAGGCCCGGCTCGATCGCCTCACCGAGCTGAACGTGCTCGAACAGGTGTACAACCTCTCGTGCACGCCGGTGATCCGCGATGCATGGGCCCGCGGCCGCCGCCCGATCATCCACGGCGTGGTCTATGACATCCGGACGGGGTTGCTGAAGGAAGTGGTCGCGCGGGTCGATGGCGAGGACAAGATCGGGGCAATCCTGGCCGACACGGCGGCGATCCCGACCATCTGATCAGGCGTCGGCCGCCCATGCCATCAACGAGGCGACGCGCGCGGTGACCGGCACGAGCTCGGTCCACCGCGCGTTCGCCTGACCGACCAGCACGATGGTGCCGACCCCCGCCTGGGCGGCGGCCAGCAACATCGCGGGGCTGTGGGCGAGCAGGGTGAGCGCCTCGGGCGGCACCGCATGCGCTGACGCCACGGCCCGGATGGCGTCGGGATGCGGCAGGCCACGGGCGGCCCGTGCCAGCATCACCCCCGGCATCACCGAGCCGAGCACCGGCTCGAGCGCCTCAGGTGGCAGATTGCCGACCACAACCACCGGCCGCCGCGCCACCTCGGTCCGCAGGATCGCCTCGGCGCCGGCGATCGGGGTGATGCCCCCCCCGACCAGATCGCGGACCCAGCGGCGCTCCACCTCGGCCACGAGCGACGGATCGGCCGGGTGGCCGTGCCCCACGAGCAGGGTGGTGACGGCGTGCGCGGCATCCGCGCCGGCCAAGGCGTCCGTGGCGCCGGGCCGCGGGGTGAGCCCCCAGGCGGCCAGGACTTCGAGCAGCGTGCGAACCTGGCTGCCCCGGTCGTCCCCCACGACACCAACATGCTCGACGATCAACGGACCAGACACGCACCCTCCCGTGCCCGCCAAGCTGTCCCGGCGGGCCGCCTCGCTATTTTATGCTGATCTGTCCTTGGGGCCACAGCCGGCCCCGCAGATCCCGACACTTCAACCTTTGGTGAGCCACCCATGCGCTATCTCCGATCCGCCGCCCTGCTCCTTCTCGCCGCCGCCTGCGGTGGCGATGCCCCTGACGCCGACGACACCACCGAAATGCCCGAGGAGGCCGTTGCCGCCCCGATCGAGCCCCGCATCATGGCGATCGACATCGGCATCGCCGTCGACTCCAGCGGCCAGATCATGGGCGCCGGCGTGGAATCCTTCCCCACCGCCGACACGCTGCACGTGGCGGTGCGCACCCAAGCCGCGGCTGCGGGGGCGTCGTTGGGCATCCGGATGATGCGCGGGACCATGACGCTGGACTCGACCGGCGCGACGGTCGGTGCGCCCGATGCCGACGGCATCGCGCGCACCTCCGTCGCGTTCCCCAAGGCCGCCACGGTCCCGGCCGGCAGCTACAAGGTCGAGGTCTTCCTCGACGGTGCGTCGGGCGGGATCCGGGAGTTCAGCTTCCGGGCGCCCTGAGCGCGTTCAGAAACCGATCTCGCGGTGGGAGCCGTCACAGAACGGCTTGATCTTGGAGGCACCGCACCGGCAGAGGCCGCATTTGATGCCCTCGCGGAGCACCGTGCCATCAGGCAGCACCACCTTGTAGGGGCCCTCGACGAGCAGGGAGCCGTGGTCACGCACCGTGATCACGACCGGCTCGGCGGGGGCCTCCGGCGCATCGGCCGACGTCGCTGGCACGCTGGCATGGACCGCGGTCACCAGCGACGCCTGCAGGGCGCCGGACGGACACTTCGCCACCGCGTCGAGCACCGCATGGGCATCGGCCTGATCGGGCCGGACCCACTGCTTGCGGGAGACGTCGAACACGGCCGGGAGCGTCTTCAGGCAGACGCCGCTGTGAATGCAGACCTTCGGGTCGAAGGTCACGCGGACGGTATCAGTTTCGTAGACCTGCAGGCGATGGGCCATGACGAATACTCCAGTAGGGATCAGCGGTCGGGACGGGACGGCGCGCGGCCGCCTGTGCGCATGTCGGGCAATCTAGCGATGTCGGGGCAGTCAGTCGCCGAGCAGCAGCTTGATGCCCGCCACCGCGAGCACGAGGGCGAGCAGGACCCGGAGCGCGCCGCGTCCGAAATGCGCACTTCCGAGCGTGGACCCTGCAAGGCCCCCAAGGCCGGCGGCGACCAGCCAGGGCCACGCGGTGTCGGGCATCGTCCCGCCAGCCGTCAGGAACCCGCCGAGCCCGGCCAGCGAGTTCGTCACAATGAACACCGCCGACGTGGCCGCGGTGGTGCGCAGGTCGGCCCAGCCGAGGAGCAGCATGAGCGGGGAGAGGAAGATCCCCCCCCCAACACCGGTGAGGCCAGCAAGCAACCCAAGCCCGCCGCCCACTCCGAGCGCGGCCAGGCGGGGAGGCGTGGTGCGTGGCACATCCTCCGTCCGCAGGGTGACCACGAAGCGCACCGCCGCGAGGCAGAGGACAAGGCCGATCAGCGGTCGATAGTAGGCCTCGGGCAACGCCAACCGACCGCCGACGTAGGCCATGGGGATGGCGGTGACCAGAAACGGCCACACGAGCGCCCAGCGCAGGTGGCCGGCCCGGGTGAATTGCACCACACCGATCCCTGCCACCAGCACATTGAGGAGGAGTGCCGTCGGCCGCATCACCGCCGCGCTGGTGCCGGCAAGCGCGAGCACGGCAAGGTAGGCGGAGGCACCACCGTGGCCCACGGCGCTGTAGAGGAAGGCCGCCAGCCCGATGGCAACGGTCAGCAGCGGTGCGGCGCCCTCAGTGCCGTTCACCGTCCGGCGGCCGACACCGCCGGCTGGATGCCTCGCACCGCCGCGACGGCGGTCATCTCGATCCGGCAGCCGGGCTTGAGCTCTGCCCCCCCCACGATCGCGCGCGCCGGCCGGTGCGTCCCGAACGCGGCGACACAGGCCGCGTTGACGCCCGGCCAGTCGTCGCGCGAGACCACGAACACCGTGAGCGAGAGCACCTGATCGAGACCGCTGCCAGCCGCCATGAGGATCGCGGCCACGTTGCGGAGCACCTGGGCCGCCTGCGCCTCGGCGTCGTCGCCCCCCACCACCGCACCAGTGGCGGGATCGAGCGGAAGTTGCCCCGCCACATGCACGAGGCCGCCATGCAC
>JBBQQJ010000027.1:0-18728 GCA_038216165.1 Gemmatimonadales bacterium | reverse complement strand
GGGGAGTGGCAGGTAGGCAACGCCCATCGCCTCCGCCAGCTCACGGGCGAGCGCACTCGGGCGGCCCCCGATGTCGAGCCAGGCCCCCGGCACCCGATCGGCGCGCAGCCGACGGGCCGCCCCCAGCGCCTCGGCGTGCGCCACAGGCCGCCCACCGGTACCCGCCCGGGTCACGTTCGCGCGCCCGTCGCTCAGCACGAGCACCACGGGCTGCCCCCCACCCTGCCGGACGCGGGTGACGAGCATCGCCGCCTGGTCGAGGGCGGAGGCGACCGGCGTCCCCCCCCCACCTGGCAGGCCGACCAGCGCCCGCTTCGCGCGGGCGAGCGCGCGTGTCGGCGGCAGGACGAGCTCGGCCGCCGTGGCGCGAAAGGTGATCACCGCCACGGCGTCGCGGCGGACATAGCTCGCCGCCAGCAACTGCTCGGCCGCCCCCTTGGCCTCGTTCAGCCGCTGGAGTGCGGTACTCCCGGAGGTGTCGACGAGGAGAATCGTGGTCGTGGTCGCCGGGCGCACGCGCCGCTGCACGCGGAAGTCTTCGGGTCGCACCGCCAGTGCACCTGGGGTGCCCCCGCGCAGCCGCTGCCACGGCACCGCCGAGCGGATGGTGGCGAGGAGGTCGAGGCGGGCACCGCTGCGGGGGTCACCGCGCCGGGTGCCCACGCGGCGGCCGCGGGGTCCCTCCGTGCCACCCACGCCGGCCCGACCACCGGTCCGGCCTGTGGTCTCACCCGCGGCGAGCAGGGCGAGGAGCTCGGGCGGCAGCGCCGCGACCGCGGCCTCGACGAGCTGCTCGGCGAGCGCGGCCTCGAGGTCGTCGGTGGAGGGGGGGGGGGGAGGCGCCTCGTCGGCCTCGGAGCTGGGCGGGGGGGGCTCCGGCGGAGCCGGTGGCGGCTCCTCCGCCGGTGCCGGGAGACGGGTGGCGCGGGGCGCGAGCACCAGCGCGGCGGCCGCGCCGAGATCGTCGCCGCTGGCGACCGCCCGTCCGGCGAGCGCGGCATGCACCCGGGCGGCCTGCACCGCGAAGCCGACCGCGCGCAACGAGTCCACCCCCAACGTGCTCGCCAGCCCCACCAGCGCCACCACGCCCTGGTCCTCGACCACGGTGGTCGCGAGCCGCACCCGCGCGGCGACCACCTCCGCGAGCGATGCGGCATCCGCGACGGGATCCGCCGCCCCCGGCGGCAGCGCCAGCACGAAGGCGACCCGGTCGGTGAGGGAAGCCGCGACCGGTGGCTCATCGCCTTCCGATTCGTCGAACAGCACCAATCCGCAGGCAGCGGGGCACACGGCGCTGACCCCGTCGCGCTCCGTGCGGACGGTGCGCGTGTCCATCACCTGCGTGAGCAGGCCGATGGCCTCCGGTGCCAGCCGTTCCGCCATCGGGATGATCAGGGCGCCGCCGTCGGCGAGCGCGGGCAGGCCCGGTTCGAGCACGGGCCGGCCGGCACGGAGGGTCGCCGCCAGGTCCAGCCCCCCGGCGAGGCGCTCGGCCGCGATGCCGGGTGGCACCCGGCGCACCCGGTGCGGCTCGGCCAACCGCGCCGTGCAGGCCGCGACCCAGGCGCGCGCGGCGACCGTGTGCCCCCCCCGAAGCACGGCGCCGCCGAGCCCCACGGGATCGACGGCGAGCAGGGTGCAGGCGATGCCGGCGGTGCTCACGCCACCGAGGCGGCCGCAGGCAGCGCGGCCAGGGCGCGACCCACGCGCGCGCCCGAGGTGGCCTCGTCCAGCGGATCGCGCCGCAACCGGTGGCGCAGGGCCAAGGGCGCCACGCGCGCCAGCAGGGCGTCGTCCGGTTCGGCGATCCCCTCGAGCGCCGCCAGCGCACGCATCGCCCGGAACAACGTCAACTCACCGCGCAGACCGTCGGTCCCGAGGGCGACACAGAGGGCGCTCGCGCGCTCCAGCAGCGACTGCGGCAACTCCACCAACGGCAACCGGGCCCGACCATCTGCCACCTGCGATTGCAGCGCCAGATCGGCCTCGCGCCACTCCGCGGCGAAGGCACCCGCATCACGGTCGAAGCGATCGCGCCGTTGCACGATCTCGATGCGCTGTCCGACCGCTGCCGGCGTGCGGACCTCCACGGCCAGGCCGAAGCGATCGAGCAACTGGGGCCGGCGGTCGCCCTCCTCGGGGTTGCCGGAGCCGACCAGCACGAAGCGCGCGGGATGCCGCAACGAGAGCCCCTCGCGCTCGACGACATTCTCGCCGCTGGCCGCCACGTCGAGTAACAGATCGACCAGGTGATCCTCGAGGAGGTTGACCTCGTCGATGTAGAGGTAACCGCGGTGTGCCCGTGCCAGGAGCCCCGGCTCGAAGACCTTTTCGCCGCGGGTCAGGGCGCGCTCGAGATCGAGGGCACCGACAATACGGTCCTCGGTCGCCCCGAGCGGCAGGTCCACCACCGGGACAGCGCGCGCAACTACGGGGATCGATTCACCCTCGGCGTGGCGCCGTCGGCACCCCTCGCACCACTCCCCCGGGGCCACCTCAGGGTCGCAGCCATAGGCGCAGCCAGCGTGGGCCGTCATCGCCGGCAGGAGCGCCGGCAAGGCCCGCACCGCGGTCGACTTCCCCGTGCCCCGGTCGCCAAAGACCATGACGCCGCCAAGCGCGGGCTCGACGGCGGTCAGCAACAGGGCGAGTTTCATCTCGTCCTGGCCGAGAATCGCACTAAACGGGTAGACTGTTCGCATTGTCAATTTGGGTTGACACGCAGGAACATCATGTGTTCCGGTCGTTGTCGCAAGCTCTCGTGGCGACACCCCATCGTGCGGGTATCGCCACGAGCGTTCGCCTTACGGGGTCGCCGGCGTGGTGACCTTCGGGCGGAAGTCGCCGGCCTTCACAATGGCGAGTCCCGCGGGGTCGAGGTAGCGCGCCACCGCCGCCTGGAGCTGGGCCGGTGTGAGTGCCGTGACGGCGGCCTCGAGTTGGAGGTCGCGCGCAAAGCGACGATCGAGGAAGAGGTTGCTGACCAGGCGACTGGCCACCGCGCCGTCGTTCGCGCGCCCCTGCTTGCGCGACTCGATCCACCCCTGCTTGGCCTTGGCGATTTCCTCGGTGGTGAATCCGTCGGTGGCCGCCTTGCGCAGTTCCTCCTTGAGTGCGGCCTCCAGCGTGTCACGGTTCTCCGGGGCGAACATCGCGTAGGCCATCCAGTTGCCGGCGGTGTCCAGCGCGGAGGCCTGGAACATCGACCCGACCGCGTACGAGAGCCCGTCCTGCTGCCGGATCCGCATGGCCAGGCGCGAATTGAGGAAGCCGCCGCCGAGCATGAAATCGGCCAGCACCATCGCGGGATAGTCCGGGGCGGCATCGGACATCGGGATCACCCGGCCAGCGAGCAACATCGCGTTCGCCTTGTCGGGCGTCTCGAGGGTGATGTTGAGCGGCGCACTGGTGCGCGTCGGGGCGGTGATGCGCGCGTAGGGCACGCTGCTCTGCCACCCGCCGAGGCCCCCCTCGACCAGGGCCGCCATCGCCTCCAGGGTCACATCGCCGACAATACCCACCTGCCCGTGCCCGGCCCCGTAGAACGCGGCGTGGAAGCGGCGGAGGTCCTCGAGCCGGACCGCGCGCAGGTCGGCGAGCTGCTCGTCGAGGGTACCGACGTGGCTCGGGTGGCCTGCCGGGTACGGTTCGAGGTGGCGCTGGAGCGCCATGACGGCCTGCATCTGCGGCTCGGAGCGCTGTCCCTCGATGGCGCTGATCATCTCGGTGCGCAGCAACTCGAACTCCGTGGAGTCGAAGCGCGGTTCGCGCAGCATCTCGAAGGCCAGCGCCATCGCCTCCGGGAGACGATCCTTCTTGGCCGTGACCGAGGCGGTCGCCGCCGCAGTGCCCCCCCCCACAAACACCTGTGCCTGCAGCCGGTTCAGTTCGTCGCGGATCTCCTGGCGGCTCCGCTGAAGGGTCCCGCGCATCAACATCGCGCCGGTGAGCTCCGGGATCGCGCCCCGGCGCATCAAGGCCTGCTCGTTGCCGAAGCGGAGGGTCAGGCTCGCGGTCACCAGCTCGCCCCGGGTCTGCTTCGGCAGCACCGCGAGCTGCAGTCCGCCGGGCAGCGTCCGGGTCACGGTGCGGGCATCGAGCACCTCGGGGGTCGGCTCGAACACCTCGCCCGCGACCATCGCACTGTCGCCTCGGTAGTCTTTCACCATGGCGAGCACATCGGGGGCCTCGGGCAGCACGACCCGGTCCGGCGTCGGGTCGGGGACAAAGATCCCGACCGTGCGGTTGGACGGCTTGAAGTAGGTCGCGGCCACCCGCGCCACATCGGCGGTGGTGACCGTCTTGATCCGGTCGCGGTGCAGATACATCAGGCGCCAGTCGCCCATGGCGGCCCACTCGGAGAGCGACAGACCGATCCCGGCGGAGTTGGTCATCTGCAGCTCGATGCTGCGGAGCAACGAGGCCTTGCCGCGGGCGACCTCTTCCTCGGTGGGCGGTTCGGTGGAGCGCACCGCATCGACCGCGGCCAGGACCGCGTCCCGGGCCGCCATCGGATCGCCGCCGGGTGGGACATCGCCGCTCACCAGCATCACCCCCGGCTCGTTGAGCTGAAAGGCGAACGCCCCCACCGAGCTGAGGAGCTTCGGCTCCACGGCCGCCGTGTAGAGCCGACCGGAGGGCCTGGCGTCCAGCACATCCCCGAGCACGTCAAGCGCGGCGAAATCGGGGTGGGCGCCCTGCGGCACGTGCCAGGCGATCACGAGTGCCGGCGTGTCGCCCACGCGACGCAGCGTGACCGTGCGCTCCCCGTCCTGCGTCGGATCCAGCGTGTACGTCGGCCAGAGCTCCATCGCCCCCACCCGCTCCGGCCGCGGGATCACGCCAAACGTCCGCTGGATCAACGCGAGCGTGGCCACGGGGTCGAACTTGCCCGCGACCACGAGCATCGCATTGTCCGGCTGGTAGTACCGGCGGTAGAAGTGCTGCAGCCGCTCGATCGGGACATTCTCGAGGTCGGCCTTGGCGCCGATGGTGCTCTTGCCGTAGTTGTGCCAGAGATACGCAGTCGAAAGGACACGCTCCATGAGGACGCCGCTCGGGGAGTTTTCCCCGATCTCGAACTCATTGCGCACCACGGTCATCTCGCTGTCGAGGTCCTTCTTGGCGATGAAGGAATTGACCATGCGGTCGGCCTCGAGCTCCAGCGCCCAGACGAGGTTCTCGTCGCTCGCCGGAAAGGTCTCGAAGTAGTTGGTGCGGTCGTACCACGTCGTCCCGTTCGGCGAGGCACCACGCTCGGTCAGTTCCTGCATGATGTTCGGGTGCGACGGCGTGCCCTTGAACACCAGGTGCTCGAGCAGGTGAGCCATCCCGGTCTCGCCGTAACCCTCGTGTCGGGAGCCGACGAAGTAGGTGACGTTGACCGTCGTGGTGGGTTTCGAGGCGTCCGGGAAGAGGAGCACCTTGAGCCCGTTGCCGAGAGTGTATTCGGTGATCCCCTCCACGGTGGCCCCGCGCACCGGCGCGGGTGCCTGGGACAGGAGTGGCGTGGCCACGCCCCCGAGGGCGAGCAGCAGGAGCAGGCGAGTGCGCATCGGATCAGGCGTCCTTGATGGAAGTGAACAGGGGCGTTGGATCAGCTGGGCCAGTGCAGCCGGGTGGCGAGGCGATCGACCGCCCGCACACCACCGAGCATGACATCCCCGACAGAGAGACCATCGCGCCAATTACCCGCAAACGCAAGCGCGGGGTGACGTGCCTCGACCGCATCCGCGGCGGCGAGCCGCTGCCGATGCCCGGCGACGGCCTGCGGGAGCGCCTCAATCCAGCGCGCCTCGGAGCGGAAGACGGGCTCCCCCGTCACGCCGAGCAGCCCGGCGAGTTCCTCGCGTACCACGCGCTCCAGTGCCTCCCCCGAGAGCGCGAGGAGCTCCGGTTGGCGCATGCCACCGACGAACGCGGTCAGCAGGACGTGTCCCTCGGGCGCACGACCGGGAAAAATGGCGCTCGGAAAGAGCACGCCGAGGAGGCGACGTCGCTCGCCGGAGGGGGCGAGCAGCCCGAACCCGTCGAGGGCGTGCGCCACCTGGGCCCGTCGGTATCCGAGGGAGAGCGACACGATCGAGGCGTGGGGCATTGCACTGGTCGCCTCGAGTCCCTCGACCCCCGGCACGGTGCGGGGCAGCGCCAAGGCCGGCACGGCCAGCACCACGGCGTCGACGGCGCGGACGTGTTCGCCCCACGCCACCGTCCAGCCGGTCGCCTCCCGCGTGACAGTCGCTGCGGCATCGCGATGGACCCGTTCGCCCAGAAACGCCGCGATGGTGCGGGGCACTTCGGCCAGCCCGTCCGGGCACGACCAGAGGCCGAGGGAGGATACACCCTGGCGGCCGGCCGCGCGCGCGGCCGAGGCCGCCCGGCGCGCGCCCTTCAGCACGGAGCCGCCGAGCTGTTCGAATTCCAGCAGCTTGGGAAACGCGTGGCGCACCAGCACCTGGCGCGGGTCGGCGCCACTCGTCCCGGCGAGCAGGGGATCGAAGAAGCGCTCGGCGATCTCGTCCCCGAAGCGGCGGCGCGCAAAGGCGTCCACTGATTCATCCGCGTCAGCGTCGCCCTTGGCCACGAACGGCTCCTTGAGGAGTCGCAAGCGTCCACCCACGGACAGCAGGGGGGTGGCGAGCAGTTCACTCGCCGAGCCGGGCACCGGCGTGGGCACCCCGCCATGGACGACGTAGCGGCGGGTCGCGGTGCCCCCGGGTCGGATCACCCGCTCCGCGAGGCCGGCCCGATCCATCAGGCCGCGCACCTGCGGGTCCGGCTCCATCACGGTGTTCGGCCCGGCCTCGGCGAGCCAACCCGCCTCGCGGACGGTGCGGATCGCGCCGCCCAGCTGCGGGGAGGCCTCGTGCAGGGTCACCTCCGCGCCGCGCTCGACGGCGTGCAGGGCGGCGAGCATCCCGGCTGCCCCCCCCCCGATGACCGCGACACGGGGAGCCGGCATGTCGCGCGGAAGGCGATCCGCGCAGCGTCGAGCACCTTCTCGAGCGCCGCGCTGTCATGTGCCGCCGACGTGAAGGAGGCCTCGAAGGCCGAGGGCGGGAGGTACACGCCGGCGTCGAGCATCGCGTGGAAGAACCGGCCGTAGGCCTGCGCATCGGCCGCCTTCGCATCGGCATAGTTCGTGACCGGGCGATCGGTGAAGAACACGGTGAACATCGTGCCGACGCGCTGGATGGTGACCGGTACCCCGGCGGCCGCGGCCTCCGCGCGCAAACCCTCGGTGAGATCGGCCGCGAAGTGCTCCGCGCGGGCCCACGCGTCGGTGCCGGCGAGCACATCAAGCGTCGCGAGCCCGGCCGCCATGGCGAGCGGGTTGCCCGAGAGGGTCCCCGCCTGGTAGACGTCGCCGGCCGGTGCGACGCGCGACATCAGGTCGCGGCGCCCGCCGTACGCTGCCGCCGGGAGCCCGCCCCCGATCACCTTGCCGAGGCAGACGAGGTCGGGTTGCACCTCGTAGAGCACCTGGGCACCCTGCGCGTGAACCCGCCAGCCCGTCATCACCTCATCGAACACCAGCAACGCCCCGTACCGATCGGCGATCGCGCGCAGCCCCTGGAGGAAGCCCGGTGCGGGCGGAACGAGGCCCATGTTCCCCGCCACCGGCTCGACGAGAATCGCCGCAATCTCCCCCCCCTTGGCCGCGAACGCCGCTTCCACCGCGACGAGGTCGTTGAAGGGCACCACGGCAGTGGCCGCCGTGGTGGCCGCCGGGACCCCGGCCGAGTCGGGCAGGCCGAGCGTGGCCACGCCACTGCCCGCGGCGGCGAGCAACGGATCGGCATGACCATGATAGCAGCCGTCGAACTTGAGGATCGCCGTGCGTCCCGTCGCCGCCCGTGCCAACCGCACGACGCTCATCCCTGCCTCGGTTCCCGTGGAGACGAAGCGCACCATCTCCACCGCGGGGAACGTCGCGATCACCCGCTCGGCGAGGCGGACCTCAGCCTCGGTCGGGGCACCGTAGGTGGAGCCGCGTGCGGCCGCCACCCCGATCGCTGTGACCACCTCCGGGTGTGCATGTCCCAGGATGAGCGGACCCCACGAGCAGACGAGGTCCACCAACCGGTTACCGTCGGCATCGATCAGGTAGGGGCCCTCCCCGTGGGCGATGAAGCGTGGCGTCCCACCCACCGAGCGGAAGGCGCGCACCGGCGAGTTCACCCCGCCCGGCAGCAGCTCGATGGCCCGCGCGAAGAGCGCCTCGGAGCGCGTGGTGCGGCTCACGCGGCCTCCTCCGCGAGCCAGCGCGCCGCGTCGAGGGCGTGGTAGGTGATGATGGCGTCCGCGCCGGCCCGCCGCATCCCGAGCAACGTCTCCAGGACCACACGCCGTTCATCGAGCCATCCGGCCTGCACTGCCGCCTTCACCATCGCGTACTCCCCGCTCACGTTGTAACACACCAGCGGAAGGTCGCTGCGATCGCGCACCTCCCGAATCACGTCCAGATACGCCAGGGCGGGCTTCACCATCAACATGTCCGCACCCTCGGCCTCGTCGAGATCCACCTCGCGCCGGGCCTCGCGTCGGTTGGCCGGGTCCATCTGGTACTGCCGTCGGTCGCCAGAGGATGGCGTGCTCCCCGCCGCGTCCCGGAAGGGACCGTAATAGGCCGAGGCGTACTTGACGGCATAGCTGAGGATGGCGCAGTCGACTTGCCCGGCGCTGTCGAGCCCTTCGCGCATCGCACCGACCATCCCGTCCATCATCCCGCTCGGCGCGAGGATGTCCGCGCCAGCCCACGCATGCGCCACGGCGACCCGCGCCAGCACCTCAAGCGTGCGGTCGTTGTCCACCTCGCCCGCCGCGGTCAGGATCCCGCAGTGCCCGTGGTCAGTGTACTCGCAGCAGCAGACGTCGGTCGTCACCAGCAACTGGGGATGGCGCGCCTTGAGGTGGCGGATGGCGCGGGCGACGATCCCATCGTCCGCGAAGTTCTCGGTGCCGACCGGGTCCTTGGCCGCCGGGATGCCGAACAGCAGGACCGAGTGCACGCCCGCGCCGACGAGATCATCCACCGCGCGGCTCAGGACATCGTCCACCGAGCACTGATGCACGCCCGGCATCGAGGCCACTGGATGGTGCACATCCCGGCCATGCGTGACGAAGAGCGGGGCGATGAGGTGCGCGGGCGCCAGCGACGTTTCGCGCACCAGCGCGCGCAGCGCCGGGCTCCGGCGGAGGCGGCGCGGGCGATGGAGCGGTTCCACGGGTCACCTTGGGGTGCGGGTGCGGAGGACGGTCGACGATGCGGCGACGCCACCGGAGCGCGCCACGACCCCAACGATAGGGGGGAGCCGGCGGGCAGGTCAATTCGTCCGCACGTCGCGGCGCGCCGATTCGGGATCCGCCGCGGCCTCTTTGGCGTATCTTGCTCGGAGCAGGGCGCCTGGCCCGCTGCTCATCCCATCCCGGACTCCGGAGCGCGCGTGCTGCCGATTCGACCGAAGGGGCGTTGCGTCACCATCTTCGCCCTCGTAGTGACCTGTTGGCCGCTTGCCCTCCCCGCACAGAATGCAGTGCAGATCCGCGGTACCGTTCGCGCGGAACGCGGGGAGCCGCTGCCTGAGGTGGACGTGGCGTTCCAGCCAGGCTCGGCGCGAACCCAAACCGACCACAACGGGCGATTCAGCCTGATGATTCCCGCCGGGAGGGCAGGCACCCTCACGATCCGTCGCATCGGTTTCGCGCCGATCGACCGGCCGGTGGCCGCGCTCGCCCCGGGGGGCGAGCTCGCAGTGGCCCTGACGATGCAACCACTGGTCGCGCTCGACGCGCTCACGGTGGTCGCCCGACGGGAACGCCCGCTCCTCAACACGGAGGATGCCACCACCGGTGGGGCGATCGAGCGGGCCGAGCTCGAGGCCCTCCCGACGGACGCCCGGAATCCGCTCACCCTGGCCTTCAACATTCCGGGGGTGGCCCAGAGCACCGGCTATTTCGGGGATGCCCCGCCGCTCACCATCAACGGCGCGAATGCGCTCTACACGCCGTATCTGGTGGACGGCCTCGACAACACCGAGGGCTTCCTCGGCGGACCACGGGTGGAGATGCCCCTATCGGCGATCTCCCGGCTCAGCGTGCTCGCCAACGGCTATGGCACCACGCAGGGGCGCTCATCCAACGGCGTCGTGGACCTCCTGACCATCGCGGGCACCACCCGTACCCGCGGCGAACTCTTCGGCTACTGGCGCCCGGGTCGCCCGCTCGACGCCCAGAACAAGTTGCCCGACGGTGCGGACCCGGCGGTGCTCGCACGCCAGCAGGACGGCTTCCGACGCTTCCAACTCGGCGGTGCCGTCTCGGGCGCCGTGGTGGCGGACCGGACCTTCTATGCGCTCGCCGCGGAGTATGGCAACGAGACCGAGGACCGCGTGGCCTCCACCGCCCTTGCCACCTTCACCGGCAGCGAACTGCGTGAGACCGTGAAACTCTTCGGGCGCCTCGACCACGGCTGGTCGCCAGCGCAGACCACCACGCTCCGTGTGGCCGTGAGCGACGTCACCCGCGCAGGCGAGGGAAGCGGCATCGTGGTGCCGGAGGCCGACATCACGACCAAGCGGGTGGGATCGATCACGGCGCTGACGCACCGCTCGGCCTTCCGTGGGGGCACCGCCAGCAACGTGGTGTCGGTCCAGTTCGGCACCTTCCGATGGGACTTCCCCCCCACGCGCAGTGATTTCTCGCGCCCCCAGGTGACCATCATCAGTCCGGATGGCACCCCGCAAGCGGTGGTGGGGTCGAGCAACTTCATCTTCGACGAAACCGAGCGGCAACTCCAGGTGCGGAACGTCTTCACGGCACAGGCGGGGGCGCGTCACACCCTCACGGCGGGTGTTGACATCGTCCACGGGCGGTTCACGCTGGCCGGTGCGTCCACCAACCCCAACGGGGCCTACACCGTCTATGATGACGGCAACATCACGGCCGCGGGCGAGTTCCTCTCGATCACCGACATCCCGAACAACGTCCGGGTGCGCGACTACACCATCGATGCCAACCCGCAACAGGTGGACCTCACGCAGACGCGGTATGGCGCCTTCGTCGAGGACCGCTGGCGGGTGCGCGACAACCTCGTCGTGCAGGCGGGGCTGCGGTGGGACTACGACGACATCACGTCCCGGGGCGAATCCTCCGCCGACCTGAACAACATCCAGCCGCGCCTCTCGTTCAACTGGTACGCCTCGCCGACCACCGTCTGGCGCGGCAGTGCCGGGCTGTACACCGGCACCCTGCCCTACGCCGTGTATTCCGATGCGGTGCAATTCGGTTCCGATGGCAACGCCGCCGTGACCTTTGCGGCCGGCACCGGGTCCCCCCCCCCCGCCTTCGGCGCGGGGCCCCGCGCCGCGGACCTGGAGGCCCTCCGGGACCAGCTCCCGGCCCGGGAAGTGCGGCGCGCCTTCGCGCTGGGCCTGCGCCAGCCGGTCGGCTATCAGGCCACCCTCGGCTGGCAACGGACCCTCGGGACGCAGTGGTCGCTGGCGCTCGATCTCGTCTACCATGAGGCGCGGAACCTGCCGCGATCCTTCGACCTCAACGCCATCCCCCGGCCGCTCACCCCGGCCGACTCGGTGGACCGCTCCCCCGCCTTCGGCGATGCCACTCGGCCGGTCACCCCGGTGCCGGGCGGCTTCCGGCGGCTGACCACCACGGAGTCCGGCGGACGGAGCCGGTATGTCGGGCTCTACGCGGCAGCGCGGCGGGCGTTCAGCGCAGCCTGGACCGTCGACGCGAACTGGGTCTGGTCCGGGACGCGGAATGACACCGAGGACATCAACTTCAACGCCACCCAGGCGAACGACTTCGCGGCGGAGTGGGCGTGGGCCACCAATGACCGGCGCCACAAGGTGACGGTCCGTTCCCTCCACCGGCTCGCCGACGCCTTCCGGGCCGCGGTCATCGCGGACTGGCAGACGGGCCAGCCCATCAACCGTGTGGCATTCTTCCGCGACCTCGACGGGTCCGGTGCGATCTTCGGCAACGGCTTCGTCGGCAACCACGACCGCTTCGCCGGGGTGCGGCGCAACGACGAGCGGCTGCCGGCCTTCGTCGAGCTCTCCGGTTCGCTGAGCTGGCGGGTGCCGCTGGGCGGCGGGGCGCTCGAACTGCGGGCCGACGCGTTCAACCTCCTCAACGGCACCGCGTGGGGCAACTACGCCAACGGGATTCCCGGCGGCGGGTCGCGCACCCAGGTGGGCCGCCCGGGGGATCCGGTCCTGCTGAAGAATCCGGGGCGGCCGCGGCAATTCCAGTTCTCGGCGCGGCATGCGTTCTAGCCTCGCCCCCCTCGCGGCACTCGTCCTCATCGCCTGTGGGGGGGGGACACCGCCACCCCGCGCCGTGGAGGTCGCTGCCCTGCCCTGGGACACAGTCGTGGCGCGGGCGCGTGGCACCACGGTCACGTGGCGAATGTGGCGTGGTGACCCCTCGATCAATCGCTATGTGGACGAGTGGGTGACACCGCGTCTCGAGGCCTGTTGCGGCATCACCCTCCGCCCGGTGGAGGGCCAGGGTCCCGACATCGTGCAGCAACTTCGCCTCGAGGCGGCGGCCGGCGCGGGCGGCGCCGCCGACCTCGTCTGGATCAACGGCGAGACCTTCGCCGCGCTGCGGCGGGACTCCCTGCTCGGGGGACCATGGGCCGGCCGGCTCCCGAATGCACACTTCCTCGACTCGACCTCGACGATCGTGATGCACGACTCCGGACGCCCGCTCGACGGGTACGAGTCCCCGTGGGGCCGCGTCCAGTTTGCGCTGATCTACGACACGGTGCGCACCCCCAGCCCCCCCCGCAGCGTGGCGGAGCTGGCCACGTGGATCCGGGCGCACCCCGGGCGGTTCACCCACGACCAGGGCTTCAGCGGGGCCACCTTCCACAAGATCGTCCTCTATGCCCTGAACGGCGGCGTGACCACCTTCCAGGGCGGCTTCCGCGAGGCCATCTGGACCCCGGCGGCCGACACCCTCTTCGGCTGGCTCGCCGCGCTCGCCCCCTCCTTCTGGCGGGGGGGGGAGGCTTATCCCGCCGGGGTGGCCGACCTGCACCGGCTCTTCGCCAACGGCGAGGTGGACTTCTCGATGTCCAACAACCAGCACGACGTCGTCGCCAAGATCCGCCAGGGCCTCCTGCCGGCCACCGCCCGGCCCCTCCTCCTCGAGGATGGCACGATCGCCAACGCCCATTACCTCGGGATTCCCTCCAACGCGGGCAACCCCGCCGGCGCGATGGTCGTCGCCAACTTCCTCCTCGACCCCGCGGCCCAACTCGAAAAGCTGCGTCCGGACGTCTGGGCTGATGGGACCGTCCTGGCGCCGGCACGCCTCTCGCCAGAGTGGCGCGACCGCTTCGCCGCCGTCGCCCGCGATCCCGCCGCACTGCCGGACTCGCTCCTCACCCGCCTCGCGGTCCCGGAGGTTGCTGCGGAGTGGCATGACCGGGTCGTGAGTGGGTGGCGCGCCCGCATTCGCACCCGTGGGGGGTCGTGACGACGCGCACGGCCCCCTGGCTCACGCCGGCCCTCCTCGCGGTGGGCCCCCTCATCGGACTCGGCTGGGCCGTCTGGGCCGCGGGGGGGGGAGCCGACGGCGGCTTCAGCGCCGCCGCGGTGCTCGAGCGCCTCGCCCGGCCGGCCCCGTGGCGCGCGCTGGCCTGGTCGCTCTATGCCGCGCTCGCCGCCACCACCCTCGCCACCGTCGGCGCCCTCGTGGTGGCGCTGCACTTTCGCGGCAGCACACGCGGCCACCGCGCGGCGCGCGCCCTCGCCTCGGTCCCGCTCCCGATCCCGCCGATCGTGGTCGGCGCGGCGGCCCTGCTCGTGCTCTCGCAGAGCGGCCTCGTCGCACGCCTCGCCGCCGCCCTCGGGCTCCTCTCCGAGCCGGCGCAGATGGTCCCCCTCTTGCAGGCCTCCCACGGCGCCGGCGTGATCCTCGCCCTCGCCTGGAAGGAGCTCGGGTTCCTCTCCCTGCTCGCCTGCACCATGGCGGCCCAGGTCGATCCCGAACTCGAGGCCTCGGCGCGCACCCTTGGTGCCTCGCCAGCGCTCACCCGGCGTCGGGTGGTCCTGCCGCTCATCTGGCGCGGGATCACGCCCGGCGTGGTGGTGGCTTTCACGTTCGTGCTCGGCAGCTACGAGATCCCCGCCCTCCTCGGCCCGAGCGATCCCCAGCCGCTGGCGGTCGCCGTGCTCGAGCGCTCGCGCGATGCCGACCCGGCCGCCCGCGGGGATGCCTGGGCGAGCACCCTCCTGCTCTTCGGGGCCGCCGCGGCGGCGGTGGCATGGCACGAGTGGGCGAGGCGCCACGCATGATGCGCAGCGGACACCGCGTTGTCCTCGCCCTCCTCGGGCTCTCCGTCGCCCTGCCGTTCACCGCGCTGGTGCTCGGGGCGTTCGGCATGCGCTGGTTCTTTCCCGCCCTCCTGCCACCGGCATGGAGCCTCGAGAGCTGGACCATGATTGGGGGGGGGAGACTCGGCAGCGCCCTCCTCGTCTCGCTCGGTCTCGGGGCGCTGGTCGCCGTGGGCGCGACCGCCCTCGCCGTGCCGGCGGGTCGCACGCTCGCGCGGGCCCGGGGCGGGTGGCAGCACCTCGGCGCGGCGGCGGCGTTCCTGCCTGTCGCGGTGCCGCCTATTGCCCTGGCGGCCGGCCTCCAGCTCGCCACCCTCCGCGCCGGACTCGGCGGGACGCTGCTCGGCGTGGGGATCGGGCATCTCGTCCCGGCCACGGGCTACCTCACCCTCTACTTTTTCGGCATCTTCCGCGGCATGGACCCCGAAGTGGAAGCGGCCGCGCGGACCCTCGGGGCATCGCCCGCCGTCATCCTGCGACGCATCCTCCTCCCGCTCCTCGCCCGCCCCGTGCGGGAAGCGCTGGCCCTCGGGTTCCTGGTCTCCTGGGCTCAGGTGCCGCTCACGCTCTTCCTGGGCGGGGGCCGCGTCCGCACCCTGGCGACCGAGGTGATCGCCTATGTACAGGCCGGCCAGGATCGCTACGCCGCCACCGCGGCCCTCCTCCTCGTCCTGCCGGCCATGCTCGCGCTTGGCATCGCCCGACGCTCGGCCGAACGCACCGGGACAGTGGCGGCATGAGCGGACTCCGGCTGGACCGCTGCCAGCCCACCATCGCCGGGGGACCGGCCCTCCCCGCGCTCACGCTCGATGTCGCCCAAGGCGAGGTGGTGGCCCTGCTGGGACCGAGCGGCGTCGGCAAGACCAGCCTGCTGCGGGGCATCGCGGGTCTGGTACCCGGGACGGGGCGCGTCATGGTGTGCGGGGAGGACCGGAGCGCGTGGCCGCCGGAGCGGCGCGGCATCGTCTACCTGCACCAGTCGCCCCGCCTGTTCACGCATCTCAACGTCCTCGGCAACGTGATGTTCCCCCGTCAGCTGCGCGGTGATCGGGCTCCGGTCGCGGCCCGGCGGGCGCGCGAGCTGCTCGAACTGGCGCAGGTGGCCGACCTCGCGCATCGGGGCGTCACCTCGCTCAGTGGCGGGGAGCGCCAGCGTGTCGCGCTCGCGCGCGCGCTCGCCGCCGACCCTGCCGTGCTCCTCCTGGATGAACCCTTCGTGGCACTCGATCCGTCGCTGCGCGCGGAGGTGCGCGACCGATTCCGCGCCGTCCTCGCCACGGCGGGTCCGGCCACGATCCTGGTCACCCACGACTTCGACGAGGCCGCGGCCTTGGCGCAGCGACTGGCCATCCTCCTCCCCGGCGGCGTCGCGCAGGTGGACCATGCCCGGGCCATCTTCGAGCGGCCCGCGACCATCGGTGTGGCCACGTTCCTGGAGTGGCCCAATCGCTGGACGGCACAGGACGCGGCGGTGTTCTGCGGCCCGATCCCGGCAACTGCCGCCCTCACCGCAGCGCCCGCCACGGCCCTCGTGATCTCGTCCGACCCCGGGGGGGCCGGCACGCTCCAGGAACTGCGGCCCACGCGAGATCGCCTCCTCGCGAGAATCGAGTGCCAAGGCGCCGAGGCCTGGGGGATCATCCGCGACGCCCCGCCACCGGTTGGCGGCCCGATCAGCGTCACCGTGCAGGCGGCACAAGTCTCACATTTTCAAGCAGATGGGCACCGGTGCGGGCCAGGGTAAGGCCCCCCGCGGCGCGCCATTTCCGCTTGTGCCCGAGACCGTGAGGTCCTAGTTTTGTCCGATGGCGTCCGGTGGTCCGGACCATCAGGCATCCCGACCCCGGGGAGGTCTTCCTTTCACCAGTGCGAGGGCCCGTGGCGACCGACACCTTGCAGACTCCGGTGGCGCTCTTCGACAAGTGCCGGCAGTTCACCCGCGCGCGCGAAATCCAGGCCGCGGGGCTCTACCCCTACTTCAAGCCGATCTCCGAGTCCGAAGACACGGTCGTCGTCATCGAGGGCCAGCGCCGGATCATGCTCGGGTCGAACAACTACCTCGGCCTGACCCATCACCCCAAGGTGCTCGAGGCGGCAAGTGCGGCGTTGCACCGCTACGGCTCCGGGTGCACGGGCTCGCGTTTCCTGAATGGCTCCCTCGACCTTCACGAACAGCTGGAGCACGCGCTTGCGGAGTTCCTCGGCAAGGAGTCGACGATCGTCTTCTCCACCGGCTACGGCGCCAACCTCGGCCTCATCTCCGGCCTCGTCGGACGCGGTGAGACGGTCTATCTCGACAAGCTCGACCATGCCTGCATCGTCGATGGAGCGAAGCTCTCCTTCGGCGAGACCGTGCGTTTCAACCACGGCGACCTCGCCGGCCTGACCCGCAGGCTCGAGCAGAACACCACCGGCAAGGGGACGATGATTGTCGTCGACGGGGTGTACTCGATGGAAGGCGACATCGCGAACGTCCCCGAGCTGGTGAAGATCGCCCGCCGCTTCGGGGCTGCGCTCGCGGTGGACGACGCCCACGCCCTCGGCGTCCTCGGCCCCAACGGGGAGGGCACCGGGGCCCACTACGGCATGCAGGCCGATGTCGACATCATCGCCGGCACCTTCTCGAAGTCGCTCGCCTCCGTCGGGGGGTTCGTCGCGGGTGACGAGTCGGTCATCCACTTTCTCAAGCACCACTCGCGGCCGTTCATCTTCACCGCATCGCTTCCCCCTGCCAACACCGCCGGCGTGCTCGCGGCCCTTGAGGTCCTGCAGCAGGAGCCGTGGCGGCGCGACGCCCTCTGGGTCAACGCACGCCGGTTGCAGCAGGGTTTCACCGCGCTCGGCTTCGACATCGGCCCGACCGACACGCCGATCGTCCCGGTCCTCATTGGCCCGCTGGACACCACATTCGTGTTCTGGCGGAAGCTGTACGACGCCGGCGTCTTCACCAACCCGGTCGTCCCGCCGGCAGTGCCGCCCTCGCAGTGCCGCCTCCGCACCAGCGTGATGGCGACGCACACCGCCGACCAGATCGACCAGGCGCTCGAAGCCTTCGGCAAGATCGGCAAGGAGCTGGGGGTCATCTGACGTCGCTCGCCGTCCGGCGGGTCGAGACCTCCTCCGATCTCGCCCGCTTCATCGACCTGCCCTACCGTCTCCACCGGCGGGATCCGAACTGGGTCCCGCCGTTTCGTGCCGAGGTGCGGAAGCTGCTCGATCGTCGAGCCAATCCGTTCTTCCAGCACGCCGAGGCGGACTATTTCGTGGCGGAGCGGGACGGAGTGGTCGTCGGGCGCATTGCCGCCATCCACAACCGGCTGCACAATGAGCTGCACGCCGACCGGGTGGGGTTCTTCGGCTTCTTCGAGTCCATCAACGACTTCCAGGTGGCGCGGGCGCTCCTCGACGCCGCTGCGGACTGGGTGCGTGCGCGCGGCCTCGACGTCGTCCGCGGGCCGATGTCCTTCTCCGTCAACGACGAGTGCGGCCTCCTGATTGATGGGTTCGATACGCCCAACACGCTGATGATGCCGCACAACCCGCCCTACTATCTCCCGCTGCTCGAGACCGCCGGGTTCCGCAAGGCCAAGGATCTCATCTGCCTCGAGGGGGGCTCGCTCGCCGGGCCGGTCCGCGCGCCGGAACGCACCGAGCGCGCCGTGAAGCTGATCCTCGACCGCTACGGGATCACCATCCGTCCCCTGGTGATGTCGCGCTTCACCGCGGAAGTCGAGCTGGTCAAGCAGCTCTACAACGCCGGCTGGGAGAAGAACTGGGGCTTCGTCCCCATGACTGAGGCGGAGATCGACCACCTCGCGGCGGCCTTCAAGCCGGTGGTGATCCCGGAGCTGGTGCCGTTCGTGGAGAAGGACGGGGTTCCGATCGGCTTCGCGCTCGCCCTGCCCGACCTGAACGAGGTCCTGCACGGGAATCGTGGGGGGGGGATGTTCCCCGCCGCGCTCACCATGCTCTGGAAGCTCAAGCGGCGGCAGATCACCCGCGCCCGGATCCTCCTCCTCGGCCTGTTGCCGGAGTGGCGCGGGAAGGGCATCGACGCCGCGCTCTACCACTGGATCTGGACGAAAGCCGCCGCCCGTGGCATCGGCTGGGGAGAGGCCGGCTGGCTGCTCGAGGACAACACGGCCATCATCCAGGGACTCGCCAAGGCAGGGTTCACCCCCTACAAGACCTACCGCGTTCTCGACCGCGCAGCATGAGGGCGCTCGTCACCGGCGCCACCGGGTTCGTCGGCGGGCATCTCGTCGCCCACCTGCTGGCCCAGGGGGACGAGGTCACCGCCTTGGTGCGCTCGCCGGCCAAGGCCGGGGGCCTGGCCGAGCGCGGGGTCCGGCTGGTGCGCGG
>JBBQQJ010000026.1:0-19029 GCA_038216165.1 Gemmatimonadales bacterium | reverse complement strand
CCGGAGGCGACGACGATAGGTGACGAGGGCACCCACCTCGTCGCTGCGCCGCCCGAGCTGGAGCGCGAAGCCCAGTCCGAACAGCAGCGAGAAGAGGGAGTAGAACTTGCCGTCCACGAGCGCGTGGTAGAGGTACTGCGCGGTGGCGTCGGTGGGCAGGAGATACTTGGGCGCGAGTCCCTCAGTGCCGGGCCAGTCCCAAAACGAGAACGACATGGCGATGTTGCCGAGACAGACGCCGATCAGGGCAAAGCCGCGCAGCGCGTCGAGTACCGTGGCCCGCGCGGTCGGATCAGTCGGGCCGGTGAGGGAACCGGGGACTTCAATGGGTACGGCGGTACTGACCGGAAGGGTGTCGGGATTCACGTAACCTCGATATGGGGTGGGAGACCGCCACCAATATGCCGTCGGGAACAGCGGGAGGGAACCAGCCCCGCCGTCAGACCTCGGCGCGGGCGTCCACGTACCAGCCCACTCGCTCCAGCGCACCGAGGTCCTCGGTGATCCCTGCCGTGGCGAGCTGTCCGGCGCGGAGCCGCATCAGATCGAGCCGCAGCGTCTCCAGCGCCATGACCGCCTCGGTGCTGCGGGGGTTGGCGCGGTCGAGGGCGATCTGCTCCAGCCGCGCGATCACGTCGGGGACGCCGGCGAGTTGCTGCTGCTCACCCGGGGGCAGCGCGGCATACACCGCCTGCACGGCGCCTCCGAGGGCAAGGGCGGTCGGCTCACCATCCACGTCGGCCACCTGCGTGCGCTGGACGTTCAGGGTGAAGAGCTGCCACGCGCGAGCGCCAAGCCCTGAGCGCAGGAAGCGGGTCCACCACTTCCCCCGCACGCCGCGCAGCGTCGCGACCCGGCGGACCGCCATCGCTGGTGCCAGGGTCGCGATGAGGAGGCCGGGCACTGCGAGCATCGCCTGACCGCCCACCATCAACGCCATCCCGGCGACCATCGCGATCGCCGATCCACCCACCACGCCGGAGACCGTGTTCCAGAGCGGCATCCCCGCCGGTCGACGCACGGGCGCCTCCTCCGCCTCGAGCTCCGCGATCGCCCGCAGCGCCGACTCCCGCCCGTACCCGCGTGACGCCAGCTCCCGCAGCTCCACGACGTGGGCGCCGAGCAGCGCAAGCGCCATCCCGACGGTGGCGAGCCCGATCAGCAGGAAGATGGCGCTCTCGATGCCCAGGAAGGTGCTGAAGAGCACGTCCACCAGCGCGGCGGCGAGGAAGGCACCAGCGCTCATGCCGATCGCCATCCCCAGGCGATCGGAGTGCTCGACCGCCTCGCGGGCGTAGCGGCGGAGCGGGAGGGGCACTTGGGGCGCGAGGGCGCGGGCATCGCCCAGGGCCCGCGCGAACTCCTCCATCGTGGGCCACCGCTCATCCGGATCGCGACGCACCGCGCGGTCGATCGCCTCGGCGATGGGGGGGGGAAGTGTCGGCACGGCGGTGCGGACCGGCGGCGCTTCGTCCCGCGATTGCATGGCCAGGAGCGCGACGCCGCCCTGCCCCTCGAAGGGACGCCGCCCCGCCAGCGCGTGCCACGCGGTGATGCCCAGGGCGTAGATGTCCGCGCGCGTATCGGCGCCACCCTGCGCCTGCTCGGGACTCATGTAGTGCATCGTCCCCGCGCCCAGCGCCGGGTCCGACAGCCCACCAGCGTGCGCGATCCCGAAGTCGGTCACCAGCGCCCGGTCGCTCCCCTCCTCGAGGAGGATGTTGTCGGGCTTCACGTCGCGATGCACCACCCCACGCGCGTGGGCATGCGCGAGGGCCCACGCCGTCTCCTGCACGATGCGGAGCGCCTCACGCTGCGGCAGGGCACCGTCGCGCCGCAGCCGCTCACCGAGCGAACCACCCGCGACGTGCTCCATCGCGAAGTAGACGCAGTCGCCGATGGTCTCCACCGCATGGATCGCGACGATGTGGGGGTGGGCAAGTTGCGCCGCGGTCTTCGCTTCGCGCAGGAACCGCTCACGCAACCGCTCATCCACCGCCAGGGCGGGGGGCAGCAGCTTGATCGCCACCAACCGGTCGAGCGCCACCTCCCGCGCCAGAAACACGACGCCCATGCCGCCGCGGCCCAACTCCCGCACGAGAGAGTACCGTCCCGCGACGGCACCCTGGAGCGCGAGGAACTCGGGCGAGAAGAGCTCGCGGGACTGGGGCGCACCGGGTTGAGACATGAGGCTCCTACGCCGCGGGACGAGAGTGTGTTTCATCCTGCACCGACACGAAACGGGGCGCCCAGCCGGACCCCCCGTTCACCGTCCGCCGTTCGCTGTTACGGCCGCCGCGTCGGACCATCCGGCCGCCCCATGTCGAGCGACCAGGTCTCGTTGCTCGGCGTGCGGCGCAGCCGCTCAAGCACGAAGAACGCCTCCCGCACCGTGCCGCGGAATGCCTGCTCCGCCAATGGCATCGGCTGCGGCTCGGAGTTGACCGAGTAGAATCCGAAGCTCGACCCTTCGGTGATGTTGCGGATCTGGATGCGCAACACCGCCGAGTCGCCGGCGACCGGGGTGAAGCCGACGCTCACCATGACATCGGCCGGAATCGGGCTCCCCGGCGTGCCACCGTTGAGCGCAACGACCTCCCATCCCTCACTGCGGCGCAGGCGGGAGGCGAGCTCCTCCTCAATCTGGTCCGCCACCATGGCGGCAGCGCTGTCCCGCCAGCGCGAGGGTGGCGAGATCACCACGACGCGTCGCGCGGTGCTCGGCGCTGCCCGCATCACGGTGACATCACTGCGAGGGCGGCTGCCGGGCGTCGGAGCAGTCAGCACGTCCACGGATCGACGGGTGCTCGCCAATTCACCGAGCCGCGCCCGTACGATCGAGTCGGTCCGGGCCAGGACCCGCTCCAGCGACTCCTCGTACGACGGCACCTCAGCGGCGGCCGTGGTGGCCGGCGTGCGCGCCGGTGCCGTCACCCCCTGCGGATCGAGCCGCTCGAGTTCCTCGCGTAGCGCCTGGGCAATGGCCAGTGAGTCGGCCCGCGTCATCGGCCGGTTGGATGGCGCAGGGAGTGACTCCCCCAGGGTTTGGTCCCCACCGAGCGCCACGAGCGAGGAGTCCGCCGTCGGGACCACCACCGGTGCCTCCCGACCCCGTGCACCCCACCACACCCCAGCCGCCACCACCGCCGCCGCCCCGAACACCAGCGGCCACGACACCGCCGAGCGGCGCACCGCCGCTTCGCCGGAGCGCGAGCGGTGCACGTCGGCGGCCAGCGCGCCCTGGATCGCGTCCAGCTCGGCGAGCACCGCCTCGGCCGTCGCCGGGCGATCATCGGCGTTCTTCGCCAGGCACCGCCCCACCAGCACCGAGAGGGCCGGCGGTACCTCCGCCCGCAAGGTATGCAACGGCGCTGGGGTGCGGGTGAGCTGGGCGGTCATCGTCTCGGTCGGCGAGGGCGCCGCAAACGGGCTCGCCCCCGCCAGGAGCTCGTAGGCCACCAGGCCCACAGCGTAGATGTCGACCCGATGATCGGCTGAGGGGTCGGCGGCGAGCTGTTCCGGCGCCATGTAGGCAGGCGTCCCGATCGCGATCCCGGAGGTAGTATGCCCTGCAACACCCTGCATCGGCAGCGAGGCACCGAGCGCCTTCGCCACGCCAAAATCGGTCACCAGCGCGTGCTGCCCGTCGGCGAGGATGTTGGCCGGCTTGATGTCCCGATGGATCACCCCGCGCGTGTGCGCGTAGGCGAGCGCCTCCATCACGTCATGCAAGACCGCCAGCGTCTCCCGGACGGAGTAGGGACCGTTGGCCTGCAACCGGCTCCGGATCGAGTCGCCGGCGATGTACGGCATCGTGAACCAGAGCAGCTCCCCCGCCTCCCCCGCGTGCAACAGCGGCACGATGTAGGGGTGGGAGAGCCGCGCGGCCAACTGGATTTCGCGGCGGAACCGCTCGTGATTGAGGCCGGCGGCGAGCTCAGGCGGGAGCACCTTGATCACCACCTCGCGACCCAATGCCTGCTCCCGTGCGACGAACACCCGGCTCATCCCGCCCCCGGTGAGTTCGCGCTCGATCATGTACGCATCGCCCAACGCGGCGGAGAGGTCGGACAACAGTTTGTCGGTCACGTGGGGTCCGGTCGTGCTCCAAGGAGGGAGAGTAACGTCTCCCTGAATATACGATTTGCCTCCCATGAACGCTGATTTCCAAATGCCGGAGGCCCGGGGGGGGTCGCAGTCGCGGTCACCGGGCCTGCGCCGTAGATTCCCGGCATCCCATCAACCCGGAGCCACCGATGCGATTCTCGCTCGCCACCGCCGTACTGGCCCTCCTCCCCGCGGCCATCGCCGCCCAGGACCTGCCCGATGCCCGGACCCTCGGCTGGCAGGTTCGCGCCGATCGACCGACGATGGACCCCGCTGTGCTCTCGTTTGTCGAGATGAAGCCCGGGTTTCACATCACGACCAACAAATTCTCCGGGATCATGTACCACCCCGGCATGAACGGCATGGGTACCTTTGAGGCGACCATGCGGGTCGACTTCTTCCCGCCCGAGAGCGAGCACCTGGAGTCCTACGGGATGTTCGTCGGGGGGAAGGACCTGGCCGAGGCGGGACAGCGCTATGTGTATTTTCTGATCCGGAACAGCGGGGAATTCCTGATCAAGACGCGCAATGGTGCCGAAACCACCGACGTGGTCGCCTGGACCAAGCACGACGCGATCAAGATCCTGCCGGCTGGCGTCGCGGCGGGGACCACGGTGCGCAATGCGCTGCATGTCCGCGCCACGCAGGATCAGGTGCAATTCGTGATCAACGGCGCGGTGGTCGCCACCCGGCCGCGCAGCGGCATGGCGGTCGATGGTGGGGTGGGGATGCGGGTCAATCACCGCTTGAACCTGCACGTGAGCGCCATCGAGGTCTCGGCCCCGGGCGATCCGGCGGGCGGCTGATGCGGCGCCGGGCGCGGCGCTACTCCTTGTAGCCGGCGGCCCGGGCCATGAGGTTTGCCACCAGGAAACTGGCGGCGGCAAGGACGATCAGGGTCAGCACATGACCGAGTTCAGGCGAGGGGACGGGCAGCATCGATGGCTCCGGGCAGGGTGAGGGTGGACGCCAAAGATATAGCGGCCCGCCCCCACCGTCAGCCCGGTGCGTCGCGCCGCTTTACGGATCGCCGTTCCTGCCGCACTTTCATGGCATCCCCCACCCGAGGCGGTCTTCCATGGCACTCCCATCCCGCTGGCACCGCCGCGGCGCGGCGCTCTTCCTCTGTCTTGGCGCGGCCGCCTGCGGCGACGGCCCCGACAGCGAGCCGGTGGCCGAAACGCCCCCCGTCGTGGTGGTGCCCACCACAAGTCCGTCCGAAGCGGAGGCGCTCGCCACCGCACGGCAGGCTGCCGACGGCCTTGGCGCCGAGCTGATGGGATTGCTGCTCACCACGCTCGAACGCGAGGGTCCCCTGGTGGCGGTCGCCTTCTGTGCCGATTCCGCACAGGCCCGGACCGCTGCCCTCGGCACCACCGGAGTCCAGCTCCGGCGCGTCACCACCAAGCCCCGCAACCTCGCCAATGCGCCGGACGAGCTGGAGGAGCAGCTCCTGCTCGCGCTCGCCGAGGCCCACGCGGCAGGGCGCCTGCCGGCCGACACGGCGCTCTGGGTGGGCGAGGGAGCCGACCGCGAACTCCGCTACCTCCGGCCGATCCTGATCCAGTCGCGCTGCCTCGCCTGCCACGGCGACCCGAGCACCTTCTCCCCGGACCTGCAGGAGCTGCTGGCGCGCCGGTATCCCCAGGATCAGGCGGTGGGCTATGTGGACGGGGCGTTCCGCGGGGCCATCAGCGTGCGGGTCAGCATGGCGGAACCTTGACGGATTCGGAAACGGGCTCCAGTATGGAGGAGCACGGCGATTTTCTTGGCTTGACGGGCCGTGCAGCTGCCCTGCGGGCGGTAACCTCTATCTAAGCCGGGCAGGCGTCGGCCCGCCGCGTTCACGCGTGGCGGGTCGTCGTGCGTTGTGCCCCCTCCGCCGGGCGTCAGCGCACTCGGCGCACCGTCGCCCACACCCCGAAGTGATCCGACGCCCATCGCCCCGCCACCTGCCGGCGATCGATCCCCGCGTCATGTACCTCCCAGCGAGGCCCGACGAGCACGTGGTCGATCATCCCGCCGGTCGAGTCACCGGTGAAGCCGTGGAAGGTCCCCACCCTCGTCGCGTCAGGATGGCGCACGCGGTAGCCCTCGCGCAGCGGCGTCCGCCCGTCCCGCACCAGCGCGGTGAAGGCGGGATTCGCCTCATCGGCGTTGAAGTCACCCATCACCAGGATGGCGTCGCCATGCGCGGCATCGTGCGTGATCCGCTCGAGCAGCAGCGCCGCGCTCTGCATCCGTGAGGGCTGGCTCTCGTGGTCCCAGTGGGTGTTGTAGAGCCGGAGCGTGTCGCCTGTCGCACGATCGGCGAGGCGTGCCCACGTCGTGATGCGGGTGATCCGGTTGCCCCAGTGCATCGACCCCGGCAGGTCAGGTGTGTCGGAATACCAGAACGTGCCGTGCGTCACCACAGCGAACCGCGTCGTGTCGACGAGGATGGCGGCGTACTCGCCCTGCGTGAGGCCGTCGTCGCGCCCGACGCCGAGCTCGCGGTATCCCGGCAGCGCCGCGGCCAGTTCGTCGAGTTGGAAGCGCAGCGCCTCCTGCACACCGAGGAGGTGCGGCGCATGGTCGCGGATGGTGGCGATCACCAGGGCGCGGCGCAACGGCCACGCGTGGTCGCCGTCGGCCGCGGTGCCGTAGCGGATGTTGAAGGAGAGCGCTCGGACCGGCGCCTGCGCGGCGAGGGGCGCGGCAAGCAGCAGTCCGAGCAGGAGCGCGGCGCCGTTCACCGCCGGGCCGGCTGCCCGGGCTTCGGCATCGCCTGGGCGATGAACTGCCGGATGTCCTCGTTGCTCGTCGCGAGATCCTCGGCGCGCAGGTACATCATGTGGCCCGAGCGGTAGCCCTTGAACGCGAGGCGGTCCTGGAAGCGTCCGCTGGGATCCATCGCCCACATGTTGTACTTCGCGTTGAAGTAGTCGGTGCCGCCGTCGAAGTAACCCGACTGCGTGAGCACGTGCAGGTACGGGTTCTCGGCCATCGCCTGCTGCAGCTGCTGGCCGGTGCGCTCCCCATTGCGGTTCCAGGGACTGGTCGGCCCGAACAGCCAGTACTGCAGGTCGGTCTTGAAGCCGAGCGTTTCACGCAGGTAATGGTTGATCGCTGGAGCGAAGGCGTGATTCCACGATGTGAGCGCCGGGTCGAAATCGGGTGAGGTCCCGGCGTCGGTGCGGTCGAGCCCGCGATAGCGTGAGTCGAGACGCCCCACGGTGAGCCCCCGGTCGCGGAGCAGTTCCTTCCAGAAGAACGAGGTCGGCACCGCCATGTTGTACTGGGCGACCGCCCCCTCCTTGAGGCCGGAGTACCGCGCGTAGCGCGCCACCAGCTCGCGACGGCGCGCCGGGTCAAGTGCCCCCCCCCGAGTCATGGCGGGGACCAGTTCCTCGATGGTGAACTGCTCCACCTCGGGCAGCAACGCCTCGAGGTCGCGCGCCTGCAGGTCGGCCGGGAGTGCCTTGTGGTACCAGGCGGTGGCGGCGTAGTACGGCAGGTAGAGCGCACTGCCGATCGGGCCGTCACGATCGAGGCCGAGCCCGGTGGGCGAGACCAGCACCACACCGTTGATGTACATCCAGTGCGAGCCCTGGAGTCGCGCGGCCAAGCCCGCCACGCGCGTGGTGCCATAGCTCTCGCCGATCAGGTACTTGGGCGAGGTCCAGCGCCCGTTCCGCGTCACGAAGACATCCAGCCACTTCGCCAGATAGGCGATGTCCTCGTTGACCCCGAAGAACTGCTCCCGTTTGGCATCGCCGAGGATCCGCGAGAAGCCGGTGTTCACCGGGTCGATGTAGACGATGTCGGCGACGTCGAGGATCGAGTGCGGGTTGTCCTGGATGCCGTAGGGCTGCACCGGATAGCCCTCATCGTCGATCCGGAGCAGCTTCGGTCCGGTGTAGGCGATGTGCATCCACACCGAGGCCGAACCCGGGCCGCCGTTGAACGAGATCACCAACGGCCGTGTTGCCTTGTCCTGACCGACGTCGGTCCGCTCGTAGAAGGTGTAGAACATCGAGGCGATTGGCTTGTTGTCATCGCTGTACACCGGCTGCATGCCGACCGAGACGCGATAGGGCACCTGCTTCCCCTTGATCGTGACCATGTCGGTGGAGCGGATCACCGTGTCCACGATGACCTTGATCTCCCCGCCCGAGGCCGGGCGCGCCGCGCCACCGGTCGGTGCCTGCGCGGCAAGCGGCAGGGCGAGGAGGAGCAAACCGATCGACACACCTTGGATCATCTCTCATCTCCTGGATGCAGTTGCAGTGCCCCGTTCATCCCGCGTCGAGCATCTCCAGCAACCCCGGCCATGCCTCGGCATTGTACGTCGCGATCGTCACCAGGTAGTGCCGTGCGTTCTCGCCATGCTTCGCCAACAGCGCCTCGGCCGCGGCCCGGACCGCTTCCTCCTTGGCGAACGGCGGCTCGAGTTCCTCGGGGATGGATCCGTTCTCGTGCGCCACGCCGGCGGTGTCGAGGAAATCAATCTGCAACTGCGGCTCGAGCTCCACATAGAGCAACTGCAGCAGGCCAAGCTGTTCCTCGGGCGTCTCCATGTTGCGGCGGACCACTTCTTTCGCAAGCTGCTCCACCGGCCACTTCCGCAGCGTGGCCGGGCGGAACCCGCCGCCCTTGTTCACCAACCGCAGGATGTAGCCCTCGCGCGCCTCGCGACTCTTCTTGAGTTCATGGGCAACGAGCGCGACGCGGCGCTCGACGGGAAGCTGGCGATAAGGCGACTGGGCGGACATGGGGATCCTGAAATGAGGAAGGGCAAGGACGCGAGCGGCGAAAGGTAAAAGGGGGCGCCGCTTCGCGTCCTATCCCGGCGGCTGATGCCGCCGGCTGGGACTACTCCTCCTCCCGCAACTCCGCCGCCGCCGGCAGACGCGGCGCGCTCTCCACCGGCATCATCGGCGCCAGCTCCTCCCCCTCCCCTGCCCCGAGATCCCGGAAACGCCGGACCGTTGGCAGCACCCGACTCTCCAGCGAGCCCACAGCGGCATTGTAGCCACCCACCGCGGCCTCGAGCCCGCGGCGCACCTTGTCGAGATGCTCCGCCACAATCCGCATCCGCCCGTGCAGCTCGATCCCCAGATCCCGGATCTGCTCGGCGTTGGCGGCCACGCGTTCCTGCTGCCAGCCATAGGCCACCGCCTTGAGCACGGTGATCAGCGTGGTGGGGGATGCCGGAATCACCCCGCGGCTCACCGCAAATTCGATCAGCGAGGGATCCCGCTGGCAGGCGGCACTGAAGAACGCCTCCCCCGGGAGGAAGAGCACCACGAAATCGGGGGCCTCGGTGAACTGGGCCGCATAATTCTTGGCGGAGAGCTGGGTGATGTGGTCCCGCACCTGCTTCGCGTGACGATCGAGTGCCACGCCGCGCGCGGTGTCATCGAGGGCGTCATTCGCATCGAGGTACGCCGCCAACGGCGTCTTGGCGTCCACCACGATCACCTTGTTGCCCGGCAGGCGCACCAGGAGATCGGGCCGCAACAGGCCGTCCGGGGTGCTGACGCTCGCCTGCTCCACGAAGTCGCAATGTGCCACCATCCCCGCCAGCTCCACCACCCGGCGGAGCTGCAGCTCACCCCACTGCCCGCGCACCTGCGGGGCCCGGAGCGCCCGCACGAGTTGCTGCGTCTCGCTGGTGAGCTGCTGCTGCCCGACCAGCATCGTCCGCAACTGCTCCTGGAGGGTGGCGTGACTCGTCACACGCTCCAGGTTCACGCTGCGCAGTGTCTCGTCCACGCGCACCAGCCCGTCCTGCATCGGCTTCAGCAGCGCGTCGAGTGCCGCCGTCCGTGCGTCGTGATCAGTGCGGGCCAAGTCGAGAAACGCCTGGTTGTTGGCCGCCAGTGCCTGGGCGGAGAGCGCCCCAAAACTGTCACGCAACTGCGCCTCGGCCCGCGCAAGCAGCGCCTGCTGGTCCCGAGCGGCCGCCTGCTCCGCGGTACGCGTCGCCTCCAGCGCGACAATACGCGTCCGCATCACCAGCCAGGCAAGGAGGGCGCCGAGGGCCAGCGCGAGAAGGGGGAGGAGGAGGTCGGGCATGCCGGTGGTGGCTCCGGTCGGGGGAGAAGTCCAATCCTAGCACAGAGGCACGGGGGTTCGCACGGAGGCACGGAGGCACGGAGGCACGGCGGCACGGCGGCACGGCGGCACGGCGGCACGGCGGCACGGCGGCACGGAGGCACGGAGGCACGGAGTTGGCCTCAGGCAGCAGCGCCCGGCCCGCGGCACCCACCCCACCATGCCTCCGTGCGAACCCCCGTGCCTCCCTCCCGCCCCCTCACCAATTCGCCATGATTGGGCTACTGTTGGAAGTCTTCGCATCCGTTCCCCTCACTCCGGACATGCCATGCCCACCACCGCCTCTGCCTACGCCGCCTTCGCTCCCGACCAGCCGCTCGGCCCACACACCATCGAGCGCCGCGACCCCGGTCCGAAGGATGTCGCGATCGAGATCCAGTTCTGCGGGATTTGTCACTCCGACATCCACTTCGTCCGCAGTGAGTGGGGCCCGATCCCCTACCCGGCCGTTGCTGGCCACGAGATCATCGGTCGCGTGACGGCAGTCGGGAACGAGGTCAGCAAGCACAAGGTGGGTGACACGGTGGGCGTCGGGTGCATCGTGGATTCCTGCCGCACCTGCCCCTCGTGCCAGGAACACCTCGAGCAGTACTGCACCACCGGGATGACCGGCACCTACATGGGCGTGGACAAGCACACCGGCGGTCCGACCTACGGCGGCTACTCGTCGGCGATCACCGTGGACGAGGACTACGTGCTGCGCATTCCGGCCGGCCTCGACCTTGCGGGCGCGGCGCCGTTGCTGTGCGCGGGAATCACCACCTACTCGCCGCTCAAGCACTGGGGCGTCGGCAAGGGATCGGTCGTCGGGGTCGTTGGCCTCGGTGGCCTCGGCCACATGGGCGTCAAGTTCGCCGCCGCGATGGGTGCCAAAGTCGTGGTCTTCACCACCTCCCCCAGCAAGGTGGCGGATGCCAAGAAGCTCGGCGCTCACGATGTCGTGATCAGCAAGGACGAGCAGGACATGGCCCGCTACGCCGGGCAGCTCGACTTCATCCTCAACACCGTCGCGGCGCCCCACTCACTCGACCCGTTCATCGCCTGCCTCAAGCGCGATGGCGTGATCTGCCTGGTGGGTGCGCCCTCCGAGTCGCACCCCTCGCCGGCCATCTTCCCGATCATCTTCGGGCGGAAGTCGATCGCCGGCTCGCTCATCGGCGGCATCCAGGAGACGCAGGAGATGCTCGACTTCTGCGGCGAACATGGCATCACGGCCGATATCGAGAAGATCAAAATGGACGGGATCAACGACGCCTACGAGCGCATGATGAAGAGCGACGTGAAGTACCGGTTCGTGATCGAGATGTAGGGGCACGGAGGCACGGGGGTTCACACGGAGGCACGGAGGCACGGAGGCACGGGGTAGTACACTTCCTGCCTTCGTCCCTCTGGGCGAACCCCCGTGGCTCTCAGGGGTGTCTCTTTTTCTCCTGTGCCGGACCCCATCATGACCCACCACCATCGCTCCCCCGACCTCCCGCCCGAACAGTTCCGGGAGGCGGGCTACGCCGTGATCGACCGCCTGGTGGACCACTTCGCCTCGCTCACCGACCCGGCCACGCAGCCCCCGGTCTTCCCGCTCCACACCCCACCCGAGATCGCACCACTCTTCGACGGGCCCGTGCCGGAACATGGGGAACCGCTCGAGGCGATCCTGACCGATTGGGAAGCCAAGATCCTCCCGAATTCATCGATCCAGGGGCACCCCCGCTTCTTCGGCTGGGTCAACGGCGGTGGCACCCAGGTCGGGGCACTGGCCGAGGCGCTGGCGAGTGGACTCAACCCGAACCCGGGGGGATGGCGCGCGGCCCAGGCGGCAGTGGTGATCGAGAATCAGACCATCCGCTGGTTGGCTGAATTGATGGGGCTCACTCCCGGAACCGCCGGGTTGTTCGTGAGCGGGGGCACCATGGCCAACACCGCCGCGCTCCGGATGGCGTTGACGCGGGCGGCCACGTGGGACCTGGCCGGCGAGGGGCTCCAGTCACCCGATCGACCGGCTCGTCTCACGGTCTACATGGCCGACCACGAGTGGCACGTCTCGTTCACCAAGGCGGTGGATCTCCTCGGACTCGGGCGGAACAGCATCCGACTGGTCCCCTCCCACCCCGACTTCACCATCAACGTCGCGGCACTCGAGGCGCAGCTGGCGGCCGACCGCGCCGCGGGGTGCACCCCATTTGCGATCATCGGGCATGCCGGGTCGATCAATGTCGGGGCCATCGACGACTTCGAGGCCCTGGCCGATGTGGCCGCACGCCACGGCCTCTGGCTCCACCTCGACGGCGCCTGCGGTGGGCTGGGCGCGATCCTCCCCGAGTTGCGCGAACGCTACCGCGGGATCGCGCGGGCTGACTCCGTCTCCTTCGACGGCCACAAGTGGATGGGCGTGCCGTACGAGTGCGGCGTGGTGCTGGTGCGGGAGGCCACCATGCTGCGCCGCACCTTCGGCATCACGGCGAGCTACCTCAACGAACACGCCGACCCCGCGCTCGAACCGTACGACTTCTACGACCGTGGACCCCAGATGTCGCGCGGCTTCCGGGCGATGAAGGTCTGGATGTCACTGCGCCACTACGGCGCCGAAGGCTACCGCACCTTCTTCCGCCAGACGATCCGCTGCGCCAGGCATCTCCACGAGCTGGTGCGCGCATCCCTCGACTTCGAGCCGATGCAGCCGGAGCCCTCGCTCTACATCTACGCCTTCCGCTACAACCCCGGCGGCCTCACCGACGAGGCCTTGGATGTGATCAACGCACACATCGCCGAAGAGCTCAAGCGACGCGGCATCGCCTTGGTCATGACCACCCGCATCCACGGCCGGGTGACCCAGCGGCTGTCGATCGCCAACCACCGCACCACGGCAGCCGACGTGGAGGCCGTGCTGGCGGCGATGCGGGAGGCCGGGCAGCGGGCATGAAAAAGCCCCCGTGCGGGGGCTCTTCCATGGCCAGAGTCGGGATCGAACCGACGACACCACGATTTTCAGTCGTGTGCTCTACCAACTGAGCTATCTGGCCTAGCCGCCAAAACTATCCCGGCGACCGGGCCGGGGGAAGGGAGCCACCCGCCAGAACCGGGTCAGGCCAGTGCCTGCCGAAAATCGGGGTGGGCGATCGATGCCAGCAACGCGGCGCGCTCCCGGAGCGACTTGCCGTGGAGGTTGACCGCCCCGTACTCGGTGACCACCCAATGGACATGCCCCCGCGTGGTCACCACTCCGGCCCCCGCGGCGAGCTCGCGCACGATCCGCGACACCGTCCCCCCGGCCGCCGTGCTCGGCAGGGCGATGATCGGCTTGCCCCCCACCGAGCGAGCCGCCCCGCGAATGAAATCCATCTGCCCGCCGATCCCCGAGTAGATGCGACCGCCGATGGAATCGGCGCAGACCTGCCCGCTGAGGTCGACCTGGATGGCGGAGTTGATGGCAGTCATCTTCGGCATCTTGCGGATCAGTTGCGTGTCGTTGGTCCAGTCACAGCCGTGGAAGCTCACCAGCGGATTGTCGTCCACGAACTCGAACAGCCGGCGCGTCCCCGTGACGAACGAGGTCACGATCTGCCCGGGCATGATCGGCTTCTCCCGGTTGGTGATCACCCCGGCATGGACGAGGTCCACCAGCCGGTCCGAGAACATCTCCGTGTGGACGCCCAGCTCGAGCTTGTCCATCAGACGCGCCAGCACCGCGTTGGGGATCGCGCCAATCCCCATCTGCAGTGTGGCCCCGTGGTCCACCAGTCCCGCCACCAGCTCGCCGATCGCCGCGGTGACCGGCGTCTCGGGCTCGATCGGATGCTCGTGCAGCGGCCGGTCGGTCACGGTGAAGGCGGTCACCCGATGCAGCGGGATCGCCGTGTCGCCGTGGGTGCGCGGGAGGCGATGATTGATCTCGGCGAGGATGATCGCGGCGGAGTCGACCGCCGCCCGCGCCGCATCCACCGACGGACCCAACGTGCAGTAGCCGTGGCGATCTGGCGGGGAGAGTTGCACGATCGCGACGTCGAGCGGCATCGCGCGCGTGCGAAAGAGGCCGGGGATATCGCTCAGGAACACCGGGACATAGTCGGCGCGTCCTTCCGCGATCGGCGTGCGGCATGCCGGCCCGGTGAAGAGCGACACACTGCGGAAGCGGCCAACGTGCGCGGGATCGAGAATGGCCAGCGGCCCGGTGAGGTGCAGGTGGCAGAGGGTGACGTCCTCCACCGCGGTGTGCCCCGCCAGGGCGTCGAGCAGCGTCGTGGGTGTGGCGGAGGCACCATGCACGAAACACCGCATGCCGGATTGCACGTGGCGCCCCACGGCGTCGGGCGCCAGCGCGCGCGTCAGCCATCCGGTGCTCATCGGGTCTCGAACACGACGGCGTCGGCCTCGATCTCGACCAGCATGTCGGGATGGATCAGGCGAGACACCGCCACCATCGTGGTGGCCGGACGCACCTCGCCGAACACCTCGCCATGGGCCCGACCCACTGCCTCCCAGTCCTCGATATTCGTCACGTACATCCGCGTGCGGATCACGTCGTCGGCGCGCGCGCCTGCGTCGACGAGGGCGCGGAGGATCACCGCGAGTGTCACCTTCGCCTGACCATAGGCGTCGCCGACGTGCGCCACCGTACCGTCCGCCTGGGCCGCCGTCGAGCCGGCCACACAGATGTACTGTCCGGCACGCACCGCGCGGGAATAGCCCACCACCGCCTCCCACGGTCCACCGCTGGAGATGCGCTGCCGCCGTGTCATCCCTCGGCGCCCAGGGCGAAGCCGGCATCGAGATCGCCGCGGGCGTATGCCCGAAAGGCGATCAGCGTCTCGGTGTCGCGGATCCCCTCGAGCCGCACCATGCGGTCGGTCACCAGGTCGGCGAGGTCTTCGTTGACGCGCACCCGCACCAGCGCCACCAGATCGAACTTCCCGGCGACCGAGTACACCTCGGTCACCTCGGGCATCTCGGCAAGCGCTTCCGCGACGGCGGTGATGCGCTCGCGCTGAACGGTGAACAGGATGACGGCAGTGACCATGGCAGAACCCCCGAAGTGGTGGACCTCCAAAGGTAAGGGCGGGGAACTACGGAAGCAGGTCCTTCGGCACGCCGAGCCACGCACACGCCTCGGCCGCGCTCCGGAACACCTGAAGCCGATCCGGCGTCTCGTCCCGGTAAGCCCCGAACATCCGGCCCACACCGAACTGCTCGTCGGAGTCCGTCACCACCGCCACACGGGATACCCGGGTCGTGGCGGGGGGGGTGGCGTTGTCACGGGCCAGTGCCGCGATGAAATCGGCGCTCAGGTTGACGGTGGCCGTCGGACGGAAGTCCACGAGCACGTCATGGCTGGCGTCGTACTCCGGCGAGGCCAGCAATCCCTGCACCGAAGCGCGGATCGTGGCATGGGTGACCACGGCGCTCATGACGAGAACGCGCAGGTGGAGCTCGGGAAAGACCTGGAAGGTGAATGCCACGACGCGGTGCCTTTCGCGCAAGGTGCAACCGCTGGGAATCAGGCGGCAGGCGGGGGGAGGAGGCCGCGTGACACAAATTCGGCGGCCCGGTCTCGCACGTAGCCCGTGCCGCCGAGGACCGCGCCGACAACGGATCGCCGGTTGCCGGCACCGTGCAACACCAGCGTCCCACCACTGTTCGGGACCCCGGACACCGTGGTCCATGGCGCCTCGTCGTCCGGACAGGACGCGATCTCGCGCTCCAGCGCCTCGAGTTCACGCAGGATGGTACAACGCAGGGGATCGATCATCCCCCCCCACCGCTAGGAGGCGCGCCGCGCCAGCACGAACGCGAACAGCAGGTCGGCGATGCCGGCGACGACGAGCCCGCCACCGACCAGCAGATTGATCTCCGCGGCGATCAGGTAGGCACCCACCAACACCACCACGACCCCCGTGGCCGTGAGTGCCCGCACCAGCAGCGACATCTGTCCGGGCATGGTCGTCATCACCCACCTACATCGACGGCACGAGCATGAGGTGCGCTGATGGCGTGCCGGGCGACATCAGCCACGGCGTGCCCGCCGGCGCCCCCAGGGGAAGCCCCGTGGACTCACTCGTGGCCCCGGGGATGTAGACCACGTGGAGCGCGCGCACCGGACCGGTGGCCGTGCCGGTGGCCCAATCGATCGCCGCGTCAGTGCCGTTGAGTTGAAAGAGGGCCGCCATGACCGGCATCGCAATGGAACCGTCCTGCACTTCCGCATACCGAATCGAGTCGATCGTGGCCCGGTCCGTGATACCCGCCCGACGGAGCGCACGCCCCCGTTCCATGTACGGCTCCATCGCTCGGTGATAGCAGGCGGCGTGATATCCCTCGACGAGGGGATTGTCGGCGAGACAGATCATTGGACCGGTGCCCGTGCGCAGTGGGGTGGTGGCCCAGCGTGCCGTCCACCCAAGGACGGTGGCGCCATCGCGCATCGCCTCCGGCAGCGGGAGGACGGCGGCCTGAATGACCGCGGCCGCGCCGCGCGGCGCGGCGTCCCCTTGAGCGGGGAGGAGCGTCGGCAGGAGCAGGCTGGTGGCGAGGAGGAGCTGGCGCATGGGCGAGACCGATCCAATGGGGACGTCCCGGTGACCCTCAGCCGGGTCCCGAGGAGGGCACGGTGCCCTCAGGCGATCGAAGAACGGGGTGATGCCGGGTGGCGAGGCGAGGCCTGAGCGGGGGTGGGCTGCGCGGCGAGCACGACATCCCGGCGCCAGGACCCGCCGGGCACCAAGTCGATGCGCTCAACCACCATGGGCACATGTCTGGCTGCGGCCACATGCAGCGTGATCCGCCCGGCCGGGAGCAGGAAGGCAAAACCCCCGTCCGGACCCGTCAGGGCGGTCACGTCCTGCGGGAGGAGCGTCACCGCCGCCCCGTTGAGGGGGCGCCCCGCAAGGTCGCGGACCACGCCCATCAGGCGGGACGTCACCGCGGCCGCGCGATGTGGCGGGAGGTAGCCGGGGGGTTGGTGGTGCGAGCGGGACATCGTGACCTCGGGGGAGGAGATCGAAAGCATCGGACCGGGGCATCACGATCCTACCGCCGAAATCGCGATCCCGCTACTCCCCCCCGGGTCGGGGCGCGCCTCAGTCCTTCGGGAGATCGTCCTGGTTCGCGACGATCCGGCCGACCAGTCCGTAGGCGATCGCCTCGTCGGGGCCGAGCCAGAAGTTGCGGTGGGTGTCATCCTCGATCCGCGAGACGGGCTGTCCGGTTTCCCGCGCGAAGATGGCGTTCAGCCGCTCGCGCATCTTGACGATTTCGCGCGCCTCGATGGCGATATCCGAGGCGGTGCCGCCCATCCCGCCAGCCGGCTGGTGCAGCAGGAACCGCGTGTTCGGCAGGCAGAAGCGGTGCGCTTTCGGCACCGCCACATAGATCAGCGCCCCGGCGCTCGCCACCCAGCCGGTACCGATGATCCGCACCGTGGGCGAGACAAAACGGATCATGTCGTGGATGGTATCACCCGCCTCCACATGGCCGCCCTGGGAGTTGATGTACAGCGTGATCGGCGCCTTTGCGTCGTCGGCACTCATCGCCAGGAGCTGGGCGGTCACCCGTTCGGCGAGTTTCTGGGTGATCTCACCACTGATGATGATCGTCCGGGCCTCGAACAGCCGGATGCTGAGCGGATCGGGAATCGGCGGGGGGGACTTTTCGGCGTCTGCCATCGGTACCTGCAAGCAAGAGTGAGGTGAGGCGCGTGCCCAGCTAGTGCGGGGGAGGTCGCCGGGTCCAGTACACCAGCCAGGCGAGTCCGGAGCCCACCAGCACGAGCGAGCCCGCAACATAGAAGGGGACGAACCAGGATGGCTGGAGGCCGTGGCCCGGGATGTTGCCGACCGCCGCCGCCAGGCCGACGATGCCGACAAGTGCCAGGCTCAGACCCAGCACGAGGAAGAGGCGAATGCGCGGCGGCATCCCCCAAAGGTAAGCGGGAGCGGCGGGAGCGCCTGTTCCTTGGCGCTCCCCTGCGGCAACCGCTCGCCCTCGCGAGCCCGGTGTCAGCGGTCGGCCGCCGGGGCACTCGACGTGTGTCCGACCTGGAAGAGCCAGCGGTCACCGCGATGCACCAGCACGGCGGTGATGGCGCCCGTGAACCCCCCGACGTTGCCCTCGAGGTCTTCGATCTTCTGCGCGAAACCGGTCGACACGATCGCCACGCCCGGGGCAACCGGCGTGATCGCCAGGCCATCGAGGAGCAATTCGGTCCGTTGCACCGAGCCCGCGAAGGTGCGAATCGCCGCGGCCACCTCCGACGGACGGCGGTAGCGGATCTCGCCGTCCTCGATCCAGCGGAAGGTGCTGTCGGCCAGGTAGTAGGCGGCCACGGCGTCGGCATCGAGCGCGTTGACTGCCCCGCGATACCCGGCCAGGGTGGTCTCCACGCTGTCGACAATGGCCCGGGCATGGGCCGCGGCGAGCGGCTCGGCCTCGTCGGCGCGCTCATCCGGTGCGGCACACGCTGCGGGCAGCAGGAGGAGGAGCGCGAGCGAGAGCCGGAACGTGTGCATCGATCTGCCTCCTCGGAGGGGTCAGGGCGCGTGCGAGGAAGTATCTTGCCCGGTGCCTGCATTGCCAAGCGCGGACCGTCACGAGATCATTACGTATGGCCTCTGGACGACCGGGCGGGCTTGTGGTGTTGGATCACCCGCTCATCCGCCACAAACTGGCGTTGCTGCGCGATGCAGCCACGAGTACGCGCGACTTCAAGCAACTGGTCGGCGAGATCGCCGCCCTGATGACCTATGAGGTCACCCGGGACCTCCCCACGGAGCCGATCGATGTCCAGACACCGCTCGAGCGGACGCGGGGCGACCAGATCGCGCGCAAGATCGC
>JBBQQJ010000025.1:0-19042 GCA_038216165.1 Gemmatimonadales bacterium | reverse complement strand
TAGCCCGACTCGACGGCGCGCGGCCGCCGCGCGGGGGCCGAGCGCCGGCAGTTCCTCGGTATCGACGCCGGCGTCGAGCGTGACCGCGGTGTGAACTCGACGGTCACCCTGTCGCCCCGCATCGCCGCGTGGTTCCGCCCGCGCGCGACCACGACCAGCTCGTTCATCCTCTCGCGCAACCTGACGACCCGGAACCCCGTGCAGGTTGATGGCGATACCGCCGGGGCATTCATCCTCCCGCAGACGCTCAACAACTCGCGCTCGACCGAAGTGGGGGCCACCCTCGAGCCCGCCACCCTGGTCCGTCGACTGCTTGGCGACTCGTCCGGGGTGGCCAGCTACCTCCAGCGCTTCCGCGTGCTCGACGTCAGCCGCCGCCTGACGCTGCAGTCCACCTACGACCTCGCCACCTTCGATCCGGGCGCGGGATACCAGTTGGCGCTCGGTGGGCTGTCGGACTTCCTCCAGCAGGATGGCTCCTTCGCCCTCGGCGCCTCCGAGACGCGTACCACCAACGCCTCGGGCGGCTTCGACCTTCCGCTGGGCCTCTCCGCCACCGCCACCTACGCCGTCACCGAGAGCGACCGCTACCAGCGCACCTCCGGCGATCGTTTCATCCTCATCGAGACCGTCCAGCGTGACTGGCCCAACGCCACGGTCCGCTGGGCCAAGGCCTTCCGAAACTTCCCCCTCCAGCTCCTGACGATCTCGGGCAACATTCGTGAACGCGAATCCAGCAGCGTGATCCCCTCGCCTGACGCCGCGGCACCCGCCGCGATCAACACCCAGCGCACCCAGTCGATTTCGCCCGATGCCCAGATGATCTTCAGCAACGGGTTGGTGCTCTTCGCGACAGCGGGGCGCGAGCGCGGCACGTCGCTGAACAATGGCCGCACCATCAACCGCGATGCCGATAGCTGGTCCGCGCGCGCCGACTGGCAGATCCGCCTGCCGCGCAGCATCTCCGCGCTGCGCCGTCCGCTCCGCACCTCGCTCTCCGCGCAGTCGATCGACCAGCAGGACTGCATCCTGACCGAAGACGGCTCGGGATGCGAGATCATCTCCGCGGTCATCCGCCAGGAACTCGGCGCCCGCATCGAGGCCGACATCATCGGCGTGGCCAGCGGAGGTCTCACCGTGCAATGGGTGACCAACGAACTCAAACACCTCGACCGCAAATCGTCCGCGGTGACCCTCACCCTGACGATCCAGGTCCCGCTCTCCTTCGGGGGCATCTGATGCCGCACCGTGTCCATCGCCACTGGTGGTTGGTTCCGCTGGTCCTTGCTGCCTGCGGGGGCGAGGTGCGTCCCGCACCGGCGCGAGAATTCAATGGCGCCGCCGCACTCGCCCGCGTGGAGGAGCAGGTGGCGTTCGGGCCGCGCATCCCCGGCACCCCCGGCCACGCGGCGATGGCGCGCTGGCTCGACTCGCTCGCGCGCGCCCACGCCGACACGGTGCTCATCGATCGCTGGACCCACGTCACCCGCGACGGCGACTCGCTGCCGATGGTCAACGTGCTCGCCCGCTTCAATCCGTCGGCCACGACCCGCGTGCTCTACCTCGCCCACTGGGACACGCGACCGCGCGCCGACGGGCCGGGCTCCCCCGATCCGACTGCCCCGGTGCCGGGGGCGAATGATGCCGGCTCCGGTGTGGCGGTGCTCCTCGGGGTGATGGCGGTGCTTGACACGGCGCCGCCAACGATCGGCGTTGATCTGCTGTTCGTTGACGGGGAGGACTACGGTAGTTTCACCCCCGAACGCTACGATGTCCTCATCGGGTCGATCCGCTATGCCGCGAACCTGCCCGCTCCGGGCAAGCCCGATTTCGCGGTCCTCTTCGACATGGTCGGTGCCGCCAACCTCCGCCTCGGCATTGAGGCGCAGGGCCAGGTGGCCGCGCCCGACGTGGTCGAGCGGGTCTGGGACGTGGCCGAGCGGATGGGCTACGGGCACATCTTCGTCCGGCAGTCGATTGGCACCATCACCGACGACCACGAATCGCTGATCAAGGCCGGTGTGCGGGCCATCGACGTGATCGGCTGGCCGTACGCGCACTGGCACCAGCCGAGCGACACGCCGGACAAGCTCTCCGCGGCCTCGCTCGAAGCGGTCGGCAATGTGGCGATCGGGGTGCTGCGGGAGGCGGGGAACTGAGCCGGACGATCCGCCGCGGGTGTCAACCCGCGGGCCGAGCGAACGTATCCGTCGCGGGTTGACACCCGCGGCTGATGGATCGGCGCGGCTCGCGACGATTCGCCCCTCTCTGCATCATCCGGTATCGCGACCGTGGGGTGGCGAGGCGAGCTTCGCTCGATGTCGCCTGCCGAACGTCGTGCCCTGCTGTTGGTGGTGGGACTCGGGGTGGCGGGGCATCTCTTGCGCGCGGGTCGCGCCGAGGCGCCTCCCCCGGTCGTGTTGTTCGATCCGGCCACCGATGGCGATCCGCTGGCGCATCGCGATCGCAGCCTCGCCTTGGCGGCGCCATTGGAGCAGGGGGAGCGGGTCGACATGGACCGGGCCGATGCCCGTGAGCTGGCCCGGCTCCCTGGGGTGGGGCCTGCCATGGCGCAACGGATCGTCGCGGATCGCCAGACGAAGGGGGCGTTCGGCGACACCGCGGCGCTCGGTCGGGTCGCCGGGATCGGGCCGGCCACCCTGACGCGGCTCGCCCCCCACCTTCGGTTTTCCGCCTCGGCGGCCGATCCTACCATGGCGCGCCCAGACCCCCTGCTGTCACTGAATCAGGCAACGGCAACCGAACTCGAGCAATTGCCGGGGATCGGGCCGCGGCGGGCCAGTGCGATTATCGCATTTCGCGATAGCGCAGGCCCATTTCGCGAGGTTGGTGCGCTCGCTCGTGTCCCGGGCGTCTCGGAGTCGCTGGTCCAGCGGCTTCGGGGGTTGGTCCGGGTTCCCTGATCTTTCGGGCGGTTTGGCGTGCCGCGCGGTGGAGGCATTCCCCTTGCACCCTCGGTCCTCGATGACAATGCCACGTTCCGCCCCGACCCGCCCCGCTGCGGATGACCAGCCGGTTGACCGGCTCGGCGACCTCCTGCTGTCGCAGGGGGTGGTCACGCGCGACCAGCTGGCCGCGGCGCTGGCCGAGCAGAAGGCCACCCGCCAGCGCCTCGGCTACATCCTGGTCAAGCAGGGCGTGATCGAGGAGCTCGAGCTCACCAAGGTGCTCGCCCGCCAGTACCGGATGCCGGCGGTGGACCTCTCGCGGTTCGAGGTCGACCCGAAGCTGCTCCGGCTGATCCCGGCCGACCTGGCGACCAAGCGGATGGTACTGCCGCTGAAGCGTGAGGGGCGGACCCTCACCGTGGCCGTCGCCGACCCGGCCGATCAGGGGTTGCTCGAGGACCTCAAGTTCATCACGCGGTTCGACCTCTTCCCCGTGCTCGCCGGCGAGGCAACGCTGCGGCAGCTCATCGAGCGCCACTACGAGACAGGCGACGAGCAGCTCCAGAGCATCCTCAAGGAGATGGAGGGGATCGGCGACGACGTCGAAGTGGTCGAGGAGGATGAGGATGAGGGGGGGGCCAGCATGGCCGGGGTGGACGACGCCCCGGTCGTCAAGCTGATCAACGGCGTCCTCACCGACGCGGTGAAGCGCGGCGCCTCCGATATCCACGTCGAGCCGTTCGAGCACGAGATCCGGATCCGCTACCGCATCGACGGGGCGCTGCTCGAGGTCATGAAGCCGCCGCTCAAGATGAAGGCGGCGCTCACCTCGCGCATCAAGATCCTCTCGCAGCTCAACATTGCCGAACGCCGGGTGCCGCAGGACGGCCGCCTCAAGCTCAAGATGGGGACGCGGGTGATCGACTTCCGCGTGAGCACCCTGCCGGTGCTCTTCGGCGAGAAGATCGTGATGCGGATCCTGGACAAGGGCAACCTGACGCTCGACCTGACGAAGTTCGGGTTCGAGAAGAAGGCGGAAGAGGACCTGATGCGGGCGATCTTGAACCCGTACGGGATGGTGCTGGTGACCGGGCCCACGGGCTCGGGCAAGACCACCACGCTCTATTCGGCGCTGCAGCGCATCAACACGATCGACACCAACATCATGACGGCAGAGGACCCGGTGGAGTACAACCTGCCGGGGATCAACCAGGTGCAGGTGCGCAGCGAGATCGGGCTCACCTTTGCCGCGGCGCTCCGGGCGTTCCTGCGCCAGGATCCGAACATCATCATGATCGGCGAGATCCGCGACCTGGAGACCGGCGGCATCGGGATCAAGGCGGCCCTCACCGGCCACCTGGTGCTGAGCACGCTGCACACCAACGATGCCCCGAGCACGATCGTCCGCATGATCGACATGGGGATCGAGGCGTTCAACGTCGCCAGCGCCGTGAACCTGGTGGTGGCGCAGCGACTGGTCCGGCGGATCTGCAGCGGGTGCAAGGCGCCCACGACCTACACGCCCGAGGAGCTCCGCGTGCTCGGCGCCGATCCGGCCACCGTGGCGCACATCGCGTTCATGAAGGGGACCGGGTGCGACGCTTGCGGGGGCACCGGCTACCGCGGGCGCGCCGGGTTGTACGAGGTGATGGCGATGTCGCCGTCGCTGCGCCGGATGGTGCTCGTCGGGGCGTCGACCACCGAGCTCCGCGACCAGGCGGTCGCGGAGGGGATGCTGACGTTGCGGATGGACGGCATCAAGAAGCTGGAGCGCGGCATCACCACGCTCGAGGAAATCATCAAGGAGACCGCGTCATGACGCTCAACCTGCGCAGCCTGCTCGAGGAGATGCTCTCCCGGGACGCGTCCGACCTCCACCTCTCCGCGGGTGAGCGGCCCAAGCTGCGGATCGACGGCGAGCTCGCCAACGCCGCCTTCGACGAGGTGTTGAGTCCCAAGGACACGCTCTCCCTGGCCTACTCGGTGCTCACCGAGACCCAGAAGAAGCGGTTCGAGCAGGAGGACGAGCTCGACTTCTCCTTCGGCATCCAGAACATGGCGCGCTTTCGCGGCAACGTCTTCAAGCAGCGGGGCTGCGTCTCGATGGTGGTCCGGATGATCCCCTTCAACGTGAAGACGTTCGAGGAGCTCAAGCTACCGGCGATCACGGCCCGGCTGGCCGAGCGGCCGCGCGGCCTCGTGCTGGTGACCGGCCCCACCGGGTCGGGCAAGAGCACCACGCTTGCGGCGATGATCGACAAGATCAACCGGGAGCGGAAGGGTCACATCATCACGGTCGAGGACCCGATCGAGTTCATCCACAAGCACCAGAACTGCATCGTGAACCAGCGCGAGGTCGGGACGGACACCCGCTCCTTCTCCTCGGCGCTCAAGTACGCGCTGCGCGAGGATCCCGACGTGATCCTGGTCGGCGAGATGCGCGACCTGGAGACGATCTCCGCCGCGCTCACGATCGCCGAGACGGGCCACCTCGCCCTCGCGACGCTGCACACCAACTCGGCCCCCGAGGCGATCAACCGCATGATCGACGTCTTCCCGCCGAGCCAGCAGGCGCAGGTGCGCGCCCAGCTCTCGTTCGTGCTGGAGGGGATCATCACGCAGGTGCTGCTGCCGCGGGCGTCCGGGAAGGGGCGCGTGATGGTGGCCGAGATCCTCGTGGCCACGCCAGCCATCCGGGCGGTGATCCGCGACGACAAGGTGCACCAGATCACCTCGCTGATGCAGGCGGGAAAGAAGTTCGGGATGCAGACGATGAACGACGCCCTCTATCAGCTCTACATGTCGCGCGAGATCGTCAAGGAGGAGGCGCTCCGCGTCTCGCCGAACCCGTCCGAGTTCCTGCGCGCCATCGGTGAGACACCGATGGAAGACCAGGCCATCGCGGCCATGCGGTAGGGCACCCTTTCGACACCACCACGGAGCGCCACGATGCCCGTCTTTGAGTATACCGCCAAGAACGCCGCCACCGGCCAGATCCTGAAGGGGACGCACAACGCCCCCAATCGGGACGACCTCATCGGGCACCTGCGCAAGAACCGGATGATCCTGGTCTCGCTGCGGGAGGCGCCGCGCGAGATCAAGTTTTCGCTGCCCGGGTCGAAGGGGATCGGCACCCGCGACGTGGTCATCTTCACCCGGCAGTTCGCGACGATGATCAACTCCGGTCTGCCGCTGGTGCAGTCGCTCAACATCCTCGCCGCGCAGACCGAGAACCCGGCGCTCAAGGAGGTCACCAAGGCGGTGGTCTTCGACGTCGAGGCCGGCAACACGCTCGCCGACGCCTTTTCGAAGCACCCGAAGGCGTTCTCGCAACTCTACGTGAACATGGTCGCTGCGGGCGAGGCCGGCGGCATCCTCGACACGATCCTGCTCCGCCTGGCCACCTTCCTCGAGAAGAATGACGCCCTGATCCGCAAGGTGAAGAGCGCCATGATCTACCCGGGCGTGATTCTCACGGTGGCGATCGGCGCGATCGCGATCCTGCTGATCTTCGTCATCCCGGTCTTCCAGGACATGTTCGCCTCGGTGGGCGGGGTGCTCCCGCTGCCGACCCGGATCGTGATCGGGATGTCGGCGTTCCTGCAGGCATACTGGTGGGCGATCATCGCGGCCGTGGCCGCCGCCGTGGTCGCCGGCAAGCAGTACTACGCCACGGCGTCGGGCCGTCGGCGTCTGGATGCCCTGCTCCTGGGCTTCCCGGTGCTTGGCGACGTGATCCGGAAGTCGGCGGTCTCGCGCTTCACCCGCACTCTGGGCACGCTGATCTCCTCGGGCGTCTCGATCCTCGAAGGACTCGAGATCACGGCCAAGACGGCCGGCAACGCGATCGTGCAGGACGCCATCATGCAGTCGCGCGCCTCGATTGCCGGCGGCGACACGATCGCGGCGCCGCTCGAGAAGTCGGGCGTCTTCCCACCGATGGTGATCTCGATGATCGCCGTCGGCGAGCAGACCGGTGGCCTCGACGAAATGCTGAGCAAGATCGCTGACTTCTACGACGACGAGGTGGACGTCGCGGTGAGCGGCCTGCTCGCCCTGATGGAGCCGGTGATGATCCTCTTCCTCGGCGTCATCGTCGGCGGGATGATCGTGGCGATGTACCTGCCAATCTTCGGGATGATGAACACGATTCAGTAGGGCATCCCCCCTCGGACACAGTCGATTCGTAGACTTTCCGACAGTTGATTCGTAGACAGTCGCACAATTGATTCGTAGACGCGTGTGCCAGAATGACAGCGGGGCCCCTGATCTAGGGGCCCCGCTGTTGTGTTGGAGAAGGTAATCTCCGATGGTGTGGTGGATTACTTCCAGGGTTTCGCTGCGGACTGCCTCTGATCCCACCGTGTGCGACGCGGGTACCGATGGCGCTTGGCCCCGCTCTGAGACTGATGAGGTGCCTGATGATCATCTTGTGGAGGCGGTGCCTCAGACGCGGAGCCGAGCCGCACATTCGTAGTCGGGTATTGCAATGCCAGGTTTGGGGAGGACTGGCATGTTTCCCCCGCGTACTCGATCCAGATGCACGCGGGGGCAACGAGGCTTCCGGAACAGGTGATCATCCACACGCCGAGTGGGGTCAACACTCCCCTCGAGCTCCCGGCAGGGTGTTCGCTGCTGCCCTACAAGGCCGAACTGCCCCCGAGCAATCAGATTCAGGTACGCGGCGGCATCCGCGTGCTGGCACTCCCGCTCGCCCTGACACGGGTCGGCGAGCAGTTCTTTAGGACATCCGCCACCGACGCGCAGATTGCGCTGGCAGGATTACCAGACGCCTCGGACCTCAACCGCGAGCTCATAGCAGGTGGCCATGGCGTCGTCGCAGGCCGCCTCGCCGGCGCCCTCCGCACGGTCGGGAGGGGAGCGCTCGCGGACGACGTGCTCGGCGCGCTGCGCGCGGCGGGGTTCAGGGTCCAGGAATCCAACCCGTTCCTTGTGGACCCTCCGTCCGTGGCCGTCACCCGCGAGGCCTCACCGTATGTGCGTCGCTTGCAGCTCATGTGGCACGCGATGCGCGAGGAAGTGCTCCGCCACGTCCCTCCGCCGCCAGGGCTCCCGAGGGATGCCGAGTCGTATCTGGCCAAAGCCCAAGAGCAGTACAGGGCCGACGCCTACCACTCGCTCTCGATCGAGGGATATCGCGTCACGGACGAGCTCGTCGCGCGCGTCGCATCGGGCACCTGGGACCCGGAGCAGCACGCCGGGGACAAGGACGCCGGAAACGCCATGGCGGCCCACGGTTATTGGCGCGCGTTCGAGGCAGTACAGCAGTCGCTGCGCCGCATCCTCGCCGCCGAGAACCCCGGCGATGTCGTCCGCGCGGACCATGGCACCTGGTTCCGCGAGCTCTTCAGCCCGAGTGTCGCGGCCGGCATCATGGCGCCCACCGATCTTGCTGGCTACCGGAGCGGGCCCGTCTACATCAAGAACGCTGCGCACGTGCCGCCCCCCCGCGAGGCCGTCCGCGACATGATGCCCGCCTTCTTCGACCTGCTCGCCGACGAGCCCTCAGCAGGCGTTCGCGCCGTCATGGGTCATTTCGGTTTCGTCTTCATCCATCCCTATGTGGACGGGAACGGGCGGATTGGCCGGTTCTTCATGAACGCCATGCTCACATCGGGCGGTTACCCGTGGACCATCCTTCGGGTCGAGTGGCGCGATCGCTACCTAGGGTCCCTCGACGCCGCAAGCGCACGCGGCGACATTGGCCCATTCGCCCGGCTCCTTGCCGAGGCCATCAAGGCGGACCCGCCCGCCGTACCAGGAAATGCTCCGTAAGGCGCCTCCTCGCGCAGGACGGAGGTTCCCAAGCGGGCACGCGACGACTTCAGCCAGAGAGTCGGGAGATCGTCCGGCGCGCCGGGTCACGCTCCGCAGCCTTCACGGCGTAATAGGTCGACGGAGCGATCGGCACCAGGGCGCAGATCGGCTCGACTCCGTGTCTCTCCCGGTGAGCGTCGACGAACGCCACCATCAGTTCCCGCGGCGGTCGAGCTCCGCCTGGTGGACCCACTTGCGCAGCGTCTCGGCGGAGCTGCCGATCTTGGCCGCGATGGAGGTAATCGCAGCCCACTGGGAGCTATACTCAGACTGGTGGTCTGGGACGAGCCGAACGGCTCGATCCCGGACCTCGGGAGACACGCGTGGTCGCTTGGTCATGACGCCATCCTCTCACAGGAAAGAGGCTCCGGCAATCCCGGGGTGGTTCACATGTCCTTCCGGGCGTCACCATGGTGCCGGCGATGGTGATGGCGATTGACAAGGCGCAGCAGGCCGGGTTGAGCTACCACCGGCAGTAGGCAGCGATCGGCGAACAGCGAACGGTGCTGCGGTAAAAGGTGAAAGGTGAAAGGAGCTTTGAGTGCCACCCCTTTCACCTTTCACCACGTCTCGCGGCTCTCCGTCAGCGCGGGCGTGGCATTGGCGCTGCCGGCCCCCGACGTGGCATCTGCGGCGCCCGCCGTTCGCCGTTCGCTGCTCGCCGATCGCCGCCCCGGCGCTGCAGCAGTCGGAACTGCTCCTCCCCCACCACGCGCCGGGTCTCATCTTCCAGCTTCCGCTGGGCCGACATGCGCTGGTCATCGATGGCGCGCAGCGCGTCACGATGCCGGTCCTGGATGGTCCGCAGCTGGGTGCGCTGCTCGGCGGTGAGCGTCGGCCTCTCCGGGCGCTCGCGTTCGGCCATCTGTGCACGCATCTCGCCGCGGGCACGGGGTGCCGGTGGGGTGGGGTCCTGCGCCGCGAGTGGGGCGGCAATGATCAGGGCTGTGATGGCCAGGGTGAGCGTCTTCATCTGGGCGGCCTCCGTCTGGTGCGTGAACCTGCGTGCGTGCCCTGTAGGACGGGACCTTCCCACCTGTGTTAACGGATGGCCTAGATTGCAGGGATGATCCTGCCGCTCCTCATGGTCCTCGCGACGGCCGACACCACCGGCGTCGGCGCAGCGCTCCGCACCACCGCCGCGTCAGCCGCCCCGCTGTGGATGCGTTGGCGCAATGTGACCGATGTGCGTCCCGCCGTTGCAGCAGGCTATGCCGCACGGGGGTGGGCGCCATTCTGGCTCGACAGCGTGGGGCAGCCGACTCCCACCGCGCGGTTGATGGTGCACGAACTGGTCGGGCTCGCCGAGCGTGGCCTCGAGCCGGACGACTACGATGCCGCCGCGCTCGCCCCGCGGATGGACTCGCTCTCGACCGGTGCGGCGATGGCGGCATTCGACATGGTGCTCTCGGTCGGGGCTCTCCGGGTCGCGCGGGCGCTCAACCTGGGGCGTGTCAGCCCGACGGCACTGCACCCGACGCTGCGGCTGCAACGGGAGCCGTTCGACGGGGTGGCCATGCTCACCGCACTGGCCGCCGCTCCCGTCCCCGCCGCCGCGCTGCGCCGGCTCGAGCCAACCTTCAATCAATACCATCGCCTCCTCGGTGTGCTGCAGCGGTACCGTTCTCTGGCACGCGACACCACGCTCCTGCCGCTGCCACCTGGGCCACGGGTCGTGCGCCCAGACTCGGTCTGGGTTGGCGCCGCCGCACTGCGCCGTCTGCTGCGTGCCGTTGGTGACCATCCCGAGCCCTTCCCGCCCGCAAACGCGGACACGGTCTATGATGCTGGGCTCACGGCTGCGGTGCAGCACTTCCAGCGCCGGCACGGCCTGGTCGAGGACGGGCTCCTCGGGCCGGCGACGCGCGCTCGTCTGGAGCGACCATGGGCCGACCGTATCCGCCAGGTCGAGCTCACCCTGGAGCGCTGGCGCTGGCTCCCGCACGACCCCCCAGTCCCGCCAGCCATCGTCAACATCCCGGCCTTCCGGGCCTATGCCCTGACCGCCCTCCCGGAGCGCGAGTCGGAAACGCTGGCGATGGACATCGTCGTCGGCACCGCCACCCGGTTCGACACGCCGTTGCTCGCGCTGGAGTTGACGTCGGTGAACTTCCATCCTTATTGGAATGTCCCCACGTCCATCGCCCGCAACGAGATCCGTCCGAAGGCACTCGCCTCGCGGAGCTACCTCACGAACGGCAATTACGAGCTGCTGCGCGGCAACACCATCGTGCCGATCACGGCGGACAACATCGCCGCAATCGGGGGTGCCGTGCGAGTCCGCCAGACGCCAGGGCCGCACAACGCGCTGGGCCGGGTCAAGTTCGACATGCCGAACCCGCAGAACATCTATCTCCACGATACCCCGTCCCGCAGCCTCTTCGCGCAGGTTCGTCGTGATTTTTCGCATGGCTGCATTCGGGTCTCGGACCCCGCCGCACTCGCCGCGTGGGCGCTCCGCGAGTTGCCGGAGTGGCCCCGAGAGCGAATCGACAGCGTGATGGCCGGCAACACTGCACTCGTCGTCCAGCTGCCGCGGAAGATCCCGGTGTACATCGTCTACCAGACGGTGATGGCCCGGGAATCGGGGGATGCGTATTTCTACGGAGACCTCTACGGCCACGATGCCATGCTCGATCGGGCGCTGCAGCGTGGGTACCCATACCCCGACACTACGTTAGATTTGATGCCATGATTCCTGCCGTTCTTGTGGCTCTGGCGTTGTCGTCAGGCATGGCGCTTGGCGTTGGGCCTGACAGTGTGCTCGCAGCACGATTCCCCGCGCTCGCAACCACAGCGGCCGTGCGCTGGGTCCCGTTTGCCGAAAAGCGCGGGGCCGCGATCGGTCGCTACCAGATCGGCTTCTGGCCTGGCGAGCGCCAGCAGGGCAAGCCGCTTCCCGAGGGTTTCCTCGAAGTCACCCCCGCCTCGGCACGGCTGCGGGTCTCGCCCCGCTTCCAGCTCGGCGAGTTCCTGACCAAGGGACAGAACGCCGTGTGGCCGAAGTACCTTGTCCTCAAGCCCACACTCCTCGAGAAACTCGAGCGCTTGGCCGACGCCCTCGAGGCCTACGGCAAGCCGTCGCGCCTGGTGGTGATGTCGGGCTTTCGCACCCCGTCCTACAATGCCGGAGGCGGTAGCACGGGTGGGCGGGCGTCCGACTCGCAGCATATGTACGGCGCGGCGGCGGATGTGTTCGTCGATGCCGATGGCGATGGCCGCATGGATGACCTGACCGGTGATGGCCGCGTCACGGTGGCGGACGCGAAGTGGTTGGCTGCGCTCGCGAGTGATGTCGAGGACGCCCACCCCCACCTGGTCGGCGGCCTCTCCGCCTATCCGGCGACGTCGGCGCACGCCGGCTTCGTGCACGTGGACGTGCGCGGACGCCGGGCGCGCTGGTAGCAGCGGCGCTGCGCGTGGTCACCGCGCTGGCATCCCCGCTGCTCACCCTCTCCACTCCCTCCCTTCTGGTGGATGTCGCGCGCGTCGAGGCAAACCTCGCGCGTGTCGCGGCCTATGCTGCCGCACATGGTCTCGCCTGGCGACCGCACGTCAAGACGCACAAGTCGGCGTGGGTCGGCGCACGGCAGATCGCGCACGGCGCGGTGGGGCTGACCTGCGCCACGTCGCGTGAGGCAGAGGTGATGCGCGAGGTGACCGATGACCTGCTGATCGCCTATCCACCAATTGGCGCCGATCGTCTCGCGCGCACCGCGGCGCTCGCGGCCCACGCTCGCCTCGGGGTGATGCTGGACTCACGTGAAGCCGCAGAGGGATACTCGCACGCACTCGCGGCGCGCAGGGCTACGGCGCGAGTCCTGGTGGAGGTGGATGTCGGGATGCAGCGCACCGGGGTGGTCCGGGTCAATGCGGCCGTGGCACTCGCACAGGCGGTCGCTGCGCTCCCCGGACTCACCTTCGATGGCTTCGGCTTCTATCCAGGACACTTGCGCAGTGCGGGGCCGGAAGTGGATGCATCCATCGCTGCCATGTCGGCGTTGATTGATGCGCTTCGCCGTGGCAGTGCAGCGGTCGGACTCGAAGTGCGCACCATTTCCTGTGGCTCGACACCGCTCCTCTGGCGCTCACATGAGATAGTCGGCATGACGGAGTTGCGGGCTGGCACCGCGATCTACTTCGACCGTACCTCGGTGATTGGCGGGGTGTGTGGCTACGACGACTGTGCGGCCTCGATCCTCGCCACCGTGGTGAGCACCGAGGTGCCGGGGCAGGCGGTCGTGGATGCCGGGGTGAAGGCGCTCGGTCGCGAGCCAATGCGCGGCGGCGAGGCGGACGGCTTCGCGTGCGTGCTCGATCGCCCGGAGGTGCCGGTGGCCCGCCTCTCCGAGGAGCACGGAATTCTCGACCTCACGCACACTGACTGGCGCCCCCGCATCGGCGACCAGGTGCGGCTCCTGCCGAATCATGTCTGTGTCGCGGTACACAACTTCGACGCCATGACGCTACGGTATCCCGATGGGCGGATCGAGACGCGGCCGGTGGAGGCGCGCGGGCGGGTCCCGTCGCTCGCTATTCCTTGAGCACTGCCGCCGCATCCCGCTTCAGTCGTCCGCACACCAGATCACAGAGCTGCCAGACCTCCGGGTCGGCGACGTCGTAATACACGAACGCGCCCTCGCGTCGCCGCGAGACCAGCCCGGCCGCGTGCAACACGCCGAGGTGACGTGACGCGTTGGCCTGCGTCTGGCCGGTGGCCGCGACAAGGTCGCTGACGCTCCACGGTCCGTCCCGCAGGGCATCCAGCAGCGCGAGCCGCGCCGGTTCACCCAGCGCCCGGAAGCGCTCCGCCACGCGGGTAAAGAGGGCGGGGGGGAGGGGTGACGTGCTCATGCCCGCTCGACCGGTCGTCCGGCTGCCGCCCAGGCCGCGAATCCGCCGCCGAGGTCCACGACATCGGTGAACCCGGCCGCCTCGAGCACCGAGGCGCCGATGGCCGAGCGGGTGCCGGCCTGGCAGTGCACGGCGATCGGCGTGTCGCGCGGCAGCGCGGCGAGCGCGGCGCGCACCTGCCCAAGCGGATGGTGCACCGCCCCCGGCAGGTGCCCCGCCGCCCACTCGTTCGGCTCCCGGAGGTCCACGATCAGGCGCCCCCCCCCCATGATCGCGTCGGCCTGGGCGATGTCATCCCGGCGCGAGGCGGTGGCCTGCCCAAGCGCATCGGCGGCGTGCCACGCCACCGCGGCGGACAGCGTGCCCGCCACTCGGTCGAGCCCGATCGAGGCGAGGGCGCGTCGCGCCTCCTCGGCCGCGGCATCGGTGTCGGCCAGGAGGGTGATCGGGCGGTCGTAATCGAGGAGCCAGCCCGCCCAGGTGGTGAAGGCCTTGATGAGGGGGATGTTGATGCTCCCGCGCACGTGACCCGCCGCGTAGGTCGCGGCGGGCCGGACGTCCAGCAGTTGGTCGGTCTCCAGGCGGGTGGCGAGCGTGGCCACATCGAGCTGCGGCAGGGGGGGGCGCTCCCCGAGAATCGGCGGGCCGTCGCGGTTGATCCGCTTCATCGTCCCGAAGTAGGCCGGCGGCGTGGGTTGGCCGTCGAGCACGGTGTCGACGAACGTCGTCTCGCTGGCAAGGCCGAAGGCCCAGTTGGTCTTCCGCTCGTAGCCGAGGGTGCTCGTCGGCATCGCGCCCAACGCCTTGCCACACGCCGAGCCAGCCCCGTGACCCGGCCAGATTTGCAGGTGGTCGGGGAGCGAGGCGGTCCGCTGCAGCGAGGCATACAATTGGCGGGCGCTGGCCTCCATGGTGCCCTGCACGTGCGCGGCTTTCTCCAGCAGGTCGGGGCGGCCCACGTCACCCACGAAGAGGAAGTCGCCCGTGACCATCGCCACCGGCTCCGCGCTGCGCGCCGTGTCGGTCACCAGGAAGCTCAGGTGCTCGGGGGTGTGCCCGGGGGTGTGCCACACCGCGAGTCGCACGCCGCCGAGGAGGATCACGGTGCCGTCGTGCAGCAGCTCCGCGTCGTCCGCCGCGGCATAGCCGTACTGCCAGTCTGCGCCCCCCTCAGCGGAAAGCAGCAGCCGGGCACCGGTGGCCGCGGCCAGCTCCCGGGCTCCCGAGACGAAGTCGGCGTGGATGTGGGTCTCCGTCACGCGGGTGATGCGGAGCCCTTCCTGCCGCGCCACGACCATGATGTCGGCGACGTCGCGGGGCGGGTCGATCACGATGGCCTCGCCGGTGCGCTGGCAGCCGATGAGATAGGTGGCCTGCGCGAGACGGTCATCATAGAAACGGTGGACGAACATGGGCGGCTCTCTCCCGAATGGGTCAGGTGGACAGGGTCTTCCAGATGGTGAAGGCGGCCACGACCACCAACAGGAGCGCGAACCAGCGGGTCAGGGTGCGGGCCGAGTAGCGCGGGGCCAGGCGGGTGCCGATCAGCATGCCGACGATCGCCGCCGCCGTCACCATGACCACCAGCGGCACGTTGAGCGTGACCCGACCGAACCAGCCCGCGCCGGCGGTGGTCGTGTTGAGGGCGATCACGGCGAGCGACGTGGCGGTGGCCTGCGGCAGCGGCAGACCGAGGACACCGACGAGCGCCGGCACGATGAGGAAGCCGCCGCCCACCCCCACGAGGCCGGTGAGCGCACCGACGAGGAGGCCAGCCGGCACCAGCAGGAACGGGGTGAACTGCGCATCGGGCACCGCCTCGGCCGAGCGAGGCGGCTGGCTGGCGCGCCACCACATCGCCGCCGCGGCCAAGACCATCACGGTGGTGAAGAGGATCAGCCGGCTGCGATCGTCGATGCCGGCGCCGAAGCGCGCGGCCAGATAGGCGCTCGCCATGGCCACCGCGGCAAAGAGCGCGGCAGCGCGGAGCGCGAGTTGCCCACGGCGCCAGCGCCCGACGGCCCCGATGGCGGCCGCGATCCCGACCACGGGAAGCGACATCGGCACCGCGGTGGACGCCGGGATATGGAGGGCGTAGACGAGCACCGGCACGGCGAGAATCGATCCGCCCCCGCCCAGCAAACCGAGCGAGAGACCGACGAGGACGAAGCCGACGAGGCCGGGGATGATGTCCATCATATGAGTATATAGTAAAATGACACCTCGCCCCCGGCAACGCGGCGGTTGCCACTCACGGCGGGCAGGGCCACTTTTGCGGATGGCCAAGACCGATCCGCCTCGCCATTCGATGCTCGTCGAGGAGCTCCAGCAGACCAAGCCATTTCCCTCCCCGACGCAGGAGGCGATGGTGGGGATCGCCCGCACGGCATCGCTGGTGGATCGGGCGATTGCCCGTGCCATTGCGCCCCATGGGCTTTCGACCGCGCAGTACAACGTCCTGCGGATCCTCCGAGGGGCTGGGCCAGCCGGGCTCCCAACCCTGGCCATTCGCGAACGGATGATCGATCCCGCGGCGGCGATCACGCGCCTGGTCGACAAGCTCGAGCGGGCAGGGATGCTCTCCCGCGAGCGCACCGATAGCGATCGCCGCTGCATTCAATGCGCCATCACGCCCCAGGGGCTCGAGGTGCTCGCCGCGCTCGACCCGATCCTCACCGGGGTGGATGCGAAGGTCCTGGCCGGCTTCTCCGCTGACGAGGTGCTCGAGCTGATTGGTCTGCTCGACAGGATCCGGGGCACGTTGGGCCGCTGAGGCCCTGGTCGATTCCACGTAACCATCAATGCAGCAATATCTTGCGCCGCGGGCGCGTGGCGCAGCGTTGTGTGTCTACAACAATACTCGACCGGTCAATGATTGTTGTGTACATTACCTCCACGACCAATCCACGGGCAACGCGCCCTCACCACCCGCTGCAACGCACAGGAGAGCACACCATGCCGACCACCACCATGACCACCCAGGACGCCGTTGACGATATCGTGGCCCTGGTCCTCCAGGGCAAGGCGATGGAGGCGTTCGAGACCTACTACGCCGACACTGTCGTGATGCAGGAGAATGCCAAGGCCCCGACGCGCGGCTAGGACGGGAAGGTCGTGTCGGAGAAGTTCTACTACGACACCGCGTCCTGAATCGGACGCGTGACGCGTCAGGTGAGGGTGCGCTCGATGATCGCGGTGAGGCGGGCCGCCGCACGGAGCAGCCGGTCTTCCATCGCCGGGCGCACCTTCACGAAGTACTCGCGATCGAGGGCGAGCGACGCGGGGAGGAAGCCGTAGACCACGTCCCGGCTCATCGCATGCGACTCCATCGCCCAATCGAGCACGGTCCCGCCGGTGAGCCGCCGCAGGTCGCCCCGCTGCCGCAGGCGGCGCTCCACCATCGTGACAAGCCCGTTCTCGTCCATCCCCGTGGCGAGGAGGAGCCCGGTGTCCCAGAGGCCGTGGAGGTTGCCGGGCTTGTCGTCATAGGTAAGCTGGACGTCATTGCCGCCCCGGTCGCCGCGATCACCGACGTGCATCGGCTGATGCATGTCCCCCACCAGGTGGATCACCCACTTGAGCGCCTCGGCCCGTTCCGCCTGCGGCCGAGTGCGGTCGGCGAGGATGCGCTCCTGGGCCACTAGCGCCTCGATCACGCAGCCGTCCCGACAGACCCGGTCCGGCCGGTAGAGCGAGTCGTAGATGGGGATGTTGACGTAGTGCCATGGCGCAGTCTGGGGGCGATCGCGGCGCACCTCGTCCGCCCAGGTACTCGCCTTGGCCATGCTCTCGGACCCCAGCAGGAGGCGGACTTCGCGCCGCGCCTCGGGCGAGAGGCGCGCGGCGGCAACCCGTGCGATCACGCGATGCCCCATGCCACCCCAGCGCAGGGCGGGGGACACATCGACGGGCGGGGTCGGCAGGAGCAAGGTGGCGGCAGCGAGCAGGGTCAGCATGACAGTCCCGGTGGCAAAGGATCAAGGGCGTGCCAGATTCTAGTCGCATCGGGAAGCAATCGCCCGGACTGTGGGGTCACGGTCGGGTGAAGCGTCCCACAGGCAGAATCACAACGGGGAGTGCGCGTGGGGCGAGGCAGACAATGCTGGATGATCGCAGCGGTGCTGGCGTTGGTGCTGCCGGGCGGTGCCGCTGCCCAGCGGGAGGCGCTGCCGGGCTCCCCGATCACGAACGACGGGGTGGTGCGTGCCACCGCCACCGTCGACGGGGTCTTTCTGGGGCGCCTCCGCCTCGTGGACACCGTCGACGTCGGCGATTTCACCTCCTACCTGATCGCGCGCATGGGCGCGCCACCGTTCGAGGAGGGGCTCGGCTTCCGGGTCACCGCCGACTCCTCGCGCGCCCGGATCAGCGGCCGCCTGATGGACTTTCCCGCCGATACCCGCAGTGAACTGGGCCCGATCTTCACCTTCGTCGACTCGATGGCCCCCTTCGTGGCGGAGATCCACTTGGTGGAGCGCGCCAACGGCATCATGCGCTGGCGCCTGCATCGCGTCACCGTCAACGGCTTTCCGATCCCCGACCTGCTGCTGACGCCCGCCCTCCGGGAGTACAACCGGCGCTACCCCGTGCTCGGCAACAACGGCCGCGACTTCCTGGTGGCGATGCCCCCCGAGGCGATGGTGGCCTTGGTCAATGATGGGCTGGAATTGCGGATGCCGTGCGGGGAACGGTGTGAGGGGTGAGGGGGAACATTGGGCTCGGTGAGCGGGTCATCCTGCCGTGCTGGCCCGGTGGCCCCCCTCACTCTTGAGCCGCGACGCGCCGCCCCCCCCTCACCCTCCGCCAATCCCGCCACACCAGCACCATGTGCAGCGTGATCGTGATCGCGGAGACCGCGCACCACGGGCAGAACGTATCGAGGATGATGAATTCGGCATACTTGAGCCGGAGGGTGAAGAGGAACGCCGGCACGATCAGCATGGCGAGCAGCAGGGTGGTGCGGCGGTCGTCGCGGAATCGCGGCTGGATGCCGATCACGGCGGTCATCAGGATCGCGGTGTAGACCACGCTCCCGATGAAGGCTACGTCGTAGCCGAGGAACCAGGACCAGGCCGAGAACTGGACCAGCTCGCAACCGTGGCTCCCGCCGCAGACCAGGGCGCCCATGAAGCCGAGCTTCCAGAGGTGCAGGTAGAGCGCCACCAACCCGGAGAGCAGCGCGGTGAGGGCGATCCAGTGGCGGGGGGTGAGCGAGGAGTCGGTGGCCATTCGGGAAACGTAAGGGGTGAACGGTGAACGGGGCACCGCTTCGCGGCGCGGGGAACGGGGGAACACGGGGCCTCCGTTCACCGCTCACCCCGCGCGGCGAAGCCGCGTCCCCGTCTCCCCCTTACTTTCCCCCGCATGTCGAGCCCCAGTTCCGCCGCCATTGCCGCCCAGATCCGGACCCGGCGCACCTTCGCGATCATCTCGCACCCGGA
>JBBQQJ010000024.1:0-19394 GCA_038216165.1 Gemmatimonadales bacterium | reverse complement strand
GACCACCAGGTCGACATGGGGATAGCGCTGGATGATCGCGTCCTTCTCGCGCTGGGCCATGCATCCCATGACGCCGATGCGCAGCCCGGGCCGCTTGGCCTTGATCGGCTTGAGGGAGCCGAGCCGTCCGCGGATCTTCGCCTCGGCGTGGTCGCGGACCGCGCAGGTGTTGTACAGCACCAGGCTCGCCTCATCGACGGAGCCGACCTGCCGGTAGCCGGCATCGCCGAGACGCGCCAGCACGACCTCGCTGTCGGCGCTGTTCATCTGGCACCCGTACGTCTCGATCCAGACCCGCTTCATCCCGACTCCCCTGTTCCTGCAACGGCAAGGGGCGCACCGATGATGCGCCCCAGCGGTCAACTCCCGAAAGCTAGCCGTCCGGGTCCCGCCCCGCGACTACTCCAGCACGGCACGCCCGCCGCTGCGCACCACGACGCCGACACTCAGGACCCAAGCCGTCTCCACGAAGGCGCTGCCCTGGGTGCGACGGATCCGCTCGAGTCCGAGGTCGATCCCGGCGGCGCCCTTGGCAAAGCGCACCCCGGTCCCGACCGAGATGCCGAGTTCCTTGGGCTGGGTGCTCTGGACGAGGAGGAAGGGCAATTGGGCATAGCGCACGCCGAGTCGGATCGGCTGCTGGTCCCGCACCCGGGTGTTTCGGGCATACTCGAGCCCGGCGCTGTATTCCACGGTGTTGCGCGCCCCGACGGCCCCCTGACTCACGAGCCCGTCATTGGCGACCGACCAGTCCCGGCTGGAGACCATGGCAGCCACATCGAGGCGAGATGTGAGCGCGACGCGCGCACCGGCCGCGAGGGTCCAGGGGAGGTCCACGGTAGCGGTCGCCGCCGAGTCGCGGCGGACGTCGAGACTCCCGTCCTGCCGCACTATGCCGGCGAGCGAGATGCCACGCCGGGGCCGCCATACCGCCCCGGCACTGACGCCGAAGCCGCTGAAGTCGAGCTCGGCGGTCTGGCGCGTGGGGAGGTAGGTGCTGTCTTCCCAGACCCGTCGGGAGGCGAGACGATTGCCTCCGGTAAGGGCGTGCACCGCCGCACCAACCTGCAGGGTCGGCGAGATGCCCCACGCCAGCGCCACGCGGAGGTCATTGATGCCGCCGGTGGCACTCAGCGTGTCGACCACGCCGATCGGGACACCGCGCGGGGAGGCGATTCCGGCCGTGGCGAGGGTGAAGTCGCGATCGGCATAGGTGGAATAGCTGAGCCCGATGGAGAGCGGCGTCTTGGGGATCGGTCCGCCAATGAGGAACTGCGGAAATCGGTTGTCGCGGGCGGAGCCAGCGCCACCGGGATTCTCACTGGTGCGCCACCCCTGGGAGGAGGTCACCGCCGTGGTGGCGAGCGGGAGCAGCCACACCGCGGCGGGGTTGAGGCTCGACTCGCCGTCGAAGAGGCCCATTGCCCCCCCCGATCCGAGCGCCCGGGCCGACGACGCCCGTCCGGGAATCCCGAGGCCGCGCACGCCGAACTGCGACGACTGCGCGGTGAGATCCTGTCCCGCGAGCAGGGCGACAAGGAAGATCGGCAGGAGGGTGCGTCGCATCATCAGAAACCCTCGAACGGGAAGCGGGGACGATAGGTCACCCGCAGGCGCGGCATCCCGGTGGCGGCCTGGCTCGAGCGGTACTGCGGCACCATGAACGTCGACCACTCCTCCTGGATCCCGAGGCGAAGCGCAGCCGGCAAGGGAGCGGCGCCCTGCCAGAGGGTGACCAGCGTCGTCACGTCGATCTCCAGATCTTCACTGCCGGGCTTGAGGTACAGGAACGCGCCGCGATCGCCGACGATGGGTGACTTGGCCCCGAAATCCGCCAGCAAACCGCGCACATCGAACCGGATGCTGTCGCCCGGGATCCCCTGCAGCGGCGCGATGCCATCGAGTTGCAGCGTGGCGCGCAGGATGGTGACCGAGTCGCGGAGATACGCCGGGAGGGCGAAGCGCAGGAAGGCGCGGGTCGGCGGGAAGCCGCCCACCTGCAGCACCTGCGCTGAGGGTGCGAGCGTGGGCGGGCGCACGGAGAAATTCCGAGTCGGGGACCGCCCGATCGTCTGCCGCTGCAGTGCTGTGTCGGCGATGTTGACGTGCACGAACGACAGGAATTCCGGTGACTGTCCGCCGGAGCGCGCCGAGCCAAAGCGCGCCGCCACAGCTCCGCCCGCGGCATTGCGCAGACGCAACCCGATCACAAGCTGGCTTGAGTCGGTTGGGGTGAACGCCAACTTGGCGAGGTCCGCTCCCGTGAAGGTCAGGCCGAACGGGCCCGCTTTGGCCGAGTCGGGGATCGGCACCGTCCGCAGCAGCTGATCGGGGGTCAGGGCCGCGTCGAGCTCGGCCAGCGTGACCAACGTGTCGATGGCACGCGGCAGGCGATAGACGTCGAGCAGCAGACCCGATACGGTGGTGTCGCGTCGCTGCAGGATTACCTGGATCAGGACCGAGTCGACCGTGAAGGTCCGCGACGTGTCACGGACGAAGAGCGAGTCACCCCGGGGGATGAACCGCACCACGGCCCGGGACGCGCCGTAGCCAGGCCCGCTCGAGACCAGAAGCGAGCTCACCTCGGTAGGGCCCGTGAAGCCCCCGAGGGAGCTGTCGCTGCCGGCGAGGACCGTGAGGAAGGTGTCCCGCACCGTCACCTCGCCCCCCGGGCAGAGGGCCGGGCAGCTGCCGGGGGTGGTGAGCCGCTCGGTGCAGGCGGCGGCGGTGAGGGCCAGGACCACGAGCGGGATCAGGCGGCGCATCACGTGAGCAGGTCGCCGCGGAACGCTGCCGGGAGCAACTGGTCCATCGTCCACGTGGTCACCTGATCGCCCGCCCGACTCTCGATCACCAGCTCCGGCGCGAACTCCATCAGCACCTGGCGGCAGGCGCCGCAGGGGGTGATGGGTTGGGGGGCGTCGCTGACCAGCACGAGCCGCCGGAAGCGGCGGATTCCGGCATTGACGGCCGTGGCCACCGCCGCACGCTCGGCGCAGATAGTCAACCCGAACGAGGCATTCTCGACATTGCAACCGGTGACGATGGTCCCCTCCTCTGTCTCAAGCGCGGCGCCCACCCGGAATCCCGAGTACGGGGCATAGGCCCTGCTCCGAGCCGCTTCCGCGGCGATCTGCAGCTCCGTCACGTCGCCAGCACCTCAGAAAGAAAGGACGTTCCGACCGCCAAGGGCGGCACGCCGAGGAATTCGGCCACGGTCTGGCCCAGATCGGCGAAGGTGGCCCGCTCGCCCAAGGCCACGGGCCGGACCTTCCCCCCCAGCACCAGCACCGGCACGCACTCGCGGGAATGGTCCGTCGACGGGGTCGTCGGGTCGTTCCCATGATCGGCGGTCAAGATAATCAGGTCGTCGTCCCGAACCTGCTTCTGAAGCCGGGGAATCCATCGGTCCAACGCCTCGAGTCCCTTGGCGAACCCGGCCACGTCGTTGCGATGGCCCCAGCTCTGGTCAAACTCGATCACATTGGCGAAGAGCAAGCCGCGCCGCATGGCGAGCAGCCCGCCCTCGATCAGTTCGTAGGCCTCGGCGTTCGTGGCCGTATGGATGGCGCGCACCCCCCGCCCCGCGAAGAGATCGTCCACCTTCCCCACCCCGACCACGGGAATGTGCCCATCGCCCAGCGCATCGAGGAGGGTGCGCCCGTGGGGCGGCAGCGAGTAGTCCTTGCGCCGCTTGGTACGCGACCAGACCCCGGACTTGCCCACGAACGGCCGGGCGATCACCCGGGAGACGGCGTGCTCACCGTGGAGCAGCTCCCGCGCGATGGCGCACGCGGCGTACAGTTCCTCGATCGGCACGATGTCTTCATGGGCGGCGATCTGGAAGACCGAATCAGCCGAGGTGTAGACGATCCACGCCCCGGTGGCGACATGCTCAGCCCCGAGCTGATCCAGGATCGCCGTCCCCGAGGAGGCGATGTTGCCGAGGACACCCCGGCCCGTGCGCTCGCTGAACCCGGCGAGCAGCTCCGCGGGAAAGCCGTCTGGATAGGTGGGGAACGGGGTCGTGATGGTGAGCCCGCACAACTCCCAGTGCCCCGTGGTCGAGTCCTTGCCGGCCGCCGCCGGTTGCGCACGCCCGTAGGCGGCCGCGGGCTCAGCCACGTGGGGCAGACCGATGTCCGCGCAATGGCCCAATCCGAGGGCGGTGAGATGGGGCAACCGCAGCCCGGGGGTGGCGCGGATCACGTTGCCGAGGGTGTTGCTCCCCGTGTCGCCGTAGGCGTCGGTGTCGCGGGCAGCGCCCACGCCGAGGCCGTCGAGGACAATGATGGCCGCGCGGCGGCTCAATGCGCCTGCCCGGTGGCAAAGCGGAAGCGCAAGGCGGTGAGCGCCTGCTCCACGAGCTTGGCTTCGTCGGCGTCGAGGTTGCCCCGCGTCTTGGCCTCGATCATCACAAGCGTGTCGATGAGCGTCTGGCCCAGCTGGCGGGCATCCTTGGCGCCCGCCTCCGCCGCGCCCGGTGGGAGCTGGCCGTCGAGTGCGGCGTTGGCCTGTGCGGCGAGGCCCAGGATCAGTGACGCGAAGTGCGGGTTCATGCCCCCCCCTGATAGCGGCGCGGGAGGCGGGCCCCCAGCGCAGTGAGCAACTCGTAGCCGATGGTTCCGGCATGCCCTGCTTGGCGATCCAGCGAGACCAGTCCGCCGAACAGGGTCGCCACGTCCCCCCGTTGCACCGGCATGGCACCGGCATCCACCATGAGATGATCCATCGTCACTCGACCGACAATCGGCACCAGCGCATCTCCCAATTGGACCTCGCCCCGATTCGACAGCGACCGGGGCACCCCATCCCCGTACCCGATGGCGAGCGTCGCCACCGTGGTGGGCCCCTGCGCGCGCCAAGTGGCATGGTAGCTCACCGTGGCCCCCGGCGCGACGGGGCGCACCGCCACCACCCGCGCCCGCAGCGTGGCCACCGGCATGGGGAGCGCCCCGCCCGAGGCGCCGCCGTAGAGGTGGATGCCCGGGCGGGCCAGATCGCCACCGTAACGGGTTCCGTAGCTCCCCCCGGCGGAATTGGCGGCGTGCACCATCGCCGGGCGGCGCCCGAGCGCGGCGACGGCCTCCTGCAGCCGGGTCCATTGCGCCGCCGTGGCCGCGGCATCAACGTCGGCGCTGTGGAAATGCGTGAAGACCCCCTCGAAGCCCGGGGCATCGCGCACCGCGTCGCCCACAGCGGCGAGCAGCGCGGTATCATCCCACGCCAGGCCATTGCGGGCCATCCCGGTGTCGATCTCCACATGGAACGGAGCGTCAGTGGCTGCGAGCCACGCGGAGAGGGCCTCGAGGTCCCCGATCGCAGGCCGTGCATCGGCCGCCCTGACATATTCCACCGCATCGGGCAGCAACGGGGAGCAGACCATGATCGGGCGCGTGATGCCCGCCCGCCGGAGTTCGCGCGCCTCGACCGGGGTCACCACCCCGTAGCCCCAGGGCGCCATCGCTTCCAGCGCACGCGCCACGGGGACGGCGCCCAAGCCGTAGGCGTTGGCCTTCACCATCGGCATCAGCGGCACGCCGACGCGGGCGCCGTAGTCGCGGGCGTTCCGCACCACGGCGTCGAGATTGACATCCACCCAAGCCCGGGCAGTTTCGGGCGTCATCTGTTCCGGCACAGCGGGGAGAGTATGGACGGCAGCAAGGCGATGCAAGATGAATCCCCCCTGGCCCGAGCGGTGGCCATGGTGGCCGACCTGCGGGAGCGGTGCAGCTGGGACCGGGTCCAGACCCGTCAGACGCTGCGGCCCTACCTGATTGAGGAGGCCCACGAGCTCGCGGCAGCGATGGGCGGCGACGACCCGGCCGCCATCCGCGAAGAGGTTGCCGACCTGATGCTGCACCTCGCGTGGCAGCTCGTGCTGGGACAGGAAATGGGCGAATTCACTCCCGATCAGATCGCCGATGACCTCGTGGCCAAGATGCGCCGCCGCCACCCGCATCTGTTCGACCTCGGCGAGCGTGAGCAGTGGGAGACGCTGAAGGCCCGCGAACGGAAGACCGGTCGCGGGGTGCTTGATGGCCTCCCGCCCACCCTGCCGGAGCTGCTGATGGCCTACCGGCTCCAGGAGCGTGCGGCCGGGGTCGGGTTTGACTGGCCCGACACCACCGGCCCCCTCCAGAAGGTCCACGAGGAACTGGCCGAGGTGGAGGTGGAGCTGGTCACGGGTGACACCGACCGCACCAAGCTCGAGGACGAGCTCGGCGACCTGCTCTTCGCCGTGGTGAATCTCGCGCGGAAGGCGGGCGTGCAACCGGGCACCGCCCTCGAGCGCGCCAACGCCAAGTTTCGGCGCCGCTTCGCCGGGATTGAAGCAGGGGCCGCCGAGCGCGGCCTGGTGCTGGGCGAGGCGACGCTCGAAGAGCTGGATGAGGTGTGGGACGAGGTGAAGCGGGGTGAGCGTGACGGGTGAGGGGGACGCGGTTTCGCCGCGCTGGGTGAACTGGAATCGGCACTCGCTGCCGTTTCACCCCTCACCGCTACGGATACAGCCGATGAATCTGCCGCGGGAAGGCGATCGCCTCGCGGATGTGCGGGATGCCGCAGATCCACGCCACGGTGCGCTCGAGGCCCAGGCCAAACCCTGAGTGCACGAAGCCGCCGTACTTCCGCAGGTCGAGGTACCAGCTGTAGGTCGCGGGATCGAGCCCTTGGGCGTGGATCCGCTCGAGGAGCTTCTCGTAGTTGTCCTCGCGCTGCGAGCCACCGATGATCTCGCCGTACCCCTCGGGCGCCAGGCAGTCGTTGTTGAGCACGGTGCGCGGGTCGTCCGGGTTCTCCTTCATGTAGAACGCCTTGACCGCCTTCGGGTAGTTCATCACGAAGAGCGGCTGGTCGTATGCCTTGGCCAGCGCGGTCTCGTCATCGGCACCGAGGTCGGCGCCCCACTGGATGTCGCTCCCGTCGGCCTGCAGCCGGGCAATCGCGTCAGTGTAGGTGATGCGCGGGAACGGCGCCGTCACCTTCTCGAGCGGGGCGGTGTCGCGCTCGAGCTCCTTGAGCTCCTCCCGGCAGCGATCGAGCGCACGCGAGACGAGGTAGGCGACGAACTCCTCCTGCAACCGCATGTTGTCATTGCTGTCCGCAAAAGCCACCTCGGGCTCGCACATCCAGAACTCGGTCAGGTGTCGGCGGGTCTTGCTCTTCTCGGCCCGGAAGGTCGGCCCGAAGCAGTACACCTTCCCGTGCGCCGCCGCAGTCGCCTCGATGTAGAGCTGGCCGGTCTGCGCGAGATAGGCCTGGCCCAGATCGAAATACTCGGTGGCGAACAACTCGCCGGCCTCTTCACCGATCGCACCGGTCAGGATCGGTGCGTCGGTACGAATGAAGCCCCGCTCATAGTAGAAATCGCTGATCGCCTGCTGGATCTCGCTGCGCACGCGCCCGATGGCCACCTGCTTCTTGCTGCGCAGCCACAGATGGCGATGCTCGAACAGGAATGCGGTGCCATGATCCTTCGGCGTGATCGGGTAGTCGATGCTTGGTGCGAGCACCGTCACGTCGCTGGCCGTGAGCTCGTAGCCGCCCGGCGCGCGGGCATCTTCGCGGACGGTCCCGCTCACGCGCACACTCGCCTCGTGCGTGAGGGTGGCGAAGCGCTCCCACGCCCCGTCGAGGATCTCATGCTTCGGGAAGACCGCCTGCAGGTACCCGGTGCCGTCGCGGAGCACCAGGAAGGCGATCTTGCCCGAGGAGCGGGTGGTCATCACCCAGCCGTCCACCGTCACGGTGGCACCGGCGTGGTGGCGAAGGTCGGAAACGCGAACAGCACTCATGAAGCCTACTTGCCAGCGGTGAAGGAGACGGCGTGCCTGATGGTGGAGGAAGCTAATCGGACCGGGTGGGTGCACCCGGTGCATCGAGTTCGGCGCGGAGTGCGGCGGCCAGCGCTGCAAGGGTGAAGGGCTTTTCGAGAAAGGGCAGCCCACTGGCCTCCACGCCGCGCGATGCAACGGCGTCGCCTGCGTAGCCCGACATCAGGATCGTGCGGAGTTCGGGGCGGGCGGCCCGAAGTCGCTGGACCAGTGCCGGGCCGCTCATCCCGGGCATGACCACATCACTGAGCACGAGGTGCACGACCGTGTCGGGATCAGCCACCAGGGCGAGGGCCGCGTCGGGCGCCTCCGCGGCGAGCACGACATACCCCAGGCGCTCGAGCACGGCAGCGGTGACCGTGCGCACGGCCACGTCGTCCTCGACCAGCAACACGACCTCGCCCCCAGCGCTCCGGGGCAACGGGGTGCTGTGGGGAGGCGTGGCCCGGGGGGCCGACGCGTCGAGGATCAGGGGGAGGTAGACGCGGAAGGTCGACCCAACACCCACCTCCGAGTAGACCGTGATGCCGCCACCCGCCGCGGACACGATCCCATAGGCTGTGGCGAGCCCCAACCCGGTCCCCTCCCCCACCGGCTTGGTGGTGAAGAACGGTTCGAAGAGCCGGGGCAGGATCTCCGGCGGGATCCCCGTTCCGTTGTCGGAAACGGACAGCACGACATACGGCCCCGGGCCCGGCAGCCCCTGGCCACTCGCCACGGCGGCATCCACGTCCCGGACCGTCGTGGCCACCGTGATGGCACCCTGCGTTGTGATCGCATCGCGCGCGTTGACCACCAGGTTGAGCATCACCTGTTCGAGTTGCACCGGGTCGATCCGCACCCTCCCGAGATGTTCCTCGAGTCGCGCGATGATCCGCACGTCTTCCTCGACGAGGCGGGACACCATCCGCACCACGGCCTCGACCACCGGCGTGGGATCGAGGACCTCCGGTCGGGTGACCTGCTGCCGGGAGAAGGTCAGGAGCTGACGCGTCAACGCACGCGCCTGCCCGGTCGCCCGCAGGATCTCATCGAGGTGCTCGGTGGTCTGGCCGGCGCTCCGGAGGTCCGCGACCGTCAATTCTGCGCACGCGGAAATCACGGCAAGCGAGTTGTTGAAGTCATGGGCGACACCTCCCGCCAGCCGACCGACGGCCTCCATCTTCTGAGCTTGCCGGAGTTGCTGCTCGAGCGCACGCCGCGCGCTCACGTCGTGCACCATCACGAGCCGGGCCGCGGCCGCATCGAACTCGACGGCGGTGGAGGTCACTTCGACCATGAAGACCTCGCCCGCACGGTCGCAATGCTGCCACTCGCCAACGGTAGCTGCCATGGCATCCCGGACGACGATCGCGTCGACCAATCGCGCCACATCCTCGGACGGTCGGATCTCGGCGATCGTCATCGCCAGGAATTCCTCCTGGGACCAGCCATACCGGGCCACTGCCGCATCGTTGACGGCCAGAAACCGGAGGGTGGTTTCGTCAAACACCCACATCGGGAACGGATTGGCACGAAACAACAGTCGCCACTGCGCCTCGGCCGTCTCCCGCGCGAGGATCTCGACGTCCACCCGTTGCGCCATTTCGTTGAACGCGGCGCCCAAGCGCCCCAGTTCGTCTGCCCCCTGCACATCGACGCGAACGGCGTGGCCGCCGGCCGCCATTCGGTCGGCGGCGGTGGTGAGGTGCCGGAGCGGCGAGGTGATCCGCCGCGTGGCCCGAGCACCGATCAGTGTCCCGGCGACCAGGAGCAGCGCCATGCCAAGGACGGCGCGGCGGAGAAATGACGATGCCGGGGCGAGGATCGTCGCGAGGGGGAACTCCGTCACGACCATCCATGGCGCCCCCGGGACGGAGGCACCGACCGCCAGCTGGTGGCCGCGTTCCGGGCGATCATAGATCCGCATCGTCCCGAGCGATTCGGCCGCCACGGGAGGCGGGGAGGTCACGGCCGACTGGTCGCTCCAGGCCCCACCGGGTGAACCGATGTACACGCGCGCGCCGAGCCCCACGAGCGACGAGACCGCGGCTGGCATCCGGGGATCCGGGGGAACCGCGATCCATCGTGCCAGGTACCCCAGCCGTTCCTCGCCGTGACGGACCACGACGACGACGGGAAAGGTGAGCGTGTCGCCGAGAGCCAGCAGGCGGCCAACCCCCCGCGTGGGGCCACCATAAGATGAGTCGCGGAGGTGTTGGCCCTCCAGCGCCCGCACCGCGTCACGAGATCCCCCCCCCGCCCACACGACCCGACCATCATGCGTCAGCAACTCCGCCGCGATGACTCTCGGCCCGAGGAGTACATCCGCGAGGGGGGCGAGCGCGTCCTCCCCGCCAGCCTCAAGGGCGCGGCGAACCTCCGGGTGTGCGGCCGCCGCCTCGGCGGCTGCGAGGTAGCCCTGGACCTGTGCATCGAGCCCGTTGCCGAACTCGGCCGACACTGTTGCGAGTCGCTCCCGCGCCGCGGCAAGCACGGCCTGGCGCACCACCGCCCAGGCACCGACGACTGCGCCGCCGCTCAGCAGCAACAGGAGGCTACCCACCAACAGCGGCAGCTTCCACTGGAGCGAGAGTGCCTTCGGGGGTGCCGAGCCGGTCACGGTGGCTTTCTGTCGGGGGGGAATCAAGGATACGCCGGTTGCCTGCGATCAACCAGCGTGCGGTTGCCTGTCGCGTCGCGGGGGCCGGGGAATGAACGCGCTCGTCCGGTGCACATACTCCGCGTATCCTGGGCGACGGGACGTCATCCCCTCCTCGAGCATCGTCACCCCGGACACTTTGAGGAGCAGGAAGGTGATGGTGAGTGGGCCAAGGATCGTCCACCAGCCACCGGCCCCGGCGGCGATCACCCAGAGCCCCCACCAGAGGACCACTTCGCCGAAGTAGTTGGGGTGCCGAGTGTAGCGCCACAGCCCGGTGTCGAGGACCCGGTCGGCGTTGTCGGGGTTGCGGGTGAAGCGGACCAACTGCCAATCCCCGATCGCCTCGAAGCCGAACCCCACCGCCCACATCGCCATGCCGACGGCTCGGATCCATCCGCTGCTCGCGGCTGGGATCGCCGCCCCGAGGGGGAGTGCGATGATCAGGAGGAGGAGGGCCTGGAGGCCGAACACCCAGACGAGCGACTGCCACCACCACCCGCGCCCGTTCCGCTCGCGCATGGCGCGATAGCGCCGGTCCTCCCCATGCCCCCAGTTGCGCACCGTGATGTGCGCCGCCAGCCGCAGGCCCCAGACACTCACCAAGAGTACCACCAGCCAGTCAGCATGACCCTGCACTGCCTCGGCCCGGAGCGCGATCGCCCATGCCACCAGCACGAAGCCAACGCCCCAGGCGCGGTCGGCAAGTGAGGCATCACGGCGCATCACGGAGGCCAGCCAGGTGAGGATGAACAACCCCGCCGCCCAGGGTGCCGCATGGAGCATCTGTTCGAGGACCGCCGTGATGGTCACGACCTGGCCTTTCGTTCGAGAAAGTCATCGGTCACGTCGGGCGGCAGGGCGAGGGCATCGCTGATCGTTGCGAGGCGTTCCGCCTCGCGCCATTCCCACTCGAGGAGCTTGAGTTCGCCGGCGAGGGCTACACGCTCGCGTTCCTCATGCAGAGCCATCTCGACAGCGAGGCGCCAACGGGCAGGGAGATTCAGGAGCTTGCGTGGGCGGCTTGCCTGACGTGTGGGCATTCCGCCTCCGATGATCAGCGCGTTGAGGTCGGAACGCGCCTCGATCAACTGGAGCGCTTCCCGAAGCTGCTTTGGCGTTCCTTCATACCGGTTCTGGAGCGCGAGCGTGCCGACAAGGAGTCGTTCAGCTTCGTCGCCAGTGAACAACACTTCGCGCGAATCCATCCGTCGCAACTTGCGGTGGACATAGCCAGGTTGGAGCACCTTGGTCCGGAGTGCCCATCCGGCCTCCGGATGCTTCACGATCCGGAGCTCGGGGACCAGCGGAGCCGAAAGTTCGATCGGGGGCCCGTCGCGCCGGGGGACTCGAACCACCGCCCGCGCATTGTGGAATACCGACTGGTACAGGGTGAACAGGTGCGGCGCCATGCCGAACCCCACCCCAAGCGCGCTGGCGCCGCCGAAGACCGCGATGCCTCCGATGATGGTCGCACCGCCGATCAACATATTCCTTCGCCGGCGCTTCCCGAATGAGTCTCCATAGCGCCAGCTCGCAAATTCCGGCCGCTGGGCCGGCCCAATCCGCACCAGCTCCAGTCCCTCCTTCACGCGGGCGAGGCCGATGTTGTCGGTCGAGTAGCGTGTGCGGGTGTCACGGAACAGCCGCTCCGCGGCGTCGATGCTCTCCAGGCGCGTGTCAAACGGCACCAGGTTCCACTTGGCGCAGTGCCGGCACACCACCCAGAGCCGTCCCTGCGCCGCGTCAAAGGCGAGCCGCCGCCCGATGGGTAACGTCTCGACCACGTCGTTGCGACCGAGGTCCTTGGTGCAGTGGAGGCAGGTGGAGTACATGGTCATCCCACCCTGAACAGCACTTCGCCCTTCGGGTATCGGGCCACCACCCGCTCGCGCAGTGGCTTGTTCTCACGGCGTTCGAGCGAGGGATCAGCATCCAGAATCGCCCGGGCGAGTCCACGGGCCTCACCGAGCAGGTCGGTATCGTCGGGCAGGCGGGCCACCTTGAAGTCCACGCCACCCGACTGGCGCGCGCCGAGCAGGTCGCCCTGCCGGCGCTCCTCCAAGTCGAGTTCGGCGATCTTGAAGCCGTCGGTGGTCTGCGCGAAGGCGCGCAGCCGTTCCGGTACCCGATCAGAGGCTGCGAGCAGGATGCAATGCGAATCGCCCTCGCCACGACCGATCCGCCCGCGAAGCTGGTGCAACTGCGCCAGCCCGAACCGTTCCGGATGCTCGATCAGCATTACCGTGGCGTTGGGGACGTCGATCCCTACCTCGATGACGGTGGTCGCCACGAGAACCTGTACTTGACGATCGCGAAACGCGCGCATCACGGCGTCCCGCTCGGGGGCCTTGATCCGACCATGCACCAGCCCCACTTGCACGTCGTCCCATTGCGCCGTGAGCGTCTTCGCCATCGTCTCGGCGGCGCGCAGGTCAGCCTTCTCGCTCTCCTCGATGATCGGAAGCACGATGTAGACCTGCCCGCCTTCGAGCGCCGTCTTGTGCACGAAGTCGAACACCCGCTGCCGATGCGCCGGCGTCCGCACGGCGGTCCGGATGGTGCCGCGCCCCGGTGGCCGCTCCCTGAGGACCGACATGTCGAGGTCGCCATAGCGCGTGAGGGCGAGCGAACGCGGGATCGGCGTGGCGGTGAGCAGCAAGACATCCGGCGCCTCGCCCTTGGCCATCAAGGCGCTGCGCTGCTCCACGCCAAAGCGGTGTTGCTCGTCGATCACCGCCAGGCCGAGCCGATGGAAGGCCACCGATTCCTGCACCAGCGCGTGGGTCCCCACCACGAGCGGCACCTCCCCGGCGGCGATGCGCTGGCGCACCGCCTTCTTGTCGGCCGCGCCCAGCCGTCCGACCAGCAGCTCCGGCACGATCCCCAACGGCTCGAGCATCTGCGAGATGCTCCGGAAGTGCTGCTCGGCAAGCAATTCTGTGGGCGCCATCAGCGCGGCCTGGTAGCCATTCTCCATCGCGAGGAGCATCGCGAAGAGTGCCACGACCGTCTTGCCGGTGCCCACATCTCCCATCACCAGGCGATGCATCCGCTCACCCTGCGTCATGTCATCGAAGATCTCCCGGATCGCCACCTTCTGGTCGCTGGTGAGCTCCCAGGGCAGCGCATCGCGCAGCGCGGAGGTGTGCGTCTTGTGTACGAGGAACTTGGTGCCACGCTGCCCGTGCTTGGCGACATGGCGTGCCCGAGCCAGCATCAATTGCAGGTCGAGGAGTTCATCCACCGCCAAACGCCGGCGCCCCGCCTCTGCCTCCGCCACCGAGGTCGGCCGGTGCACCGCCACCAAGGCCTGCTTGATGCTGGGCAGGGCAAAGCGGGTGCGCAGTTCCTCAGGCAAAAGGTCGGGCACGAGCGGCATGATGGCATCCAGATGCTGCTGGATCGTGGCGCGGACGATCTTGTGGGAGAGCCCCTCGGTGGCCGGATAGACCGGCAACACCATCCCCGCCGCGGCCGGATCATCGGCATCGCCGAGGATGATCATCTCGCGCGGGGCCATCTGCCGTCCGTGGTAGAAGCGCACCGGCCCCGCCACCAGGATGAGTTGCCCCTCCTTGAGGGTGCGGTCCAGAAAGGACTGCCCGGGCCACGCGCACTCGAGCACTCCGCTGGCGTCGCGCAGCACGGCGTGGAAGATCCGCAGCCCCCGCCGTGTCGGCAGCACCCCCTTGCTGACCACGGTACCCACACACGCGACGTCGTCGCCCACCCGGGCCTGCGCCAAGGGGGTGACGCTGGACGCGTCGATGTAGCGAAACGGGAGGTGATGGGCGAGGTCGTGCACGCTGTCGACGCCCAGGCGATGGAACGCCTCGGCGCGCTTTTCGCCGATGCCCTTCAGGAATTGGACGGGGGTGTCGAGACGGAGCGGGGGCATACCTGAAGATACAGCGATTGGCGAATCGCCAATCGGCCCTACTGCTCCATCACCAGCCGAATATCCGGGTCCAGGTCAGTGGGCGCATCACGGCGAGTGAGCCAGCTCACCCCGAGAAAGGTGAACAGCGAGGCGACCAGCACGAGCCCCGCAACGCTGACCCCGCGAGGAAAGGTGTACGCGCCGGCCCAGACCAGCGTCTCGCCGAGCATCGTGCCGACGAGGCCCACCGTGATCGACGCGATCGCCCCGAGGCGCGTGGCGCCGGGCCACGCGAGCCCAAGCGCCAAGGCCGGGACGAAGGTGGCCGCGAAGAGTCCCCAGCCGAAGACGCCCAGCAACGCCACCAGGGTGGTGCTCTCGAGGGCAAACAGGGCCGCCACCAGCGCGAGAGCCACCGTGGCCAAGCGGCCCACCAAGAGGGGCCGGGCCACCCGACGTCCGAAGGCGCGGGGCAGGTCATGGGTGACCGCAGCGGCCCCGATGCTGAGGAACGAGTTGACGGTGCTCATGATTGCCGCGGCCACCCCACTGAAAACCACACCCCCCAGCAGCGCCGGGGCGAAGCGCAGCAGGAAGGCGGGCGTGGCATCGTCGGGCGTGGCAAGCGGTGCCATGGCACCGCGCAACACTGCGGCCTTGGTGGCGATGCCCACCCCGAAGAACAGGAGCAGCGCGATCATCAACGAGCCGGTCATCAGGATCGGATACCACTTGAGCTTGGCCGGGTCGCGCAACATGTAGAACTTGTGGAGCACATGCGGCTGGCCGATGGTGCCGAGGCCGAACACGAAAAAAAACGAGAGCGCCGCCAGGGCTGGCATGGTGCCCCACGGCCCGAGGAATGCCGGTTCGTTCGCCAGGATGGTGGCACTGATCCCGGCCAGACCGCCGCCGCTTTCGAGCGCCGTGGCAAAGACCAGCGCCGAGGCGAGCGCCATGACCGCGCCCTGAAAGAGATCGGTGTAGATCCCGGCGAGGATGCCGCCCGCCACGGTGTAGGCGAGCACCACGGCCGCGCCCAGGAGAATGCCAGTGGTGCGCCCGGTGCCGAAGATGGCATCAATCACGAGGCCCAGTGCCACGAAATTGGTCGCGATGTAGCCCGAAACGGCTACCAGGATCGCCACGGCGGCGAGCCCTTGCGCCGTCGGCGACCGATAGCGCACACCGACGGCATCGGGGATCGTGGTGAGGCCGCGGATCTCGCCCAGCAGCCTGAGGCGTCGCGCGAGGACCCAGGCGGTCAGGGAGCTGGTGATCGAGGCGGGGAGGACGATGTAGAGCGCCCCGAGCCCCGCGGCATAAATGAGCCCCGGGCCGCCGATGAAGGCGAAGCCGGAGAGGGTGGCGGCCATCGCCGCAATCGCCAGTGCCCAGGCGCCGATCGCCCGACCGGCGAGGAAGAAGTCGTTGGCCGTGCGGGTGCGGCGCGCGGCCCAGAGTCCGATCGCGGCACAGACCACCAGATACGCGAGGCCCGTTCCGACAAGGGCCCCGCGCGCGAGGTTCGGGATCATGGGGTCGCGTCGACGCGCGTGATGCCGTGGACGCGCTGCAACCGGGCGCATTCGTCCCGCAGGGCGCGCACCGTGGCCTCATCGAGATCGTGGGCCGCAAAGTCACGGGCGTAGGCCCACGGCAGCAGGAGGAACGGCACCAACCCGATCCCGTAGACCACGATCGCGGCGCGGCGCGGCAGGCCGAGCCAGAGCGGATCGCCCGGCACTTCGGCAGGAAGCGCGAGTGCGAGGGCGAACCCCACAGCAAGGAGCAGCCCCAGGATCATCGCCACCCGGCTCACGAGCCGGCCGGTGCCGGCACCGCTCCGATTGCCGCCGAGCGCGAGGGTGCCCGGCAGGACCAGCGCGAGAGCGCCGGCCATCGCCCACCCGGACCAGGTCGGTGCCCCCCCCTCAAGGAAGGCCCCGGCATACGCCCCGGCGGCAAGCACGAGCCCGGCCACCACGGCGAGCAGCGGGTGATTCATCCGTCGGCCACCAGACTCTCCGCCCAGCGCGTCGCGTCGAACAGCTGCAGGTCGGTGAGCCCCTCGCCGAGGCCAAGGAAGCGGATCGGCACGTCGAGTTCCCGGCGCAACGCCACCACGGCACCACCGCGGGCGCTGCCATCGAGCTTGGTCACGATCAACCCCGTCGGCTGGACGACCTTCGCGAACTGCTTCCCCTGTTGCACCGCGTTCTGTCCGACGGTACCGTCGAGCACCAGCAGCACCTCGTGGGGGGCGCCCGGGAGCTTCTTGCCGACCACGCGCACCACCTTCCCCAGCTCGGCCATCAACCCCGCCTGCGTGTGGAGCCGTCCGGCGGTGTCAATGAGGACCACGTCGGCGTTGCGCGCGATGGCCGCTTCCACCGCATCGAATGCGACGGCGGCGGGATCTCCCCCGGCGGCCCCGCTCACGCATTCGATCCCGAGCCGATCGGCCCAGGTCTCGAGCTGGGCGACGGCGCCGGCCCGCCAGGTGTCGGCAGCGCCGAGCAGCACGCGCTTCCCCTCCCCGGTGAGACGGTGCGCCAGCTTGGCGACGGTGGTCGTCTTCCCTGCCCCGTTCACGCCCACAATCAGCACCACCGTCGGGCCGCTGGGAGGGGCCGCGAGTCGGCCCGGTTCCGCGGGGCCAGCTAGCAACTCGGCGACCCGGTTCGCGAATGCCTGCCGCAGGTCGGCGTCGGTTTTCACCTTGCCCTTGCGGACCTCACCTTCGAGAAACTCCACCAGATCCATCGTGGCGGCAACGCCAAAGTCGGCCTCGATGAGAATCCGCTCCATCTGTTCGAGGTCGTCGGCCTTGAGGCCGCGCACCAGCGCCCCGACATCGGTCAGCGCCAGTCGCTTGAGGCGCTGCCAGAGGCCGCGCTTCGGTCCACCCAGGGAACTCACGTGTGGTGCACTCCTTGCTCAGCGCAATCCGAGGCGGCGGCGCAGCACCCACTCGGTGCTGAAGCCCGCGACGGCGAGGACAAACAGGGGCAGCAGATCCCGCAGCGAGCGCCGAGCCGGTGCGGGCGCCGCGGTGGCCTGCCGTGCGGGGAGGGTCACCGGGCCGGGGAGGAATTCCGGACTGAACGGCTCGACGCCGACCTCCCCTGCGCCGACGCCATCCACCGCGACCGTGTACCGCCCCACCGGCAGCACCACGTCGGCCGCGGCTTCGCCGGCAAAGCGGAGGGTGTCCTCGCGCACGCCGGCCGGACCCGTGAGGCGGATCGGCAGCGGCTCCGGGTCGCCGGGTCCGGTCCACCGGAACCGCACCGGCCGGCCGCGCGGTGTCACGCGGGCCACCGGAACGGCACGCGCACCCTGTTGGGGGGGGGAGGCCAGCAGCCAGCCGGACAACCCCGCAACGATACCCCGCCACGCCTGTTCGGGTGCGCCGCCACTGAAGGCCCACCGGTACAACCCCTGCGCGCCGATCACGGCCGTCCGGCCGGTGGGGCCGGCCCGTCCTGCGACGATCGGCACCGCCCCCCCCCGGCGAGCCTGCCGGGCGGTGAGCGCGACCCACCCCTCCTCGCCCGGCGTCACCGCTCCCACCGCGCCGAGCGCGGGGAGTGAATCGATCTCTGTGCCGGCCAGCGCACCGCTGAGCGGCGAGGGACCGTCGGAGGCCACGTACCAGTCGCCCGGCGTGCCCGTCGCGGGCCACCAAAGCCGAGCCCGACCGAGGGAGCGCCACGGCATGGAATCGCCGCGCACGGCGAGCAGGTCGGCCCCGCGTGCCGCAGCCAGCACCTCGGCGGTAGTCACCGGACGGAGGTCGTCCATGCGACGCCACGCGCCCGGTTCGAGCGCGATGTAGCCGCGCACCGGGGTGGCGGTCACCTCGCCGAGGGTGCGATACAGGAACCGTCCGTCCCAGTCGGGTGTCGTCACCAGCACCACCACCCCCGGTGTGGGCGTGACGGTGAGGTGGAGCCAGCGTCGGTCGTTGGCCGGCTCGGCATCAGGCGCGCCGGTCCGCACCAGCTCGAGCCATTGCGTACCGGTCCGACCGGCGGGCCAGGGAAGCACCAAGGTCAGGCGGGCGCGGGCGCCGTCCTGCGCCGGCACGCGCACCGCAGCAAGCCGCACCGTATCGGCGAGGAGCGCCACCTCGTCGTCGGCCATCGTGCCGCCCTGTTGCAGGAGCTCGAGCTCCACCACCAAGGTATCGCCGGCGGCGAGGCGGTCCGGGGCGCGGACGCCCGCCAGGGCGAGGTCCGGTCCTCCGGGGCGCGGCACCAGCTCCACGGTCGCACGGGCGAGCAGGTCGGCGGGCAGGCTCGCGGCGTCGGCCACTTCGCCGTCGGTGAGGACCACCACCTCGCGCCCCCCCCCCACGGCGCCGGTCAGGACATCGGCGAGCAGGGTCGGTCCGGCGGGTTCTCCCCCCCCGATGGTGCCGAAGGCGAGCGTGTCACCGCGCGCCGCAGCGCCGGCTGCCGCGGCGTCGCGCGTGCGGCCTCCGGCCTCCATCGAGACGGAGCGGTCGAGCAGCACCAGCGGACGGCGCGGGCCCGCACGGCCGCGGAGTCCCGGGTCGAGGAGCACGAGGAGCAGGGCGAGGACGGCGAGGGCCCGGGCTGCGAGGGCGGCGCGCGCCAGGGGGCGATGCAGGGCACCGCGCGAGGGCCACCAGGCGAGGGCCACGGCGATGGGCACAGCGACGAGGAGCGACCCGAGCCACCCCATCACTCACCGCGCCGCGGCGGCGAGGGCGTCGGGGAGGGAGAAGCGGCCTTCGTAGATCGCCCGGCCGGTGATCGCGCCGGCCAAGCCGGCGCGGGCCACGGCCCGGAGGTCGTCGAGGGTGGCGATACCCCCGGAGACGATCACCTCGACGCCTGCAGCCGCTTGGAGCGCCAGGCTGCCTGCGAGGTCGGGACCGCCGAGCATCCCATCACGGGCGATGTCGGTGTAGATCACGGTGGCGACGCCCTGCGTGGCCACGCGGCGGGCGAGGTCGGCGGCCTGAAGTGGGGAGGTCTCGGTCCAGCCGCGGACGGCGACGGCG
>JBBQQJ010000023.1:0-20085 GCA_038216165.1 Gemmatimonadales bacterium | reverse complement strand
TTCAACATCCTCGGCGCCAAGATCCGCGGTCGCTCCAAGTTGCCCAAGGGGCAGACGGTGCTCTGCTTCTCGCCGCACCCCGATGACGACGTGATCTCCGCCGGCGGGATCCTCCGCAAGCTGGTGCTCAACGACAACCGGATCGTGGTCGCCTACATGACCAGCGGCAACATTGCCGTGTTTGACCACGACGTGCTGCGCTACGTGGACGTGCTGGAGCGGCTGGCCTCCAGCGACACGCATCTCGGTCGGCGCGCAGTGGACACGTTGGTGCAGCGGGTGCGCACCTTTCTGGCGGCGAAGCAGCCGGGTGAGGTGGACACGCCCGAAGTACAGGACCTCAAGCGGATCATTCGTGAGGGCGAGGCGGTGAGCGGTATCGAGACGCTGGGGATGTCGCGCGACGCGGCACGCTTCCTCGACCTCCCGTTCTACCGCACCGGCAAGGTCAAGAAGGACCCCATCGGCCCCGCCGACGTGGCGCTCGTGCGCGAGGTGCTCACGGCGGTGCAGCCTGACCTGGTGCTCGTGGCCGGCGACCTCTCCGATCCGCACGGCACACACCGGCTCTGCAAGGATGCGATCGATCGTGCGCTGGTCGAGCTCGGGGCCAACGGCTTTGCGCCCGAGGTCTGGCTCTACCGCGGGGCATGGCAGGAGTGGCCGGTGACCGAGGCGACGTGGCTGGTGCCGCTGGCGCCCGAGGAATTGGACCGGAAGATCCAGGCGATCTTCAAGCACCAGAGCCAGAAGGATTCCGCGCCGTTCCCCGGGCAGGACGCGCGCGAGTTCTGGCAGCGGGTGGAGGCGCGCAACAAAGGGACGGCGGATCTGCTCAACCGGTTGGGGCTGGCCGAGTACTTCGCGATGGAGGCGTATGTGGTGGATGGGTGAGGGGTGAGGGGGGAACGGTGTCCGCCGTTCCTCCTCACGCCACTCGCAGCCCCAGCAACGCGGCGTGCTCGCGAATGCGCGCGTTGCACGTGACAATCGTGATCGGTGCCTGGGGATCCCCGGTGCGCTCCACTTCGCGGAGGCAATGGGCGAGGCGGTCCCGGAGCTCACGAATGCCGACGGAGGTCATCGGGAAAAAGTGGCGACATAGGCAGGCGCCACTCCGGGCAGCATCGGGCCGGTCGGGTCGGCGAGCTGACCGGCAGGCGGTCCTCCATCGAAGGGACGAGGACCGATCTGCCGATGTTTCCGCGCAGCGACCACGAGGGTACGTTACAGATCTCATCGCACTCGAGGCAGACCATGTCGTTCGGCATCTTTACCGTCGGTTTTCTGATCGTCATCGGTGGTGTGGCGTGGGGCCTGATCAGGGCTGGGGTGCCCACCACGTGGGTGATCATTGCGTCAGTGATCATGGTGGGCATCGGGATCCTGACGGGGGTCAGCCGGACGCGCACCAAGGATCCGTCTGGCTGAGGGGGACGCTGGCGCGCAGATCAGCGCATTGGCAGGTCTGGATCCACGACGCGAGGAACCCCCAACTGTGCCAGCTGGGGGTTCCCTGCCGCCATCATGCGGTCAACGCGCTCCGACTACTCGGCGGTCGCCGGATCGATGATCGCTGCCACTTCCAAGACCCGATCGGCCGGGAAGCAGCCGCGACGCGCGTGCTCGCGAATCAGGTCGGCGTTCGGCGCGATGTAGACGCAGGTGATCTTGTCGCCGGTGACGTAGCTCTGCACCCACTGGATCGACGGCCCGAGCTCCTCGAGCACGCTCTTGGACTTCTGCGAGATCGCCTGCAGCTCGTCCGGGCTCAGGGCGCCGGCGTTCGGAATCTCCCGCTCGATCAGGTAGCGTGGCATCAGTGCGTGTGCTCCGCGGAGATGGCGGCTGCGGCATTGGCGCAGCTCACGGTGGGGTTCCAGGGCGTGAACATGCCGTTCGGGTTTGCCTGCCACAGCCAGACGTGCAGCGTCCACAGCCCGCCGCCGAAGCTGAAGTCCCGCCCGAAGAGGCGCGGCGGCTCGCTGTTGGCCCACGCGGCACCCGGCACCACGTACTCCAACCCAACCAGCTTCAGCGTGCCGCTCGCCTGTGGCTCGTACATCACCGCCTCGGGCTGGAGTGGGTCGGTCGTGCCATCGAGGAGCGCGACGTTGACGTAGTGGTAGCCCATCGCCCCCAAGGTCGGGTCCGAGAAGCAGCTATTGCCGAAGCGGAAAGTCTCCTCGCCCTTCCTGGCCGGTTCGAAGCTGCTGAAGCGGGCCGTCGTCCGGGGTGGTGGGGGCGGAGGCCTCGCAGGCGACGAGGGTGAGCACAGCGGACAGCAGGGCAGGGACGCGCATTAGGCTACTCCTTGAGGATGGGACACGAGGGGATGACGACAACCAACGCGCTCCAGATGATGCGGACCGGTTAGCCCCAATCTTCCCCAGGAATGAGCTCTGCGTGAACGTGGGCAATGGTTCGCAGAGCGTCCATGTCCTCCGCGGCGCCCTCGGCAAGCAGGCGATCGTCTCCCTCGGCGACGGCCTCCTCCTCGGCACCCAGGCACTCTCGTGCGATGTCCTCGACCTCCGCGATGCCGTGGCCGGCGATGACCTCGGTCGAGTGGCCCAGCTGCACGCGGCGCCGTTGCTCGACAGCTTCTCGCTGCCGGATGCGGTCGACTTCGGCCATTGGCTCGACGACACGCGCCGCGACCTGCAGCGGATCCATCGGCGCGCGGTGCTGGCACAACGCGAGCGCAGTGAGCGTGCGGGTGATCTGCATGGTGCCGTCGCGGCGTGCCGCCAGCTGGTGGCGCTCGATCCATACTCGGGCGACGACACCCGACGGTGGATGCGCCCGCTGCTGGCCCTGATCGGCTGCAGCTCGGTCGGAGCGGGCGCATTGCTCTTCTGGCGTGCCTGGGCACTCACGCACGCCGACGGTGCGCTGATGCTGGTGCCGCGCCTGGGCCCTGGTTTGCCCGTGGTCATGACCGGTGGCGCCGTGGTGCTGCTTTCGCTGCTGTTCGCTCGACGGCGGCGATGCGTGCGGCCAGCAGGCGGTATGGCGCGGCTCGCCTTGGCGGGGTTCGCGGAGCACCACGCGCAACGGCGGCTGTCAGCCGTCGCCAACGTGCTGCTGGAGCGACGCCGGACGTCCCCCGTAACAGGTACGGAACCGGCAGACGCTACCGTCGGCACCACCAGCGGCTGCGGCTGGGGATTGCCCGTCACGTGCTGCTCAACCAGCGCCACCACCCGCACTCCACGGTGCCCGCCATGAATCCCACGCCCCAGACCGCCGATGCCGCCATCCGCGACCACCACGCCGTCCTCACCGCCGCACTCCGTCAGCGCGTGCCGCACGCCGCCGTGCCGTCGACCTCGTCCGACCACCTGGCGTATCTCGCCCAAGCGCTCGCCCTCGACAACCCAGCCCTGTTCACCGATTACGTCGCGTGGGCCAAGGTGATGCTCGGGCAACGCGGCATCGCGACCGCGGACTTTGCCGCCGAGCTCCACCATCTCGCGGATCTCATCGCGGAACAGCTCCCCGCCGACACCGGCACAGCCGCCGTCGCCTTTGTGCGCGCCGCCATCGCCGCGCTGCCCGCCCTGCCCGACGAGCTCCCGACCTTTCTCCATCCTGGCGAGCCATTGTCGCCGCTCGCGCACCAATATCTGGAAGCCCTCCGTCGAGGCGAACGCCACCTCGCCAGCCGGCTTGTCCTCGATGCCGTCGCCACCGGCGCCGCCATCCGCGACATCTACCTGCACGTGTTCGCGCCCACCCAACACGAGATCGGTCGCCTCTGGCAAATCAACAAGATCTCCGTGGCACAGGAACACTACTGCACCGCCGCCACGCAACTCATCATGTCGCAGCTCTACACGCACCTGTTCTCAGCCGACAAGAAAGGCGTCACCCTCGTCGCCACCTGCGTCTCCGGCGACCTGCACGAACTCGGCGTTCGCATGGTCGCCGACTTCTTCGAGATGGATGGCTGGAACACCTTCTATCTCGGCGCGAACACACCGCACGCTGACATCATCTCGACCATCATCGCACGGCGCGCCGACGTGCTCGCCGTCTCCGCCACCATTGCGCACCACGTCGCGGATGTCGACGCGATGATCCGGGCCGTCCGCGCCGACCCCGAGTGCGCTCACGTCAAGATCCTCGTTGGGGGCTCTCCCTTCAACCGCGACCCCGACCTGTCACGGCGTCTCGGCGCCGACGGCACCGCGGCCGACGCGCAGCGTGCCATCGAGCTCGCCAATACCCTCGTCCACGCGGGCACGGCATGACCCCTCCCCGGCACGTGGCCGGCGGCGGCATCGTGCTCCTCTGCGCAGCCGACGGCCGAGTGCTTCGCCTCCTGCGCGATGACCTCGGGCTCGCCGTCCGTGCCCCCGCCGGCGCCCCGTTCGCCGACCTGGTGGATGGGGCGGTCCGGGATAAAGCCCTCGCGTTTCTCACGGCACTGCAGACGCACGAGGTCGCCTATGACTGGGAGATCACCGTGCCGATAGATGAGGTGCTGGTGCCGCTGCATTTCGTCGGCGCGCGCATTGACGAGGGATATCTCATCATGGCCGTCCGTTCACGCAGTGACCTGGCCCAGTTCAACGACGAGCTCACGCGCATCAACAACGACCAGACCAACGCGCTTCGCTCCACGGCGAAGGACCTCGCACTCGCAACCGAGCGCCACGGCAAGCGCGATGCGGCCATCTATGGCGAGCTCACGCAACTCAACAATGAACTCGCCAACCTCCAGCGCGAGATGGCTCGCAAGAACGCCGAGCTGGAGAAACTCAACGAACAAAAAAACCGCGTCCTCGGCATGGTCGCGCACGATCTGCGCAACCCCCTCGGCGTCATCCACGGCTACAGCGAATTCCTTGCCGCCGAGGCCTGGCCTGTCCTCACCGAGGTACAGCGCGATTTCGTCACCACCATCAAGGACACCAGCGAGTTCATGCTGCGCATGGTCAGCGACCTGCTCGACGTCACCGCGATCGAGTCCGGCCGCCTCGACCTCGATCGCCAACCCACCGATCTCGTCGAGCTCATCGAGCGCAACATCACCCTCAAGCGCGTGCTCTCCGCCCGGAAGGTGATCGCCTTCGCGTTCGTGTCCCCGCCGCCCCTGCCGCTGGTCTCTCTCGATGTCGGCAAGATCCAGCAGGTGCTCAACAACCTCATCACCAACGCGGTCAAGTTCTCTCATCGCGGCAACCCCGTCGTGGTCCGTCTCGCCGCTGCCGACGGCGTGGTGACGGTGGCCGTCAGAGACCAAGGCCAGGGCATTCCCGCCGCCGATCTGCCCAAACTGTTCACCCCCTTCGGCAAGTCGAGCGTGCGCAGCACGGAGGGCGAACAGAGTACGGGCCTCGGCCTCGCCATCGTGCGCCGGATCATCGAAGGCCACGGCGGTCGCATCTGGGTGGAGAGCACCGTCGGCGAGGGCTCGACCTTTTTCTTCACGCTTCCGGTCGCCGACCTGGCCACGCCCCCCGCCTGAGCCCGTGCGCACCGTCCGTCTGGGCGGGCTCTGCCGGGGCTCCTCGGTGCAGAGGAGGAGGCCGTCGCCGCGGAGGCGTGTGTCAGGTGTCCTGCGCTTCGCGCCGGCGCCCACCTATCGCGGCTTGGGCACGACGTCCACCGGCACCACCACGCGCGAGCCCGCCCTCCCGATCCACACCTCCAGCTGCAACCGACCGACCGTGGTGGGCACGTAGGTAAAGTCACCGGTCTCCCCGGGTCCCATCTCCATGAGGGCCAATTGGGGGGTGCGCAATGCTGCGGGGAGGTCGGCGCCATCGCGGGCCAGTGGTCGCCAGCGCACCACCTGTGAGTCGCTGCCGAAGCGGAAGTGGAGGATCTCATCGGCGTGGATGCTCACGATCCGCATCCGGTGTACCTCACCGACGGTCATCTGGATCGGGTGCGGCACGCGGCGACCGTTGACCAGCAGGAAGTTGGGAGCCTGCTTGTAGAAGATCGGCAGCCCACCACCGCCGGCCACGATCAGATGATCGCGCGTGAGATCGCGCGGCGTGTCACTGACAATGATGGCGCCGTACATCCCCGACCCGATCTGGCGCATCTCGTGCAGATGCGAGTGGTACGGGAAGGTGCCACTCCGCGGCGGTGTGAATTCCGCCACGAAGGATTGCCCCGCGGGAATCGGCGGCATGATCCGGTCGCCGAGGCCGCTGAACCCTGGCACGCCATCGGGGAAACTCTCGATCTCCAGGCCGTGCCAGTGCACGCCGCTCGGTTCATCGAGATTGTTCTGCACCACGATCCGCACCGGCTCGCCTCGCTTGAGTTCGAGCACGGGTCCGGGAACCTCGAGCGAGTCGCGTGCCGGTACCTCCGTGCCGCTCTGCAGCAGGAAGCCGTAGGCGGTCTGGCCGCCGGGCAGGTCGTTCGCCCGCTTCTGGATCAGCAGGTTGATGGTGCGCGCGTTGGCCGCCACCGCCTCGCGATACCCTGGAGCAGGCGTGATGTGCATCCCGATCACCAGGCCACGCATGGTGTGCCCCCCGGGGGCATCGTGCTCGGGGGCCGGCCCGGATCCCGCTGCCACCTGGGCATCGTGCGCGCCGTGCAGACTCACGACCTCGCCCACATGCCCGGCGAAGTGGCAGTGAAACACCCAGTTGCCCGGGGTCGTGGGTACGAAGGAAAGGGCGAGTGACCCGCCGATGGGGATCGTGCGCATGTTCTGCAGCATCTGCCGCGATCGGGGGACGACCGTGTCAGCGCGCTCGCCGCCGTGCCGCTGCACCCGGAAATAGAAGCCGTGCAGGTGCAGCGGATGCTCCACTGCCGTCGCATTGATGATCCGGAAATGCACCGAATCGCCCTGCATGAAGGTGAGCCGCTCATTGTACGGCCAGGCCTTCCCGTTGAACACCAGCACCGATTCAAAACTCTGCGTCTCCGGAAACTCGTGGAACCACTCGGTGATGAGCCAGATGCGCTCCTGCGGCGAAGGTGGCGGGGTCCCCGCGGCGTCGACGATGAGCGCGCCGGTCAGTTGTGAGTCGAGCCACAGTCGCTCGTCATAGCTCGACAGCCCTTTGAGCGCAGCCCAGTAGAAGTAGTTCCCCACCTTGTCGAGTCGAAACGTGATCGTGCGCGTCTCTCCCGCGGCCAGGTCCACGGTGTCGCGGTCAGCGGGCATCGTTCGGCGAAGGCCGCCCAGCGTGAGGGCCGAGTCGGAGCGATTGCGCACCGTGAGCCGCACCGTGGTGCCGTGGGGTGCGCGGATCAGCGGGCCGGGTACCACCGGCTCCCTGCCGGGCTCGGCGAACGCCAGCGCCCGCACCACGGGGTCATGGTCGCCCTCGGCCTGGAACCCGGCCTCGACAATGTCGAGCGACAAGGTGAGCACCCCCCCCGCGAGCGTCCCCGCCGGTTGGCGGTTGTCATTCACCCGCATGATCGGGGCGGTGGGCACCGGTCGGGGCAGCCGGCCACGGGGGGGCGGTGCCATCACGGATTCCTGAACGAGCGGGGCACTCAACAGCGAGAGTGCGGCAAGCACCGGCAAAGGCATCGCGATCTCCTGTGGGGATGAGCGTAAATGGGGACTCGGACGGATCGTGTCAAGGTCGACAACCCCGTTCGTGCTCGCCGCCTAGTACGCCTCCAGATCCTCCGCCACGCTGACCGGCCCGGTGTAGCCGCCGCGCCGCACTCCGGCGATCACCTCCGCGGGCGTGCCACCCATCCACACGAAGTGCGAGAGCACGAGTCGCTGCACGCCCGCGCGTCGCGCGAGCTGACCGATCGCGACATCGCTGGTGTGCACCGCACGCATGTAGGCCGGCCACGCGTCACCGCCGGGACGGTTTTCCGGCACGAGGCGCACCTCCGGGTATCCCTCGTGAACGAGCAGGTCCGCACCGCGCGCGGCCGCCTCCACCGCGTCGCTCGGCGCGGTGTCGCCCGAGAGGACGATCACCCGCGAGGGCGTCTCGATCCGGTAGGCGAACGCGAGCGTGAGCTCGCCGTGCGGCACCGGGATGGCCGTGATGCGCACGCCGGCGCTGTCGTACACCACGCCGCCGCGCGACTCCATCACCCTCACCCCCGGGCCGGCCGGTTGCCCCTGCTCGAGTCCGGTGGTGCGGACGGTGATGTCCTCCTGCCAGGCCGCGAGCAGGTGGCGCACCATCGCTGCCGTACCCGGCGGGCCGGTGAGCGGGAAGGGGCCGCGCCGGCCCATCGTCCAGGTGGTGAGCAGCACGTCGGGGAGCCCCACGGTGTGATCGCTGTGCAGGTGGGTGAGGAACACCGCCGTGAAGCCGTTGATCGGCATCCCCGCGGCCGCCACCCGCCGCATCACGCCGGCACCGGCATCGAACAGGAAGCTGCGGTCGCCGATCACGAGGGCGTAGGCGGGGCCGTGTCGTGCCGGGTCGGGGACGGGGACGCCTGTGCCGAGGGTGATCAGGCAGCCAGCAGCGAGTTGGCCGGGGGAGCAGGGTGAGGCCGTGGTCAGACGACGCGGAGGAGCAGCGGCCTGCGCCTCCGCGATGCCGGGGAGGACGAGCACCGCCCCGAGGAGAAGTCCGGCTCGTCTGCACCTCAACCTTTGGATGGACATGACACCGCTGGCCTTTCCGGGCACGCTCTGCCCACCGTTTGCACTCGTGTGTCGCTCCGGCACGCTGGTTCGTCGGAACAGTTGTAGGTCGTTCCCTCACACAGAAGGTTTACCAATGCTCTTTACAATCGCAATGATTCTGCTGGTGCTGTGGATTCTCGGGGTGGTGACGTCTTACACCATCGGTGGCTTCATCCATGTGCTCCTGGTGATTGCCATCGTCATCGTGCTGCTGCGCGTCATCAGCGGGCGCAAGCCGGTCTGACGCGCACCGGTGGGGTGATTCGCCCCTCACCGATTGCCCCGATCCTGCTCTGCCGCTAGAATCCGGTGCTCAGGCGCCGTAGCCAAGTGGTAAGGCAGAGGTCTGCAAAACCTCCATCACCGGTTCGACTCCGGTCGGTGCCTCTGGGCCAACCAGCTCACGAGATCACGGGTGAAACGGGCCAGACGCGCCGTTTCCCCCGTGCCCGTTTCCCCCCAGCCCCCCGCACCGATGCTCCCCACCCTCGCCCTGCTGGCCACCGTCCTCGCGCCCTGCGCCCACGCCCCTTGGGCGGCGCTGCTGCAGCGCCACGCGGCACGGTACCCCGCCTGGGAGCTCGCCGACGCCTACAAGCTGCTCCATCAGGCCGCGCTCGGCAGTGAGCATGCGATCGCCGATGCGGATGCCTCGCGCGCCTGGCTGATCCGCGAACTCGCCACCTTTGGCCCGGGCCCGCAGGAACCGCTGGTGGACACCCTCGGCGGCTTCGCCCGGGTGCACCTGCGACCGTTTGTGGCCGCGCGCGGTGATCCGGCACGGCTCCTCGCGGCGTTCATCGCCACCGCCCATACTCCCACCGACACCGCCACGCTGGGCTGTGCGCTTGAGGCGCTGCGCGGCGAGGTGTCGCGGGGCCGGCTGGCGTGGCCGAGGGCTGAGGTGGCGGCATGGGTGGCGGCACAGCAACGCGCGGGCTACCCGGCGGTGCACCACAGCGCACGCTTTGCGACGACGTATGCACCGGCGTACCGGGTGGTGCGGCTCGACCTGGTCGCGGGGATCTGAGGCGCCCCAGCTAGCACCCGGGCCAACCCGGGCAAGCGTGAGCCACGGCCTCGAGTGCCGTGAGGGTGATCGAGGCGCCGGGGGCGAGCGCCCCTTCCCCTCCGCCGGACTCTGTTAGACATTACATGAGCCCTGCACATCCCTGTACCGGACTGAAGGTATCCATGACACGGTCGGGTTCGGAGACCACCTTGACGAAGGCGCCCACGGGCGTCGCCGACCTCGATGCACCCACCCTTGGGCTGCCGACGGCGGCATGAGCTCCCCCCCCCCACCTCTCGACACCGCCCGGGTGACCGAACTCCTCCGTCAGGTCCGGGCGGCGGAGGACGCATTGCAGGAGCTGTTGGGTGAGGGCGTCGACACGGTCGTGGGCCCGGGTGGAGAGGCCTTCCTGCTGGCCGAGGCGCGCGCCAAGCTGGTCGAGCGCGACCGCGTGCAACGCGCGCTCGTGCGGCAACAGGAGACCATCCTCGACGCGCTGCCCGCCAACATCGCCCTCCTGGATGCCGAGGGCACGGTGGTCCTGGTGAACGAGTCGTGGCGGCGCTTTGCCACCTGCAACGACATGACGCTGCCCGCTCACGGCCACGGCCTGAACTATCTCACCATCTGCGAACAGGCCACCGGGGAGAACGCCGAGGAGGCCCACTTGGTGGCTGCCGGCATCCGGCGGATCCTGCGCAGCGAGAGCCGCGAGTTCACCCTGGAATATCCCTGTCACTCGCCAACGGAGCATCGCTGGTTCCGGGTGATGGCGTCGGGCACCGACTCAGCCGCCGCCCCCGGCGTCGTGGTCATGCACATTGACGTGACCGAGCGCCGGCTGGCCGAAGCGGCGCGCCAAGCGTCCGAGGAACTGCTGGAGATTGCCTCCTCGCTGGCGCGGATCGGGGGGTGGCGTCTCCCGAAGGGACCACCGCGCGTCATCTGGTCCGATGGCGTCTGCGACATTCACCGGGTACCGCGCGGTTCCTCCCCGACCCTCGCCCAAGCCCTGGATTTCTACGACGTGGATTCGCAGGCGGTGCTCACGGAGGCGGTGACGGCATGCCTGGCGGACGGGACGCCGTATGACGTCGAGGCCCAGCTCGTCACGGCCGACGGGCGACACCTCTGGGTGCGCACGATGGGCGCCGCGGAACGGGATGCGACGGGCGAGATCGTCGCCATCAAGGGCGGCCTCCAGGACATCACCGAACGGCGGACGCTGGAGCAGCAGTTCCTCCGGGTACAGCGGATGGAGAGCATCGGGACCCTCGCCAGCGGGATCGCCCACGACCTGAACAACGTTCTGTCCCCGATCCTGTTGTCGATCCCGCTGCTGCGCGAGGCCGAGAGCCGGGAGGCGCGCGAACCGTTGCTCGCCACGATCGAGGCGGTCGCGCAGCGTGGCGCGGAGCTCGTCCGGCAGGTGCTCACCTTCGCGCGCGGGGTGGAGGGGCGCCGCCTGGACGTGGCGCTCGGACAAACGCTCCGCGAGCTGGCCACGATCACCACCGAGACGTTCCCCAAGTCGATCACCACGCGCCTCGTGCTGCCCGACGACCTTCCCCCCGTGCTCGGTGACCCGACGCAACTGCACCAGGTGGCGATGAACCTGTTGGTGAATGCGCGCGACGCGATGCCGCAGGGTGGCACGCTCACGCTGCGCGCCGCCCTGCGGACCCTGGTGGGCAACGAGGTCGGGCTGTTCGACGAGGCCCGACCCGGCCGCTATGTGATGCTGGAGGTGGAGGACACGGGGGATGGCATCCCGCAGGGGATGATCGATCGGATCTTCGAGCCGTTCTACACCACCAAGGCGGTCGGGCAGGGGACCGGCCTCGGCCTGTCGACCTCCCTGGCCATCGTCAAGAGCCATGGCGGGATCATCCGCGTCTACAGCGAGCCGGAGGTGGGCACCTGCTTCCGTGTCTACCTCCCCGCCGCATCGGATGGCACTGCGACCGGGACGGGTGGTGCGCCCACCTCGCCGCTGCCTCGCGGCGAGGGCGAGCTGATCCTGGTTGTGGACGACGAGGTGGCGATTCGCATGGTGGTGAGCCAGATGCTCCAGCGTTTCGGCTATCGCGTAATGGTCGCCGCGGATGGGGGCGAGGCGCTCGCGATCTTCGCGCGCCAGCACGAGGACATCGCGCTCGTGTTGACCGACATGATGATGCCCGGGATGGATGGACCCGCCCTGGTCAAGGAGCTCCGCCGGGTCGAGCCCGAGGTTCGTATCATCACCGCCAGTGGACTGCCGTCGCACGGGCAGGCCGAGGGCGCATCCGGGCTCGTGCCGTCCGCCTTCCTGGCCAAGCCTTACACGGCCGAGGAACTGCTCACCACCATCGCACGGGTGTTGGGCGGCGAGGGAGCCTCGCCTTCCACCTGAGCCTGGCGCATCCCGACGTCGCGTGGCCGCTGTAACACCCGACGCGGCTCGTGCGTATCACTCTCATACGCTCACTTCACCTGGAGTGCCTCATGCGATACGTGCTCGCCGTGGGCACCGCCATGCTGGCGGTTGCCACCTCCCTCGCCGCCCAGGGCCCGACCCTCACCGCCGCCGTTGATGAATGGACCGTGCCGTACGAGCGGTCCCGACCGCGCGACCCGTTCGTGGCGCCCGATGGCCGGATCTGGTTTGTGGGCCAGGTGGGGAACTACCTCGCCGTGCTCGAACCCACCGCGGGCACCTTCACCCGCGTCGAGATCGACGAAGGCACCAATCCGCACAACCTGATCGTCGACCAGCGCGGCGCCGTTTGGTATGCCGGCAACCGCAACGGCATGATCGGCAAGTACGATCCCGCCACCAAGCAGATCATCCGCTATCCCATGCCCGACCCGGCAGTGGGCGACCCGCACACGCTCACCTTCGACGGGGAGGACAACATCTGGTTCACCGCCCAGCAGGCGGGCTACGTGGGCCGGCTGCACATGCCCTCCGGCAAAGTCGATCTCATCCAGGTGGGTGAGCGCACGCGGCCCTATGGGATCGTGGTGGACGCCAAGGGTACCCCATGGTTCTGTGAGTTCGGGACCAACACGCTCGCCTCGATCAATCCGCAGACTCTCCGCCTCACCAAATACACCCTGCCCGAGGGTGCCCGGCCCCGTCGGATGGCGCTCGGGGTCGGCGGCACGATCTGGTACGTGGACTACGCGCGCGGCTACCTCGGCCGGCTCGAGCCCGCCACGGGCAAGGTGACGGAATGGGCCTCGCCCAGCGCCCGAATGTCGCTGCCCTATGCGATGGCCTCCGACGACCTCGGCCGGATGTGGTATGTCGAGACGGGCCCGCGCCCGAATCGGTTGATCGGCTTCGACCCCGCCACCGAGCGATTCGTCGTCAACCAGGCCGTCGGGGTGGAGGCGCCGAATACGATCCGGCACATGGTCTTCCACGCGCCCACGCGAACGATCTGGTACGGCAGCGATGCCAACATGGTGGGCCGGATCGAGGTGCCACAGCGGACGGCCCCGGTGCCGTGACGGCGAACAGCGGACGGCGTCGCCCCTTGCGGGGGCCTTCTCTTGCCCGTACCTTAACCAAATGGTTAAACCAAATGGTGCAGTGCCGGTAGCCCGCGTCGACACGCCGGAACCCGTTGCCGACGCCGACACCGCCGAGCGGATCCTCGATGGCGCGCATCGGGTGTTCCTCCGCCGCGGCACCGCCGGCGCCCGCACCCAGGAGATCGCGGCCGAGGCCGGGGTCAACAAGGCGCTCGTGCACTACTACTTCGGCACCAAGGCGACGCTGGCTGATGCGGTCTTCCGTCGGGCCGCCGCCACGCTGCTGCCCTCGATCTTCGGGGTGTTGGGCAACCCAGCGCTCTCCCTCGAGGAACGGGTGTGGGCCCTGGCTGAACGCCAGGTCGCGTTCCACCGTGCCCATCCCTATCTGGCGATCTACCTGTTGTCCGAGGTGCACACTGCCCCGGAGCGGCTGGATTCGCTGATCGGCGCGCACGGGCGGCCGTCCCTCGACGCCCTGCGCAGACAGGTGGACGCGGCGATCGCCGAGGGCACGATCCGCCCGATCACCGTGGAGCATTTCCTGGTGCATCTGATCTCGATGCTGGTCTTTCCTGTCGTGGCGCGCCCGATCGTGCGCCATGTGCTCGCGATGTCCGATGATGCCTACGACGCCTTCCTCGACGAGCGGGTTGAGCAGGCGGCCACCTTCTTCCTTTCGGGGCTGCGCCCATGATCCTGCTTGCCGTGGTCCTGTGGACGGTCCCCGTGCAGGACACCCTGCACCTTGGGTGGCTGCACACCCAGGCCATCGCGTCCGACGCGCGGAACAGCCAGTCCGCCCACCTCGCCATCGCCTCGGCGGAACGGACAGCGGTCCTGCAGGCCGCGCGCCTGCCGCAGCTTGGGCTTCGTGCCCAGGCCACGCACCAGAGCGATGTCACGCGCGTCGAACTCGGGGTGGCGGGCGTGAACCCGCCGTCTCCCCCCCGTGATCGCTGGCAGGCAGTGGTGCAGGCGGACCAGCTGCTGTACGGCGGCGGGACGGTGGCCGGTCGGGTGGCGCTGGAGACTGCGCGGTTGGTGGAACAGCAGGCGGGCGTGACCGTGGCGCAGCATGCCCTCCGCGGGGAAGTGGATGCCGCCTTCTTCACGGCGTGGCTGCTGCAGGAGCGTCTGGCCGAGTTGACGGCAGTGGATGAGGATCTCCGCGCGCGGCTGGACGGCGTGCGCGCCCGGGTGCACGAGGGGGTGGCGCTCCCGAGCGATACGGCGACGATCGAAGCGGAGCGACTCACGGTGTTGCGGCAGCGGCGCCAGGCCGCGAGCCAGCGCCTCGCCGCCCTGGCCGTGCTCGCCCGACTCGCCGATACCGACATCGACACCAGCGCGACGCTGGTCGCCCCCCCCCTCGGGCCGGTGGTGGCGCGTGCGGCCACCGGCGCGCTCGACACGCTGCGCGCGCGACCGGAATTCGCCCAGTTGCGCGCCACCCAACACCGACTCGGACAGGAAGCGCTGCTGGCGGGGCTCGAGAATCGGCCCATGGTGTCGGCGTTTGCCGAAGCGGGTGTCGGCCGCCCCGGGCTCAACCAGTTCCAGCGTGATCCGGCGGCCTTTTGGCAGGGTGGGGTGCGGGTGACCTGGCGTCCATGGACGTGGCGCTCGGCCGACCGCTCGGCCACTGCGCTCCGCGAGCAGGCGGCGGTGGTGGCGGCAGAGGAGACGGCCCTTGCTGCACGCCTCGCGCGCGCGGTGGAGGCCGACCTCGCCCTGATGCAACAGTTGCAGGATGGATTTGTCGACGACGCCCGGCTCGTGGCGTTGCGGGCCGCGATCGAGCGCACGGCACAGTTGCAGCTCGACGAAGGGCTGATCACCGCCGCCGTCTACGTGGCCGCCCGCACCGATCTGCTCGAGGCCCGCCTCGCCGAGCGCCGCCATCGGGCGGAACTGGTGCGGGCCGAGGCCGCCTTCCTGACCACGCTGGGGATTCCCCTCCCCGTCTCCGAGGACTGACCGATGACCACGATGCGCTGGACGCTGCTGGCCCTCACGACGCTCGCGGCCTGCTCAACGGATGACACCGCGGCCTGGGGCAGTTTCGAGGCCGACGAAGTGACGCTCGGGGCCGAGGTCGCCGGTCCGCTCCTCGCGGTGCTCGCACGGGAAGGCGACGTCGTGGTGCCGGGTGCGCTCCTGGCGGTGATTGACACCGCGCCGATGGTGCTGCAACGCGATGAGCTCGCGGCACGGCAGGCTGCCGCCACGGGGCGGCTGGCGGAGGTTGCCGCCCAGCAGCGTGCGCTCGAGGTCCAGCACAGCCTGGCCGAGCGTGAGCGCGGCCGGATGACGCGGCTGGCAGCGCAGTCTGCGGCGACGGCCCAGCAGGCCGATCGCGCCGAGGAGCAGGTGCGACTGCTCGTGGCGCAGCTCGAGGGGGCGTCGGCGATGCGCGCCGTGGTGACGCGCGAGGTGGAGGTCGTGGCGGCGCAGCGGGCGCAGCTCGACGATCGGATCGCGCGGGCCAGTGTGCGTGCCACCCAACGGGGCACGATCCTCAATCGTCTGGCGGAGCCGGGCGAGCTGGTCGGGCCGGGTCGCCCGATCGCCACCCTGGCGGCCCTCGACACCCTGACGTTCCGCGCCTGGGTGAGTGGTGCGCAACTGGCCCCGCTGCGGATCGGCCAGGCGGTCGCGGTGCGCACCGATGCTGGGGGGGGGACGCTCCGGACGCATGCGGGAGTGATCACCTGGATCGCCGACCGGGCCGAGTTCACCCCCACCCCGATCCAGACGCGCGATGAGCGCACGACCCAGGTGTACGCGATCAAGGTGACGGTCGCCAATCCCGACGGCGTCCTCAAGGTCGGGATGCCGGGCGAGCTCGTGCTCGCAGCGTCGGCCCCGTGAGTGCGGCGGCGCCTGTGGTCGAGGTGACGGATGTGCACATCCGCCGCGGCACCACGGCGGCGGTGGATGGGGTGTCGTGTGCGGTGGCCCCCGGGGAACTCTTCGGGGTCATCGGCCCCGACGGCGCCGGCAAGACCACGCTCTTCCGCGCCCTCGTCACACTGCTGCGGCCGGATCGCGGCACCGTGCGGGTGCTCGGGCATGATGCTGCCGCCTCGCCGTGGGCGATCCGGCCCCAGCTCGGCTACATGCCGGGGCGGTTCGCGCTCTATCCCGACCTCTCGGTGGCCGAGAACCTTGCGTTTTACGCGGACGTGTTCGGTACGCCGCTGGCGGAGGGACTGGCCCGGGTCGACGCGATCTGGCAGCAGCTCGCGCCGTTCGCCGATCGGCGCGCCGACGCCCTCTCGGGTGGGATGAAGCAGAAGCTGGCGCTGTGTTGTGCCCTCGTCCATCGCCCGACACTGCTCGTGCTCGATGAGCCGACCACTGGCGTTGACGCGGTCTCGCGCCGCGAGTTCTGGGACCTGCTCGATGCGCTGCGTGGCGACGACCTCACCGTGGTGGTGTCCACGCCCTACATGGATGAGGCCGGGCGCTGCGACCGCGTGGCGCTGATGCAGGCCGGGCGTTTCCTGGCGGTTGACACCCCCGCCGCGGTGGAAGATGGCTTTCCGTTGCCCCTCTTTGCCATCCGCGCCGCCGACCGGCTGGGGCTGCTCCGGGTGTTGCGGTCGTTCCCGCACGCGGTGGGAGCCTGGCCGTTCGGCGCCACGGTGCACTACACCGATGCGCGCCTCGACGTCGCCCCCGCGACGATCCTCGCGGAGCTGCAGGCGTGGGCTGCCGCTGAGGGGCTGCTCGACCTCACCGGTGTGCCGATCCGGGCCGGGATCGAGGATGTGTTCATTCACCGGTTGGCCGAGCGGGCGGACGCGGCATGAGCACCCCGGCGATCGTGGCGACCGACCTCACCCGGCGCTTCGGCAGCTTCACCGCCGTGGACGCGATCTCACTCTCCGTGGCGCGCGGCGAGGTCTTCGGCTTCCTCGGGGCCAACGGCGCAGGGAAGACCACGGCGATCCGGATGTTGATCGGGCTCCTCGAACCCACCTCGGGTGAGGCAACGGTGGCTGGCGCCGACGTGCGGACGGACCCCGAGGGGGTGCGCCGACGGATCGGCTACATGAGCCAGCGGTTTTCCCTGTACGACGACCTCACGGTACGCGAGAATGTGGAGCTCTACGGCACCATCTATGGCCTTCCGACAGCCACGATCCGTGAGCGAATGGCGGCGCTGCTGGCGCGGATCGGGCTCGAGGCGTCACGCGATGCCCTGGTGCGGAGCCTGCCGCTGGGCTGGAAGCAGCAGCTCGCGTTGATGGTGGCGCTGCTGCACCAGCCCGAGGTGGTGTTCCTCGACGAACCGACCGGCGGCGTCGATCCGATCACGCGCCGCCGCTTCTGGGAGCTGATCTATGCCACTGCCGCCACCGGCACCACCGTCCTCGTCACTACGCATTATCTGGATGAGGCGGAGTATTGCGACCGCATCTCGATCATGGTGGATGGGCGGATGGCGGCGCTGGGCACGGCGGCCGAGGTGCGCGCCACCTTCGGGGTGCCCACGCTCGACGAGGTGTTCGTCCGGCTCACCCGCCCGGGGACCGCGGCGTGAGCGCCTTCCGTGGCCTGGTCCGCAAGGAGACGCTCCACCTGCTCCGCGATCGCCAGACGTTGGCGATCCTGCTGCTCCTCCCGCTCGTCTCGGTGCTCCTCTTCGGCTACGCGGTCCGCACCGACGTACAGGCGATCCCGGTGATGGTGGTCGCTCCCATTCCCGACGCCGCCACCCGTGCGCTCTCAGCACGCATCCGGTCGTCGGAGCAGTTCACCCTCGTGGCCACGACCACCAATGACGCCACGGTGGAACCGCAGATGCGCTCGGGAGCGGTGCGCCAGGCGATCCTCCTCCCGCGCGACACCGATCGGCGCCTGGCGCGCGGCGAACCGCTGGTGGTGGAGGTGATCACCGATGCCTCCGATCCCAACACCGGCCGGGTGATGACGCTCTACGCCCGCGCTCTCCTCGAGCGGTGGCACGGGGAGCGCCGCGTCGGGCCACGGGTGTCACCCGTGGTGCTGCAGACCCGGATGCGCTACAACCCCACCCTCGAGAGCGTGAATCTCTTTGTGCCCGGACTGATCGCGTTGGTCCTCACGATTGTCTCCGCGATGATGACCGCGATCTCCATCACGCGCGAGAAGGAACGCGGCACCATGGAGCTCCTGCTCGTCTCCCCGCTGCGGCCGGCGGCCGTGGTGCTCGGCAAGGTGGCGCCCTATGTGGTGCTCGGCATGGCCAATATGCTCGTCGTGCTGCTTGCGGCGCGCGTGGTGTTCGGGGTGCCATTGCGTGGCTCGCCCCTGCTGTTGTTGGCGGCATCGTTGCTCTATGTCATCGCCTCCCTCGGCTTGGGCATCCTCATCTCGACCCGCGCCAACACCGAACGCACGGCGACCCTTGCGGCGCTCGCCGGCCTGTTGATGCCGACGCTGATGCTCTCGGGCTTCATCTTTCCGCTGAACGCGCTGCCGGCGCCGCTGTACGCGGTGGCCCAGTTCATCCCCGCGCGCTGGTTCCTAACCATTGTGCGCGGGGTGATGGTGAAGGGAGCTGGCCTCGCCGACCTCTGGCGCGAGGTGGCGATGCTCACGGTGATGGCCGTGGCCCTCCTCGGACTCGGCATCCGTCGGCTGCCCACCCGGTTGAGCTGGTGATGCGGACGATCCTCGCGCTGGTCCGCAAGGAATTCCTGCAGGTCCTCCGGGACCCGCCCACCCTCGTGCAGGTGGTGCTCATTCCGGTGATCCAGCTCGTCGTGCTGGCCAATGCGGCCACCTTTGACACCGGCACCACGCGTCTCGCGGTGCACGATGACGATCGGACCACCGCCTCCGCCGCCCTGGTGACCCGGCTGGTGGGCGGTGGCGAGTTTGAGGTGGTGCTCGCCACCCCCAGCCCCGCGCGCGGGGAGCAGGCGTTGCGCCGCCGGGAGGCGGCCGCGGTGCTGCACATCCCCGCCGGCTACGCGGCGGCGCTGACCCGCGGCACGCCGACGGCGGTGCAATTGCAGATCAATGCGGAGGAGGGCGCCGTGGCCGGACTGATCCAGGCCGCGGCGCAGGCCGGGCTGGCCGATGCGGTCCGACCCCGGGTGCTCCCCCCCGGACTGGTGCTGCGCCAGCGCGCGTGGTTCAACCCCGAGGGATCGTACACCGACTGGATGGTACCGGCATTGCTGGTCTCGCTCACCACCATCATCGGCCTCCTGCTCACCGCTCAGAGCATCACCCGAGAGAAGGAACTCGGCACCCTCGAGCAGCTCAACGTGACGCCCGTGACCAAGGGCCAGTTCATCGCGGCCAAGCTGCTGCCCTTCTGGCTCATCGCGATGGCGATCTTCACGGTCGGCTTGACGATCGGCATGGTGGCGTTCCGGATCCCCACGGTGGGGGCGGTGCCGATCGTCTTCCTCGCCTGCGCGGTCTATCTCGTGGTGGCGCTCGGGCTGGGGCTCTGGATCTCGACGGTCACGCGCACGCAGCAACAGGCGATGTTCGTCGCCTTCTTCGTCCTGCTCATCTTCCTGCTGATGAGCGGTCTGTTCACGCCGCTAGAGGCGATGCCGGCGTGGGCCCAGACGGCGGCGCATGCCAACCCGGTCATGCACTTCGTGGCGCTGATGCGGGCCGTGCTGGTGCGCGGGGCGGGCCTCGCTGAAGTCGGTCCCACACTCGTCGGGCTCGGGATGGCGGGGGCGGTGGTGCTCGGGCTGGCGGTGGTGCAAACGCACAAGACGATGGCGTAGGCAGCCGGCGAACAGCGAACAGCGATTGGTGGTCGGCCCTCGTCCCGAGCACAGCGAGGGACCTCGGTCGGTGCCACCGTCCGGGGCCCATCATCCTGTGAACGTCGTCAAGGGATTGGTGGAAGCGATCCCTCATCCCGAGCGGAGCGAGGGATCGCTTCCACCAATCCCTTGACGACGTTCACAGGATTGGTGGAAGCGATGGC